>DATGXB010000087.1:0-34500 GCA_035299225.1 Nostocaceae cyanobacterium | reverse complement strand
GTGCAGGGGGGAAAGAGGCAGGGGGGCAGGGGGGAAAGACAAAAGTCAAAAGTCAAAAAGAATAACTAATGACTATTCCCTATTCCCTGTTGCCTGTTGCCTGTTGCCTGTTGCCTGTTCCCTACTTCCTAATGACTAATGACCAATGACCAATGACTAAATGACTATGAACAAAAAACTGTGGATAATTTTGGGTTTAGGTGCTTCCTGTGTGGGTATGCCAGTGTTAGCTGCTGGTTTGAAGTCTTCTTTAGGAAGCGATGGGGTTGATGTTTTGAAGTTGCGTCAACCTCCTTACAATTTAACTGGGCGTAAAATTGCTATTGGTCAGGTGGAAATCGGAAGACCAGGAATGTTCGGCTGGGATAAGGCTGTTTCTAAAAATAGAGCCGTTTCTCCTGTAGGGGTATTTTTACGCAATGAGCCGGCTAAGTCTAATAGTGGCGTTGATTCCCATGCTTATAATGTGGCTGCGGTGATGGTGAGTAGAGATAAGGCTTATCCGGGGGTTGCTCCTGATGCTAATTTGTATTCTTCGGCGGTAGGTACTACTAAAGGTACGGGACAACCAGAGGAATGCCTAGCAACGCAGCATATAGCTTTACAAAATAGTGGTGATGTGCGAACGATAAATTTTAGTTTTGGTGAACCTCTCAACCGTGACCCTAGACCGGAAGCGGTTTTAGATGGGAATGCTTTACTGACAATGTGTATTGACTGGTCTAGTCGGGTGCATGATGTCCTGTATGCGATCGCAGGTAATCAAGGTAAGGGCGGAATTCCTATTCCTACCGATAATTTTAACGGAGTTAACGTGGCTTTTTCATCCCGAAGAGATGGAATTTTTCAAAAAGTTGATGTTTCTAATCTGGCGGGTAATAATCAAGGGGCTACTCAGCGTTTGGCTGGTAAAGAGTTTAATATCAATAATCGCCGCTCTATTGGTATAGTAGCCCCTGGTAGCAATATTCCTTTACTCAATCCTGATGGGAAGGTAAATAAATCCACTGGCACAAGTTTCGCTACTCCCCATCTGACGGCAACTGTAGCATTATTGCAGGAATTTGGCGATCGCCAATTAAGAACTAAACAACCCCGTTGGACTACCGAATCCCGTCGTCATCAAGTTATGAAAGTGGTTTTACTCAACTCCGCCGACAAACTCCAAGATAATGGTGACGGTTCACGTTTGGGAATGACTCGCACCCTGGTTGATAAACAAAATTTAGATTGGTTGGCTTCTGATGCTTACCAAGATGTCAAAGTTCCCTTACATTCGCAAATGGGCGCTGGTCATCTCAATGCTTTTCGGGCTTATCAACAGTTTAGTACAGGTCAATGGTCATCCTCACAAGCGGTTTCGCCTCTGGGTTGGGATTACAGCAGCGTAAATGCTGGGTCTACAGTAGATTATAAATTAGCCCAATCATTAAAAGCTAACAGTTTTGTTTCTCTCACTTTAGCGTGGGATAGGTTGGTAGAGTTAAAGGATAAGAATAACAATAATTTATATGATGTGGGTGAAGAATTTAGCGATCGCGGTTTAAACAATCTTGATCTATATTTAGTTAAGCTTGATGGCAGTAAATCGGAAACTGTAGCTTGTTCTTCTGTTAGCGCCGTTGACAGTGTAGAGCATATTTTTTGCCCAGTTCCTAAAGATGGTAATTATACCATTCGTGTTAAATTTAGTCAACAAATTAACGAAGCCACTCAACCTTATGCCTTAGCTTGGTGGACAGTTCCCCAGTAGGAAGAGGCAGGGGAAGCAGAGGAGAAAGACAGAAGAATTAAATCCCTGTTGCCTATTGCCTATTGCCTATTGCCTATTCCCTAGCGTTACTAAAAATGAAACGATTTATGATTTAGGCGATCGCCAATGTCATAGTAAATAATTGAAACACAGATTATTTTCTAGATTTGGTGATGAAACAACAGCATTTTAGTAACACAAAAGGTAATTTTTTACAAAGACGTTACGGCGTACATTTAGGGAGACGCTATGTACTAGCAGCCGCTAGTGTTGTATTTTTTAGTGTATTTGGCTATCCCCAAATAGAAAATAGCACAAATACCCTCTCTAAATCTCGCCTTCCGGGTTTAGAAGAATCTAGACCCTCTGAAAATAAAAATCAATTCTGAATCCAAGATTAACAAATGAGCAAAAATGCTAAACAACTACCCCAAAAAACTTTTATCTCTTTAATTATTGCCATGCAAAATCCAATTTAGACATTTTGAAAACTTAGACAAAAAGGCTTTTATCCACAATTTATTGTACTGGATTGAAGTTTAATTTCTTGCCCTTGAACTGTCGCTTAAATATTAGCGATTGCTATTAATGAATCAGGGTGTTAACTATTTATTTAAAAACATCTATATCTTATATAATTATAGCCACTCTCAGGAATATTTTTAACTTTACTAAAAAATTGGGTTTGAGGTTCCCCGTCCTTTGAGGATGGCTTTTTGGTAGAATAGTGGAAACAGGCAGGGCATTGTCTGTTGGGCGAGATAGTGTAAGACGGTATGAAACTGCAACTGTTGTTTGAGCCCAGAATCTCCGCACTTTTAGGGCGGGGAGTATGTCAAAAAAAATAGAGCTTGAGGTAGAAAAATTAAATAAAATCAATTAATCTATACCTCAAACTCTGATTTTATCCCTAATTTTGCAGTCTAAATGTGAATTCCGCACTCAGTTTTACCAGTTCCGCGCCAACGTCCAGCACGTTCGTCTTCACCATCACCGACTTTTGTTGTAATAGGTTCATCACCAATGCTGGGATAACCTTGATCGTGTAAAGGATTGTAAATAACTTTATGTTCTGCTACATAAGTCCAAGAGTTTTTCCTTGTCCAAGCTGCTAAGGGGTTAATTTTTAACCGTCCTTTACCATCTAGTTCAAAAACTGGCATATTAGCACGGGTAACAGCTTGATCCCGACGGCGGCCAGTAATCCAAGCAACTGTATTTAATTCGTCTAAACCCCGTTGTAGTGGTTCAATTTTGGTAACATCATGGAATTTGGTAATATCTGTATCCCAAAGTGCTTCCCCATATTTAGCAATGAAAGCTTCACGGGTATGTACATCTGGTGTTTTGTAGGTTTGTAAATCTAAGTTATAGATTTCTTTAGCCTTAGCAACCAATTCTAAAGTTTCACGGAAGTGGAACAGGGTGTCAAGAAAGATTACCGGCGCAGGATGCTGTAGTTCGGTGTAGAGAATATGCGTAATTACCATATCATCTACATTAAATGCGCTGGTTTGTACCAGTCCGGTAGGTATATTCTCGACAGACCAGGCGAGGATTTCTTTCGGTGTAGCTGTATCCAACTCTTGATTTAACTTCTCTAAGTCGAAGTTTGCTATGGGGTTTGTAGATGCCGTGGTAGCTGTCATGATTTTAACCAAAAATTAAGATTTGTTTTGATTGAAATTGATCTTACATCATTAAGGCACACACTCCGGTAGATATTTGGGTAATTGTATATATGCGGTTTTTACTACAACTGATCAATTGTCAGTAATTAATCAATCTCATATTTGTTTAGAAACTTTACAATATTTTAATTTTTGTTTTATTCCTCTCATGATTCTTAATTTCCTTGATATCGTCGGTATATATACTCAAAGTAAAAGGTTTGACCAGCTATGCAAGACAAAAAACTGCCTAACACCTTGGTAATGGGTGCTTTAATTATGTTAACCAGTGCCAGCATCATTACAATTATGAGCGTTTTCTGAAAAAAAACTTTACATTTCTATACTCAGGGTCAACCAAGAGTTTAAATTTTTGTTACCAAAAAATTGGGTTTAAAGCCCCGTCCTTTGAGGACAGCTTTTTGGTAAAATAGTGGAAACAGGCAGGGCATTGTCTGTTGGGCGAGATAGTGTAAGACGGGGTAGACCTGCAACTGTTGTTTGAACCCAGAATCTCCGCACTTTTAGGGCGGGAAGTATGTCAAAAATCAATAGCTAAAAACTAACGCGCTGTGATTAAGAAAATTAATCAAGGTGCGTTATATAATTTTGGAGTGTAAAGATGATTGTGCATACAGATGAAACTCTTTTCTGGAAATTTCTTTCCCAGGAATTTTTTGTAATTGATGGTTGAAACAGGAGTTAAATAATTTAATCAGCTGATATCAATTATCTACATTCAAAGATTTAAAAAAATGCTTTGTTATCGGCAAATTGCCTATGTAAATTTTGGGTTAAGATTTTAGATTTGAGATTATTCAATTCAAAATCTAAAATTGAAAATTTAAACTTATTCTGCTTTATTCTCCTAATTATCTGGTGCTTCAAACTTATAACCAAAACCTCGTACAGTTTTAATAAATTCCGGCATACTAGAATCAGCTTCCATTTTTTTTCGTAACTGACCGATATGCACATCTACAACTCTACCATCACCCACATAGTCACAACCCCAAATTTTTTGAATTAACTGTGCACGACTCCATGCTTGTCCCGGATGACTGGCTAAAAAATGTAAAATGTTAAATTCTAAAGCTGTTAAAGCCAAAGGTTTATCATTCAATGTTACTTCTCTTCCTTCAGGATTAATTGCTAATTGTTTATAAACTAAACGTTGTGATTGTTGAGGATGAATATAGCGAATTCTTCTTAAAAGTGCTTCAACTCGAACTTCAACTTCTGCTAAACTAAAAGGTTTAGTCATAAAATCATCTGCCCCTGAAGCTAATGCTTTAATTTTATCAGCTTCATCATTACGGCTAGTGAGAATTAAAACTAAAACATTAGTCCGACTTTGCATTTCTTGACAAAGTTGAAAACCATTAATATCCGGTAAATTCCAATCTAAAATTACTAAAGAAGGGTTGAATTGTTCAAATAATTCTATTGCACTTTTACCATCTGCTGCTGATTCTATTTCATATTTACGGTTAAGATATCTGTAGATCAGATTGCGAACGCTAAAATCATCATCTACAATCATAATTTTGGGATTAGTGACAGATTTATCCATATTGTGATACCGTCTATTTTTAATCTAGCAATAGATGTGATTTAAGTGGGGTTACTAATTAGCTCTGTGTTTAGTCTTACCGTGAATAAGTGTGAACAATGCTGAAATACTTATATATCTTAATTTTCCTATAAAGTTTGTGCAAACTTAAGATATGATAATCCTCACAACATCTTTATGTAATGTTTAATTTTGGTATTTTTTCAAGAAAAAAATGTATAATTTTGGTATTGGTACTGAAAATCCATGATTAAGAACCTTCTAAAAGTCATGATTAGCAATACAGTATTAAAGAACTTGTTTATCCGTAGTAAATTAGCTATGTTCTGATGTAAATCTAGCGCAAGAAGGCAGGCGGCAGGAGGTAAGAAGGTTGATTTAACTGGTGTTTGATAGGGTTTAACTGGATAGTTATTTCCACCACACTGGATTAGAATTTTGTCAATGGAGGTATAAATACAAAAGTAATTTAACAAACATCTGAATATTTTATCCTGTTGGTTAACGTAAATATTATTTACAAATTGGATTATATTAATAAATCACGAAAACGTCAATCAATAAAACATAAATTATCAGAATCTTGACATAATAAGATTAGAGTGATAAGAGATAAATATCTCACTTTCTTGATTGTTGGTGATTTGATGGTTTTAATGTTTAAGTTAAATAACTATTTCAGTGTTAAATTAACTGTTATTTTGTTCAATTAATATACCAAAAGATAGATTTACTGAGATTCATCCTTAAGCAAGAGCAAGGAGTTTTACATATTTCGATAAACTACTCTTCAAGTATTCTGCAAAAATAAACCAGCTATGAATTCTAATCTAGTAAGTGGTATTATTCCCCCACAACCACCAGTAGAAGCGGAATCTGAGGTACATACTGTCAAATCACGTTTAGAGTGGGGAGAACCGGCGTTTACAATTTTGGATGTACGCGATCGCTCAATTTATAACGAAGGTCATATTATGGGAGCAATGCCTATGCCTATAGATACCTTAGCAGATCGCGCAGTTCCTTCTTTAGACAGAGAACGTGATATTTATGTTTATGGTACAAACGCGGAACAAACTGCTGAAGCTGCCCGAATTTTGCGTTCTGCGGGCTTTATCCATGTTTCTGAACTCAAAGGAGGTTTAGGTGCATGGAAAGCGATTGGAGGCCCAACTGAAGGCATTATTGAATCTAGGACTCCCGCAGGTGCAGACGATTATAATGTGGTTTCCAGGATACAGCAGCATATTGAAACCCAACAAAAGGAAGTGTAGAAAATTAAAAGTTGAAAATTCCAAAATTCCAAAATTCCAAAATTCCAAAATTAAAATGTAGAGACGTTACAGAAAATGTCTCTACACTTATTTAACAACGGTGCAATTTAATGTTCAAAAATCTCTTTAAATTGCCATAAATCCAAAGTAACTTGGTGAGGAAGAAAGTTAAAGCATTCTTGAGCAATTTGCCAACGTTCTTCCCTTTCTAACATCCCTTGCAATTTTTGTTTAATTTTCAATAAATAGCGGACATCATTAGCCGCATAACTTAATTGTGCTTCTGTTAAATTATTCGCATTACCCCAATCAGAACTTTGAGCAGTTTTATCTAATTCTACTTGTTCTAATTCTAAGACTACATCTTTTAATCCATGTCGGTTAGTGTAGGTACGGGCTAATTTACTGGCAATTTTAGTACAAAAAACAGGTTGGACGTAAATTCCCAAATTGTAACGTAAAGTAGCTAAATCAAATCGGGCAAAATGAAAGATTTTGAGACTGTGATTTGCTTCTAAAAGTTGTTTTAAATTGGGTGCTTCAGTTTGTCCTCTAGCGATGCGAATAGCAGTAACTTGTCCTTCCGGGTTGCACAGCTGCACTAGACAAAGGCGATCGCGTTGTGGTAGTAATCCCATTGTTTCCGTATCTACACTGATGGAATCAGCTTGTAAATACTGGTTAAGTGCTGCATCACTCAAATCGCGATCGCATACCTGAAAATCGTTTAAACTCATGAAAAAATAAAAGATAGTGTTGATAAGAAAATTATCCGCCAAACACTAAATTATTTTTAAGTAAAACTTGATTTTCCCTACTTAGTATTTAAAAACATTTGTGTCAAATATACCTCACCTTTGTCATTTGTGGCCACCCCTACTCCTGTCAAGTTATAACGCCCTTGAATATTTTTCAAATGTCCCGGACTATTTAACCAACCAACTACCGCTTGATTAGCAGGATTACTATATCCCGAATTAAAAGCCACATTTTCCGCCGCACTGTTATAAGTTAAAGGGATAGCTTTAACCCGTTGTTCAAACCCATCATGACTAAAAGGTACTTTACCCTTAGCCATATTTTCGCTGTGAATCCTAGCTTGGCGGCTAATATTTGCATTTAAAGTTAATTTTGGTAATCCTTTAGCAACGCGATATTGATTAATTTGCTCAAAAACCAATTTTTCTAGATTAGTAGTTTGAAAAGTAACTTTTGATAGAGTTTGTGCATTTCTTTTTGTAGAACTATTACCTGGAATGGGAGCGGTTATAAATCCACTAGCCAGGACAAGCAAACTTAAAGCAGCGCCAAAAGTAGTTTGTCGCAACATAGAGAATAAGGTAGTTGATGGAATTATAAGATATATACCCTATCTTCCGATGTTCAGAATACATACCAGGATACTATTAATTCTTTATAAATCAAGGAATTGTCTGTTTTTCTAGACTTGGTAGGGAAATGTCAGAAAATTTGGACTTTTTCGCTGGTAAATGCCCCATTTTTAAGATTTACAATAAAAATAGTATCCCTTAGTATACATCTTATAAAATGTGACTGTTGCTACTGAAAGAAGGTAGGAGGGAAGAGACAGAAGGCAGGAGGCAGGAGTAATTAATTATTTTTGACTTTTGAATGCCTAACTTTTGATTTTTCCTGTTCCCTTTAAAATGAGTAAACCGATCTAAACTTGATAATTATTTTTGTCACACTACACTACATTATTAATCAAAATTTATATAAAAAAATAGTATCCACTGGCAGATGTAGCGGATACTAAAAATTATGTAAGCAAATAAGTCATTAGGGAACAGGCAATAGGCAATAGGCAATAGGCAATAGGCAATAGATTTTTATTTCCCCCCTGCACCCTGCACCCTGCACCCCTGCCTCTTCCCTCCTGCCCCCTGCTTCCTTATCGTGATTTTAAAAAGATTTGAGTAAAGTAAACTACACCTTTGCTATTAACAGCAACACCCACTCCTGTGAGATTGAAATTACCTTTAATATTGGCTAGATGCCCGGAGCTTTGTAGCCAACTTTGAACAGCTTTTGTTGCCGGGTCACTATAGCCCTGATTATAAGCCACGTTTTCAGCTGCGGAAGTGTAGGGAATACCTATAGCTGTGACTCTTTGTTGAAAACCTTGATGTCCAAAGGGGACTTTACCACTAGCCATGTTTTGACTGTGGATTCTAGCTTGATTATCAATACTGGTATTACGGGCTAATGGTGGTAAATTTTGAGAAACACGATATTGGTTAATTTGCTGGTAAACTGAATTTTCTATAGCAGCCGTGTCTATAGTAGATTGAGCAATCTGGGAATCAAAATCTGTCACGTTGGTAAACTGCAATGGGGATTTTTGAATAGTGGCAGAAAAGCCGGGACTACCAGCTAAAATCACAGTAGCTGCAACCAAGCCTGAAAGTGTGTGTCGGAGCATAGAACAGTCATGTTAACAGTTCCATATATCTAAACATAAGGCTGTTCAGGAAACAAAACCGTTCTCCTCTCTCCTGCTGCGGTTAACTCAACCTACAGCTTAAAAGCAGCGATTAACTTTTAATCTCACCTATTTGAGAATTTTTGGCAGGCTTCCACCTGCCTATAGAGAGATTATTTATTGAAGAGTTAAGAATTTAGCTACAGTTTGTACATCTTTGTCACCCCGTCCAGAACAGTTAATGATGATGCGGGGGCTACCGCTAAGTTGAGGACAGAGAGTTTCTAAATAGGCGATCGCATGGGAAGTCTCCAAAGCTGGTATAATTCCCTCTAACTTCGACAACCTTTGAAAAGCCGCCAAAGCTTCCGCATCCGTCACACTATAATATTCTGCTCGACCCAAATCTTTTAAATAACTGTGTTCAGGCCCCACACCAGGATAATCTAACCCAGCACTAATAGAATGTGCTTCCACCACCTGTCCATCATGATCCTGTAACAAATAACTCATAGCCCCGTGTAACACACCGATTTTTCCTTTGGTTAAAGTAGCTGCGTGTTTATCAGTATTCACACCTTCACCAGCCGCCTCTACACCAATTAACCGCACAGATGGTTCATGCACAAACTCATGAAATAGTCCCATAGCATTAGAACCACCACCCACACAAGCCATAAGAATATCAGGTAAACCGCCCCATTTCTCTACCGCTTGAGCGCGAGTTTCTTGGCCAATCACCGCATGAAAATCACGGACTATCATTGGATAAGGATGGGGACCCGCCACCGAACCTAAAATATAATGTGTAGTTTCCACATTTGTCACCCAGTCGCGGATAGCCTCAGAAGTCGCATCTTTCAGCGTACCCGTACCCGCCTCCACAGGTCGGACTTCCGCCCCCATCAAGCGCATCCTAAACACATTTAAAGATTGACGTTCCATATCATGAACGCCCATATAAATCACACATTCCAACCCAAACCGAGCGCAAACTGTAGCCGTAGCTACCCCATGTTGACCCGCCCCAGTTTCGGCAATAATCCGCTTTTTACCCATCCGCTTGGCCAATAACACCTGACCAATAGCATTATTAATTTTATGTGCACCAGTATGGTTTAAATCTTCCCGTTTTAAATAAATTTGTGGACCCGTACCATCAGGGCGGGCATAATGAGCAGTAAGACGCTCTGCAAAATATAAAGGTGTGGCACGTCCCACATAATCACGTAATAACCCCTGTAATTCAGCTTGAAAACCGGGATCATGGCGATATTGTTGATAAGCCGCTTCTAACTCAGTTAAAGCAGGCATCAAAGTTTCTGGAACATACTTTCCACCAAAACGGCCATAGCGTCCCAGATGGTCAGGTACAGAAGTTGTTTGTTGAGATTTAGGAGATAAGGGAGTAGTAGTCACAGATTAGTTAAAATGACATAACAGAGTTAATTTTCATTTTAAACGCCAAGTCCTAAGTTTCCACCAGTAAAAATTATGTCTTCTAATAAATCCCAATCTGATCAACGCTTTGTCTACCGTGAGTTTGGAGACGACAACTCACCAGCATTAGAAAGACCAACCCCAGATTTACCACCAAAACAACAAAATATCAGAATCCAAGCCACTCGTGCAGGCAGGAAAGGTAAAACTGTCACAGTTATTACTGGTTTTCAAACTACAGAGGAAACCTTAACATCCTTACTGAAACAGTTAAAAACCCAATGCGGTACAGGCGGAACGCTCAAAGATAATGATATAGAAATTCAAGGCGATCACAAACAGAAAATTTTAGAAATTCTCACTAAACTAGGTTACAAAGCCAAAATAAGCGGCGGTTAAGGTAGGGTTTACCGTATCATTTCAGGAATGGCATCTCAAAAGTTTGATGTTCTATTTTAGATGTCACAAAAACGTATAGCCTTGTGTAGATTATGGGCTATTAATTAGGAGGTTGCGATGGATTTTGTACGCATTATTGTAGCTATCATTCTACCACCTTTAGGTGTATTTTTGCAAGTAGGTTTTGGTTTAGATTTCTGGATTAATATACTTTTAACCATGTTGGGTTACATTCCCGGAATCATCCACGCTGTTTGGATTATTGCCAAGAAGTAAAAGTATAATTTGTAGGGTGGGTATTGTACTGGTTGATAGAAATGCCCACCCTAAAAATATTTAACCTTGAAATAAATTAGCCTCCGGCAACGCTGCGCGAACGGGCTAAAAGCTCAAGTCATCTAAAGATGACTGAAATAAATTTTAAAACCGTTTTGATGGTTTTTAGCTTTAAGCCAGAAATTGTTTTCGCGGCTTTTTGGAAATTTAGATAATTTTATTATGTAACTTGTACTTTTTCAAATTAAGTGAACAATTTTATTCTATGCGTGATATAATATACATTATATTGCTTATCCTATAACTTGACTGGATTATTCACTTTATGGTAATTTATCACACCTGTAGAGTTATATAGAGTAAAATTTTGTTATAACAATTCTAGTATATTTTCTCAAATAACAAAAATGATTTATTCATTAATCATATATAGGTTATCTTTTTTATGAGTAATAAACCAGCATTAAATGAACTACGTGAAGCAATAGCTATGGCTTTATCTGAAGAAAAAGCCCATAATTTGCCAAAAGTTTGTGAAGAATTTGGTTTAGATTGTGGTGATGAAAAAGAGGCATATAATAGTAAATTTACATACGTTAAAAAACGCCTTATAGGGAAAAATGAAGAATTCTTAGTTAATTTAGCTCAAAGAACATTAAAAGAATATTCATCAGAACAACTCCGCCAAATACTATATAAATTTACATTTAATGAATTTAAAATTTCTCCTTATGATCGACAAAATTTATTAGATGCAATAATTACACAAGCAGAAGCATTAGGGGTAACAATAGAGGGAAAACTAGATTTAATAGATTTTCTTAGACGCATTTGGCCTTTAGATAGAATGCCTTCTACTGATAAACGATTTCGTACAGCAGTAGAAGACATTACACAACACATGGTTATGAATAGCGATTGGAATTACTACTATTTATTTGATAGTATTTTAGATATAAAAAACATTAACGATGAAACTTTCCTGCGATTTATTGAAGAAATTGCTCATCCAGTAGTCAGAGAAAAAAACAACCAAAAACAGTTTATTGAAATTATAAATAACCTTTTGATTAACAATGGTTTTCGTTTAGAAGCTAGAGAATTTATATCTGAACTTCCAATTTATAAAGTAATCAAAATTGCTTCAGGTGTTAGTGGTAATATCAAAAACTTAATTTTTGCTGCCAACGGTCCAAAACCAGAAATCATACTTGAAGATTCTCTTAATAACGATATTCTCATTGTTAAAAATGAAGAATATTGCCTTGTTTACGATCAAAATATTCCTATTACTGGTCTATTATGGAAAGACTTATTTACTTGGTGGGCAAGGAAAAATTTTGAAAAAGATTTTACTATAGAAACAGAAAGGAAATTTTATAAACGTTTATATAATTCTCTAAGTTCAGAACCTGAAAAATTAGTATTTAGAACCTATTTTGAAATATTTAAAAATAAATTACATGAATTTTTACCAGCATTAATTCCTCAAGTATATTTACATTATGATCCATACTCTCTGCGAGAGTTAAGAGAAAAAAGGATACCTAGACAAAGAATGGACTTTCTAATTTTATTTTCTCAGCAAGAACGAGTTGTTATAGAAGTTGATGGTAAACAACATTATGCTGATGATGATATTGCTAGTCCTCAAAAATATGCTGAAATGGTTGCTGCTGATCGCAATTTAAAGTTAGCAGGTTATGATATTTATAGATTTGGAGGTTATGAATTATGTGGAACTTCTGGAAAATCCATACTTGAAGATTTTTTTAATAAACTTATGCAAAAATATCAAGTAATTAGTTAAGTAGATTAATCAAACTCTTTCTTCTTATCCCTCTTCCTTCGCGTCCTACCCTTCGGGAAAGTCTTCGACTAACGCGTCTACTCTTCGAGAACAACGCGGTTCAATCTTTGCCCTGCAACACTAACCAAAAAAGCAAGCGGTGGAAATATTCCACCAGCTTAACTTAATCATCCTCATATTCAGCCCAAGAGTTAGGCGTTTCGGAGACTGCTACTTTTAACTTCACATCTTCAGGTAAGCGCTTCTTGGTTTCATCGTAAATATACTTAGCAATCATTTCCGCAGTGGTGGGATACTCTGGCGGCATTACATCATTTAATACACAATGATCTAACCCACCTTGGCTTACATCCTTCTTAGCCCAGCGCAAAGTTTTAAAATCTGCTACCATTACCGGATGCGGACAAAATTCTGAAGAGTGTAACTGAGATGACTTAGCTTCTATTTTCACCTTATAGGTATGGCCGTGCATCCTCCCACAAGGGCCATTGTAATCCTTGATGAAGTGGGCGCTATCAAAAGAAAACTCTGTTACTAACTTCCATTTTGGCATTGAAAATCACCTCCTATCCCATCTTGCAACAGAAATTCCAGCTTAAACGAATTTTTCTCTCACTCGGAAATAAATATTTTCTCAAAGCAGGTTTTGAATATATAAAGGTAATGGTAAATTTATTTAGACTTTTTGCATAAAAACACTTGATTATGCTGTAAACTTTTGTGTATTAAAAGTAGTAAATTTAATAGCTATATATTAAATGCTACTGAGATAACATGATGTAAATTTACTGTGCATTTTTAAGTTGAAATACAATTATAGCTATGTTTTCAACTTATATACTATATATACAAAACTACAAGATAATACTAAAAAGTGTTATTTATTACTATCTAACAAAATCTAATCAATTTTTTTTGAGTGCTAATGAATCGCCAATTATCACAAAAACTAATGTTATCTGGGTTGCAGCTGATTGTGTTTGTGCTGTTTTATGGTGTCGGTGTTAAAGCTGCTAATGCGGAAAATGTAGAATCTGAAAGTCTAGCAGACAGTAATTTTTTTATATCTCAACAACTGCCACCAGTTCAAGATTTACAAGTCCCTCCTCCTTCGTCTTTACCTTTACCCCAATTACCTCCTACTCTTCCTCCTCCCTCGGATTTATTACCACCAACCCCTACTACTCCAGCACCCAACCAGTTACCGCCTGATGTGCCGCAAACTATTGTGGTAGAAAGGTTTGAGGTGGTGGGGAGTACGGTATTTAGCCCCCAAGAGTTGGCGGAGGTGACAGAGGAATTTACTAATCGTCCTATTTCTTTGGCGGAGTTATTTCAAGTTCGCTCGAAAGTTACTGATTTATATGTTAAAAATGGTTATCTGACTTCTGGGGCTTTTATTCCACCTCAAGATGTGGAGTCTGGGGTAGTAACAATACAGGTGCTTGAAGGTAAATTAGAGGATATTGTCGTTACGGGAACAGGGCGACTGAATCCTAATTATGTCCGCAGTCGAATTGCGATCGCTAATCGTACTCCTGTTAATCAACAACAACTACTAGAAGCACTCAGATTATTACAGCAAAATCCTTTAATTGAAAATCTCTCGGCTGAACTCTCGACCGGTTCTCGTCCTGGGACAAATATCCTGGAAGTCAAAGTGAGAGAAGCAAAAACTTTTGATACTGATATTATTTTCGATAATGGGCGATCGCCTAGTGTGGGTAGTTTCCGCAGGCGGTTAAGTCTCTCGGAAGCCAATTTGTTAGGTATCGGAGATCAATTAACTCTCGGTTATACTAACACTGATGGTAGTAATGGTTTTGATGCCAGCTATACATTACCCCTTAACCCCCGAAATGGTACGCTGACATTTAGCTATAGCCAAGCTGATAGTGATGTGATAGAACAGCCGTTTAATGTGCTGGATATTCAATCATCTGCTAACTATTATGATTTAACCTACCGTCAACCCCTATACCAAACTTCTCAACAAGAATTTACACTAGGTTTAACGGCTTCTCACCGTGATAGTCAAGCTTCTTATATTGAGGGTTTACGAATCCCTTTTCCTGCTTTGGGTGCTGATGACGGACGGACAAAGGTATCAGCGATCAGATTTTTCCAAGAATGGACAAGTCGCAGTAGTCAAGAAGTTTTTGCAGTGCGATCGCAATTTAGTCAAGGCATAGATGTATTAAATGCTACTATTAATGAAGATGCCCCAGATAGCCGCTTTTTCTCTTGGCAAGGTCAAGCTCAATGGGCCCGTCTCCTCGCTCCCGATACTTTATTGCTTGTACGTAGTAATACTCAGTTAGCATCTAGAACCCTGCTACCCTTAGAGCAGTTTGGTATCGGTGGGGTGGGTAGTGTACGCGGTTATCGTCAGGATTATTTACTTACAGATAATGGCACTTTATTATCTACAGAAGTTTATATTCCCATTGTCAGAGCACCAAAAATGGATGGTTTATTGCAGGTTATACCGTTTCTGGATTTTGGTTTGGGTTGGAATAACTCCGGTAGACAAAATCCTGAGACAAATACTTTGATTGGGACAGGTTTAGGTCTACGCTGGACACAAAATAATTTAACTGCTCGTTTTGATTGGGGGATACCCCTAGTTTCCGTAGATTCCCAGGACAAAACATGGCAGGAAAATGGACTGTATTTTTATTTACAATATAATCCTTTTTAAACTAGTGCAGCATGGCGGAAATAACTATCCATTTGAACTCTATTAAACATCAATTAAATCAACCTTCTTACCTCCTGCCTCCAGCAAAGCTGCCTCTTGCCTCCTTGCACTAGGAGTGTCCACAATTTTGCTTTTGTTTTGATTCCAGAGTAAAAGAAAATTCATCTGTAAGTAAAGATAAAATCAAGATGGATGATTTTTCAGAGAATTTTTGAGATCATTAGCATTGGGTAGGAGAAATCTCAGGAATGTTACAGTATGTAAAATTGGCTCAATTGGATATTTTGGTTCAGGTTCAGCCATTTTACAAAAGTTCACATATTTGGATTTTCTAGTGCTGACTTACTTATTCAAATTTAGTTCATTGTCAAAATCACAATAAATTGTGTTAAGCAGGTTGTTAAAATCACGTAAGTGAGAAAATGAGCAGTAAAAACAGCCTATCTTTTGCAGAGAATACCTAAGAAAATCACCACTTAAGGAAGAGGTATGTCAGGACATGAACAGGGAAAAATACGTCATCTACTAGTTGTCCAAGACTTGGACGGACAGCGCACCATACCGCTTTTAGAGGCTACTTACTCTCTAGGACGGGATTCCAGAAATGCGATCGTGTTGCGTTCTCGGTCTGTATCGAGACAACACGCCATTTTATTGCGTGTAACCTTACCAAATACAGATCAATATGCTTTTAGGATTATTGATGGTAACTTTAAAGGTAAAAAGAGTACCAATGGTTTATTTGTCAATGGGAATAAATGCTATTCTCATAATCTCCAACATGGAGACATGGTTGCATTTGGCAATCATCACGCTCAAGCCAAATATTATGCTATTGCCAACCTAACAGAGCAAGCCTTCGCCGAATTTTGTGCCATTGAGGATATAGCAGATTTTCTATCAAAACAAGCTAACCATGTTAATCCTTTTGACAATCTCACTGTACCCGATCCCAACTTTGAAGGAGCGAGTGAAGCAGCTTTAGCTCGGTTAGCTTCCTTTCCAGAACTGATCCCTAATCCGATTATTGAGATGGATATAGAAGGAACTATTACATATCTCAATCCGGCTGCGGCGCTCAAATTTCCCAAACTTCGAGAAACTGGAGTCAAGCACCCAATCTTAGCAGAATTACTTAATGCAGTCCAAAATCAAGAGCGCACTTCATTTGTTCGGGAAATAGAAACCAACGGAGAGATTTTTGAACAGTCTGTACATTATCTCCCAGAGAGTGACTTAATTAGAACTTTTATTATTCGAGATATTACAGAACAGAAGCAAGCAGAAGCCGAACTCAGACAACGCGATCGCCTCCTACAAGCTGTAGCAGAAGCGGCTAACTATTTACTAGCAGAAATGAATTATGAATTAGCAATTGAAAAAGCCTTGGCTGCTTTAGGAGAAGCCGCAAATGTAGATCGCGTTTATCTCTTCCAAAATCACCCCCATCCTGTCACCGAGGAAATGGCAGTTAGTTTACGCTTTGAATGGGCAAAATCAGGTGTAAAAACCTGTCTGGAAGATTGGAAAAATACAACTTATCAAAGCTCTGGTTTATGGCGTTGGTATGCTACCCTGATTGAAGGTAAATCCATGAGTGGATTAATTCAAGATTTTTCCCCAGCAGAACAAGAAATATTAAGTAAATATAACATTCAATCACTATTATTAGTACCCTTAAGATTAGAAGAAGAAGTTTGGGGTTACTTAGGTTTAGCTGACTGTACCACAGAACGCCAATGGTCAAAACATGAAGAATCTAGTTTGTTGACTATGGCTGCAAGTATCAGTGGTGCACGTCAGCGTCAGCAAGTGGAAGCAAAAATTCGTCATCAAGCCCTCCATGACCACCTCACAGGCTTACCTAATCGTCTATCATTTAATGATATTTTGGATTTAGCTATTACCAAAGCTAGACAAAATCAACAAAGTTTAGCTGTCATGTTCCTAGATTTAGATCGCTTCAAATTAATCAACGATACTTTAGGACATACATTAGGAGATTATTTATTAAATAGCGTAGCTCACAGACTTAAAGATTCTCTAAAATCCCAAGATACCATAGCTCGTTGGGGAGGTGATGAATTCACCATTTTAATACCACAAATCACAGAAATTGAACAAGTAGTTCAAGCAGCTAGTGCAATTCTTAAATCCTTAGAAACTGCTTTTCAACTTAAAGGCCATGAACTTTATATTAGTGCTAGTTTGGGTATTGCTTTGTTTGATGAATGTAGTCCCGATGCGGAAACTTTAATCCAGCACGCGGATGCAGCTTTGTATTATGCCAAAGACAAAGGCAGAGGTAATTTTCAATTTTATAGTGTCTCACTTAATTCTAAAAATCCTCAATTACTCAATTTAGAAAAATGTTTGCGTTATGCAGTAGAACGGCAAGAATTAATCATTCATTATCAACCTCGTGTCAATATTCGTACAGGAAAAATTACAGGCATGGAGGCTTTATTGCGTTGGCATCATCCAGAAATGGGTATGGTTGCCCCTAATGTCTTTATTCCTTTAGCAGAAGAAAGTGGATTAATTGTTGGTATTGGTGAATGGGTAATTAGGCAAGCTTGTATACAAAATAAAATTTGGCAATCAGCCGGACTACCACCTGTAACTATTGCTGTGAATCTTTCCCTGAAGCAGTTTCGTCAACCCAATTTATTAGAAGTAGTAGCTAATATTTTAGAAGCAACAGAATTAGAACCCAAATATTTAGAATTAGAAATTACAGAAAGCATTGCCATTGAAAATATTGATTTTACCAAAACCGTTTTACAATCTTTAAAACAAATGGGAGTTTATCTTTCTATTGATGATTTTGGTACTGGTCACTCCTCCCTTTCTCGTCTGCAATTATTACCGATTGATAGCTTAAAAATTGATGGTTCTTTTATTCGTGAATTAACTAAAGATGATAGAGTACCACATATTATTAAAGCAATTGTTAACTTAGGCAAGAGTCTAGGACTGCGCTTAGTGGCTGAAGGTGTAGAACAAAATGAAGAATTAGATTTTTTAAAATCTATTAACTGTGATGATGTCCAAGGGTATTTGTTTTATCGTCCATTAGCAGTCCAACAAATCACAGAAATCTTGATTAACAAAGCGACAGAAGAAGAAAATAACCAGATTTAAAGGTGTTTAAGTAGTCGTGCAAAATTAATTTCCTACGTAAAGCAAGGGAACAGGGAACAGGGAACAGGGAACAGGGAAATAAGTTGTGTAATTAATTCTGCCTAATTACTTACCTGCTCTTTCTCTCCTCAATTAAAAATTAACATCTATCTGTAAGTATATCAATTTATATTCCTGAGAAAGATTTACATAGTCATGATTTGCTCTATGATGATTCATCTCGGAAGGTGAGGCAATGATGATGCTTTAGATTCACGAGATCAAGTGATATCTGCAATTAAACAAAAATTATATGTAGAACATGGGATTAATTTACCTTATCCCACCACTCAAGTTTTATTCCATGACCAAACGGAAGAAACAGACGGAGATAGAGCCCATCAACGGGAAGGTTGGCCAGCTGGTAATAGAGAAGTTCCTCAACCACGCAGTATTAGCGGTTCTCTGCGACGACTGGCGGAAATGCAAAATGGGAAAGTTGATCATTAAGATCAGCGATAAATAGCAACTAAGCACTTTTAAATGGAATCTAGGAGAAAAAATACCCTGTTCAGGTTGACAATTAGGGGTTATATGGTATAATTGTACTAAATAAAGCCTTTCACTTAAAATATTTAACTTCCCATCAGTCAAGGATAGCAACCATGAAATTAGCAAAGATGGACTTAAGCAGTTTAGTGGCGATCGCACATTCCCAGGGACATTTACAGCTATTGGTTGACCGAGGGGAAGAGTTAGAATTATTGGAGATACCCGCACCAGTCCAAGCTTTTGAAGGATTACAACAATTAAATGATTTGATTGCCGAAACGGCACCCATACCACCAGCAGCAGAACCCATTGCCATGTTACCAGTCAGTTCTTCTATGGCTTATGCGATCGGTTATAACAGCCAAGACCAAATCTTACAAGTAGAGTTCCAAAGTGGTGCAGTGTACCAATATCAGGGAGTGGAAGCAGACACCTGGGAAGATTTTCAAGCAGCAGATTCTATTGGTAAATTTTTCAACGCAGAGATTAAAGGTAATTATGATTGTGAATTAGTAGATGATGATTACTATGATGATGAGGATGATTGTTAGGTAAAAATAGCGATGGCTTAATATTATAAATAAAACCGCCGGTGTTGCATAAGTGCGGGATGTTTTTGAGTGTAGAGACGTTCCATGGAACGTCTCTACAAGGGTTTTGAATGTATGCAAAATTGTTTTTATCCCCAAAATCAGCAACGCCAAACCGCCCTATGAATTTTTAGGACGGCTTTTTAGTTGCCTAAATAATAAAACGTGAACTACTCACCTTCAAAAGCGCTAACTTCTGGGCGATGATTGCGGTGTTTTTCTTCTTGCTCTACAAATTGTTCAACCGCATAAACATCAGGCCAAACAGTTGCGCCGTGTTCGTAAGCATCAATACCCAATTTATCAGCATCGGGATGAACACGCAGACGGCCAATAGCTTTAAGTCCGCCAAACATTAAAAAGGAAAAAGCGATGGTGAAAACGGAAATGGCAGCAAGTCCTAAAAGTTGAATTCCTAATAGTTCAAAACCGCCACCGGTAAATACTCCGCCTCTGTCAATACCGCCTAGACCTTTTTGGGCAAACAAACCAACGGCGATCGTTCCCATCATGCCATTGATACCATGAACAGCAAAGGCGCTCACTGGGTCGTCAATTTTCTGTGATTCAATGAAATCAATTCCCCAAAATACGAGAACCCCACCTGCTAAACCGATAGGAACAGCAGCCCAAGGGAGAATAAAAGCACAAGGGGCGGTAACTCCGACTAAACCAGCTAAAGAACCGTTGAGACAGTAAGCTAAATCCCACTTACCGGAACGGAAATACTGGAGAAACATGGCTGCTAAAGCGCCAGCACCAGCAGCTAAGGTGGTGTTAATGATGATTAAACTAACCCAACCAGGATCGCCGATTCCCAAGCCAGAACCAGCATTAAAGCCAAACCAGCCAAACCAGAGGATCATTGTTCCCAAGGTGGCCAAGCCCAAATTATGAGCCGGTGGGAGTGTTCCCCAAGCAGGACGACCGGGGCGGGGTCCAAGCAAATAAGCACCAACTAAAGCTGTCCAACCGCCAACAGCGTGAACTACGGAACTACCTGCAAAGTCCCAGTAACCCATTTTGAACAACCAGCCGTTAGAGTTCCAAACCCAGTGCACAATGATTGGATAGCTGAAGCCACCCATAACAGCACTGTAGATTAAATCGCCTACAAAGTCGGTTCTGCCTGCCATTGAACCGGTCGTAATGGTACTGGCGGTAGCAGCAAAGGCAAACTGGAAAAAGAAGAGGGTGTAAGTATGTAATGGTGAAGTAGACCCACCTGCACCAGTGGCGTACTCGATCGCACCATCTTTCAGAGTGATGGCATTACTGAGGAAGAAGTTATCTGTACCAATAAAACCGCCGGCACTTGTACCAAAGGCGATCGCAAAACCAACAGCCCACCAGATTAAAATCGTTACCGCAGCATCAACGAAGTTTTCCAATAAGGCGTTAACTACTCCTCTTTGTCGCAGCAAACCCGCCTCTAACATCGCAAAGCCGGTTTGCATAAAAAATACTAAACAACCTGAAAGTATCACCCAGGTACTATCAATAGAAACCTTTAATTTATCGGCTGTACCTGCCAAGGTATCCAACGTTGGGGGATCAGCTGCTTGAACGATTGTCGGTGCACAAACGGCAAACACCATTGAACCAATCGCTAATGCCAAAAGTTTATGCAGAGGGCGGATGCCTTTATTCATTCCTGTTTTCCTGCTAAAAGGTTGTAGTTTCTGTTTTGCGAGAATTTGACTGGATAGGTTAATTTAATTACGGCCTCTAAAAATTTGCCAGTAAATTTAAGAGCTATATTTTTTCATCGTTATGCACCGGACTTGATTTCAACTTCCGCTACACCTCATTTACTTTGTCTATGTAATTAGAACAATTGATAATGTGATGCAGTTAACATAATTGACTGTATTTTTGAGCTAAGTCAGCCTGATCTATAACAGGGGTGATTAAGTCTAAACCCTGACCTAGAAGGCTTTAAATTACAATCAATTATGGAAATTTCATTGATCTTGTATTTAATAAATAGCAATATCTGTATCAGGAATTACATTTTTGAGGAAGATTTGTGTAATTTTGTGCTGTTTATTCTTCAGAGTAAATAACTATATCCTTTGATGTAAAAGGTTTTGGAGTAATTAAAGTTGCATAATAAAACTTTGCATAGGAATTATACAAAGAATTAATGTTTATCTATTGTTTTTATAGAAAAATGTTATGTAAGGGAACAGGGAACAGGGAACAGGGAACAGGGAACAGGGAACAGGGAACAGGCAATAGGCAATAGGCAATAGGCAATAGGCAATAGGAAAAAAGTATTTTTATATTCTTCTTTCACCCCTGCACCCTGCCCCCTGCCCCCCTGCCTCTTCTCCCCTGCCTTCTTAAAATCCCATTGCTTTGGCTACTGCGGGAATTTCTGCGGCTATGCCTTGCTTAAATTGAGATTGGCTGTGTTTAATGGCGGTATCTGGGTCTTTTAATCCGTTGCCAGTTAACACGCAAACTACTGTCGCACCTGTGGGAACTTCATCTTTGACCTTTAATAACCCAGCTACAGAAGCGGCGCTGGCAGGTTCACAGAAAATCCCCTCGGAGGAGGCTAACAATCTATACGCATCTAAAATTTCTTCGTCAGTCACAGCGTTAAAACTGCCTTGGCTGGCTGATTTAGCGGCTACGGCTTTATCCCAACTAGCAGGATTACCGATTCTAATGGCTGTGGCAATGGTTTCGGGAGATTTCACCGGTTGACCATTAACTAAAGGTGCAGCGCCGGCGGCCTGAAAACCCATCATTTTGGGTAGGCGATCGCATTTGCCAATTTGATGATATTCACAAAAACCCATCCAGTAGGCGGTAATATTCCCCGCATTGCCTACAGGAATACATAACCAGTCAGGGGCATCACCCAAAGCATCTACAACTTCAAAAGCCCCGGTTTTCTGACCTTGTAAGCGATAGGGGTTAACAGAATTAACTAAAGTAATGGGGTAATGTTCCGCCATTTCCCGGACTATTTCTAAAGCCCGGTCAAAGTTACCTTGAATCGCTAATACTTCCGCTCCATAAAGTAAGGCTTGCGCTAATTTACCTACAGCCACATAACCATCGGGAATCAAGACAAAAGCTTTCATTCCGCCCCGTCTGGCGTATGCCGCAGCAGCAGCAGAAGTGTTACCGGTACTAGCACAGATTACAGCTTGAGCGCCGGCTTCCTTGGCTTTGGTTATAGCCATAGTCATCCCCCGGTCTTTAAAACTGCCAGTAGGGTTAAGACCATCATATTTTACATACACCTTGACCTGTCTACCAACACGTTCGGCGATCGCTGGCACTGGGATCAAAGGGGTATTACCTTCTAACAGCGTTACAATTGGCGTTGTTGCACTGACGGGCAAAAATTCACGGTAGGCTTCTATCAGCCCAGGCCAAGGTTGGCGCACAGTTTTAACAGTAGACAAGCTCAAAGTCACAGGATGTAAAACTTAATTAACTATATTACTGGAGTTGAGAGGGGTTAATATTTCCCACTGACCAATTTTAGGGGATGTGAGGGGTAAATGGATCATCGAATCGGGAAATAGGGAACAGGGGAAGGGAAAACAGAAGAATTTTCTCGACTGTGCGATCATTGCAAGGGAAAAGGAAAGAAGGGCAAAGGGCAAAAGGAAAAAAGTGTAAAGGGCTACTGAGTCCACGCAGCACCACACACAACACGAAAACTGTAATCATAGAAGCCAAAGCCTGTAACAAGATTGAGGCGATACGCCGAACGGCAATCAGCAGGATTTTCGTACCAAGAGCCACCACGCAGAATATGATAATTATGATTATACTCATATAGCCATGCACTTCCATCTATTGGGGCATCTTCATAATTTTTATGCCAATGATCTTGACACCATTCCCATATATTTCCGTGCATATCATATAATCCAAAATTGTTAGCTACTCTAAAATTTCCCACTTCTGTTGTTTCCCCGTAGTTACCATTATAGTTAGCTAAGTCAGTTGTAATTGTCTCACCAAAGTGGAACGAGGTGCTTGTCTCGGCTCTACAGGCATATTCCCATTCAGCTTCATTAGGAAGACGGTAGAGTTTATAGGTATATCGAGAGAGACGTACACAAAACTCAATTGCATCTTTCCAATCAACTCCTTCTACAGGGCGATTTGCTCCTTTAAAACAAGATGGATCTGGGTTTAAACTACGGTTAACTTCCGGTAATTTGGCTACGACTTGCCACTGTGCTTGTGTCACTGGGTACTTACCCATAAAAAAAGGCTGAATCGTTACTTGATGCTGAGGCTTTTCTGAATCATATCCTTCCCCTTCTACCGAACCCATCATAAATGTACCACCAGGGATAGCAACCATTTCCAAGATGATACCTTCACTTAAGTCTTCGTTAAAGTATTGGGCTTGTTTGGTTTCTTCTTGGATGATTTCACCATGACTGTTTACAGTGACGGTTTTAAATTCAAATGACTTTAGATTATCAATTCTAAAAAAGGAAATTGCATTTTTAACTAAATCTTCCCCCTCTTTATCCTGATTCTTTTGAACTGCTGCTAAAGCTAATTCTAGTCTTGTCAAAGGGTCTTGATTCGGTTCAATCCAACGCCAATAAGGACTTAATGAAGCTGTTATCCTAGCACTGCGACAGATGGAATCTGAACTTGTTTCATGCTCATAACCCCATTTGATAAAAAGGATTAAATTTGAATTTTCTTGCAAAAGTAAATGCTTGACTTTATTATTATCTCTATTGCCAAAAAGCTTGATAATTGTTTCACAAAAATTGCTATTATAAAAATCCAAGACTTGAGGAGCAATATAATCAAGTCCTCTGCCTTTTTGCAATTTACTTTCTGCATAAGTACGGGCAGGTTCAGGTAAACTTACTCTCCAATCTGATGCAGTAGGAGATTTTTCGGCCATTGAAAACTTAAATAATTCTAATAAAGCTTGATTTCCTTTTCTGCCCCAAATAGCCCTGGCTAAATCTCGACTTAAGCCACTAGGAAAGAAAGCCAATAAAGGAAAGATATCTTTTGCTTCTACCGATAGCATTTCAAAAGAACGATCTAAAGTTATTCTCAAACTTCTTTCTTTTCTTTGTTCAGGAGAATAAGAATCTAGAACTTCTAGCGGTTCATCTATTAAATCCTCGCGCAACATCTTAAGAGTATATTTAGTTTCTTTCATGTAAGATGCTGCTAATTTAATCGGTAAGGGATAGCCATCAAGAAATTTAACTAAAAGATTAAAATCTTCCAACAAATCATCATCATTTCCCCATTCTGTTTGCGGTGGGGCATATTTTTTAAATATTTCTCTTGTTTCTGATGCTCCCATACTGCAAACTTCTTCTTGATGACAATAAAGCAAATCCCTTGCTAGAGAATCACGAGAAGTTAACAATAATCTTAAATGAGGACATTGTTCTAAAAGTAGGTTTAAAAGTTCAATTAATTCAGTGGATTCTTTGGTAATTAATTTATCTAAATCATCAAGGATTAAAAATATTCTCTTATTCCTTAATTCTTTCTCTAAAGCAAAACTATTTAATTCTAAACTTTGTTTAATTTTAGTTATCAACGTTCCCACAGAATCGGTATCACGCAAACTAATAAACCAAACACCATCTTTGTAGTATTTGCGTTCATGCAACCACCTTCCCACAGCATAAGCTAAGGACGTTTTACCTATTCCTCCCATCCCATGCAACGCAATACAACGCTGTTCAGATTCTACCAGAATTTTAATGATTTGATGTATTTCTCTTCTGCGTCCGACAAAATTATTATCTTCACGGGGAATATTTGTATTTAACCATTGGGGATAGATAATTTGATGAGAGTTAGCCGGTTCTATAATCAACGATTGATTATGAGCAGTTTGCGGTAATAATAAAAATTTGAAAGCCTCATCAAAATTAACTCCCTGCTGCCAAGTTAAAGAGTTAAATTCTTTTTTTAATTTATCATCAAGTTTAACAGCATTCCGACTGACTAAAAAAGCATCAGTAATGGAATCTTGATTAAATAATGCTTGATAAAGTCGTCTAGAAAAACATCTGGCTGCAATATCTAAAATTTTATCTTCAGCATTGACCGCAATCACATGAGGTACACCAGCTTTAATAAAAGCTTGCGCTAATTTTTCCGAATGACAAGCATTTAATAATGCTAATTGACAGGGTGCATTTTGCTGATTTGATAAAGCAATTTTTAACTCTTCTTCACTAAAATAACGAGTAATTCCCACCTCATCTTCTAATACTAAAGCTGTATTATCTCCCTCTATCATCCCATGACCAATAAAATGAATAATCAGAGGTTTGACACGACTAGAAAATACATCTTGTAATGTTTGTGATGTGGCGACTTTTACCACTATTTGCACTGATATGGGGTGAGATATATCTTCCAAAGCAGAAGCAATTGCTTCAACTTCTTTCTGAATTGATAAATCTTCTATTGGTAACAAATCCTCATTCAATAAAGGGGCAGAAAACAGAATCAAAATTTGATTACTAAAAGAATTATCTTGGTCAGGGACTTTTTCTACTCCAGGGTTAATTGGAGGACTTTTAACTACTGTTGAGACAACCATTTTTCCCACTCCCCAAACCAAGCTTTTATTTGTTCATCAGTGGCAGCATTTAAGTCAAGATCAGGAAGTTGCGGATGTTTTAATTTACCTTGTGGCTTTATTCCTTTTTCCTGTAATTCTTTCCGCCAATTATTAATAGCTTTAGCCGCTTTGATACCATAATCTATTAATTGTGCTGTTGCTGATGCGACTGAAACAATCACAACAATATCATCTACACCTATTGCACGATGTTTTGTTATCTGTGTTTTAAGTGAACTTAGAGATAGTGATGTTTCTAAATACTCTATTTCACTTGGAGATAATGGGGATGAAATTGATATTTTAAAGTTACTCATTTGCACCTCTAAAAGTTTTAATTTTTCTAGAAATTACCATTGACACTCGTTAAAAATAACTACCTAATCAAACAGAAAGATGATTTTTTAACGCAGATGGACGCAGATAAACGCAGATGGTTCACATTTAATACAGCAGGGAACAGGGAACAGGGAACAGGGAACAGGGTTAAAAATCTCTTGCTATAAGGTTTTGTTCCTAAAATCTGTACCTCATTTACCTGAAATATGCTGTATGTAAATAATTTGGCATGATGAGGGGGAAATAATTATTTAAAGTTATGTGTGATTAAATTTTATACCCTTGGTAGAAAGCACTGCCATGTCCTGACCCCCTTTAGGGTTAAAGTTTTTACCTTTGAGGTTCAACATTCCACCTTTAAGGTACAACTTTCTACCTTTAAGGTTCATCATTCCACCTTTGAGGTACAACTTTCTACCTTTGAGGTTCATCATTCCACCTTTGAGGTACAACTTTCTACCTTTAAGGTTCATCGTTCCACCTTTAGGGTCGAATTGTCGAGTTATTTTCTCAAAAAATCAGGCTATTTTCTCGAAATATCAAGTTATTCTCTCAATATATCAAGCTATTTGCTCAAAAAATCCGAGTTATTTTCTCGGAACGTCAAGTTATTTTCTCGAACTGTCGAGTTATTTTCTCGGAACGTCAAGTTATTATGTGGAAATTACGGTTGACATTCATTCATCGTCCCTATCGTCTTCCTTATCTCCCTTATCTTCTTTTCCCCGGAACTATGTCAAAGCGTTCACTGTCCCTTATCATTAAATGCACAACCTATTAGACTATGTGATGAAAACGATACAATTATTCAATAAAGGCTAAGTTTGGACTACTATAATATTTTGAACGGTGTGAGTTAAGTTTTGGATTATAACTATGTCTACTTTAACAACCAGTGTTTCTGATTACGAATCCCAAAGTAGTTTAGTAAGCAAGCTAACTAAGGCTTACTATCAGGATGATCAACAAGTCAAGTTTATGACTTTACAAGCAGAGATTGACACTTTATTACTGCAATTACAGAACCTCAAAAGCCAAAAGTTAGAAACAGAACACCAACAGCAATAAAATACTGCTCAGAAATATACTCTGCGGTCTATGGATATTGATAGGATGATTTTAACCCTAGACCGTCTTAAACTACTCAAATCGCTGCCGGGACTGCGACCAGCGTTTTAAGCTATATTTGTCTGTGGTTTCCACAAGTAAGGCTAAAGGTTGATTTTCTGTTAATTGTGCGATCGCTCTCATTCTTTGTTGAGAGTTAGCCTGAAAATCATTATAAATTATCTTTCCATCACGTCTGAAAATAATTGTCTTGGCTAGATTTTGGTCTTCAGTGTTAACTGATGTCTGTTGACCCAAATTAGCAATATCTGTCACAGCCATAGTTAAAACTATTTCCATCTCACCATCATTAGTAATATCTACTAACTGTACAGGCCATTCACCCATTTGGGTTTGTAATTCTTCAAAGTCAGGAATATTACTAGATTTTTGGCTCACCTGCCAAACACTTGGGAGTATAATCTGCGCTACTTCAGGAGTTTGTTGAGAAAATTGACTAACAGTAATATATGATGGTTGTACCCAATTTAAAGCCGCTTCGGTCAAGGCTAAAGGTTTAGATTGGGAATAATTAGTATTATTGGCATCAAGTTGGGAACTAGCAGCTAATAAACTTAATTTACTATCTTGTAACTTTACAGCCTTAATTCTAGCAGTAGTAGTTTGCTGTTCGCTCTGACCGTGCCAAAAAACTATTTGCAGGTTGGGGTCAGAATCAATACCTAAAATTTGGCGAAAAAATTTACTGGTCTGGGTTTTAGGAGGTTTAATTTGGGTAAAGGGATAATTTAGCCAAGTTTTACCATTATAAAATGTACTCACCTCCACCTCATACCAGGTTTGATGATTTGGTGAATAGAAATCTATCTCAGTATCTAAAGGTAGCCATTGAGAATTTTGGCTGAGTAGATTGTTAGGATTTAGTTGTTTAACAGTACCAATAATTTGACTAGGATGAGGTGGAAGCAGGGATTTTTCTGTTACTTCACCTTTGAGGATTTTTAGTAAATCTTGAAGTTCAGTGTAGGTTTGTGGGTTAACATTAGGTTGTTGTTTTAACCAAGAATTAGCCCGATTTTCACCGCGTTGGGCAGCAATTATCAATAATACCCAAGCTAAAACCTCCTTTCTTTGAGGATTAACCCGTAAAGCAGCATTTGCACGTTTCCATAGTCTACCGCGATCGCTTTTTAATAAATTGGCAATTTCTTGGCTACTTTCCGGTGAAGTTGTAAATACCTGTAAAGCTTTTTCCCATCGTCCATCAATCAAATCAGTCAATACTTGTTGACTAGGACTAGCCCATTTTTTAGCCGCTTGGCTTTGAGTAAATTGGGAATGTAAGCGGATTAAATTGAATTGTGCATGGGCTGTAGGGGAAAATTTTCGTCGTTTATGGAGAGATTTTAACCAAGAAAAAGCGGGTGTCCAAAGTCCATTTCGGGCTAATAATAAAGCTTTTTGGTATTCAGGATCGTTTAATGCTGGGTTTTGCAGTTGAATTGCTGCTAATTGGATTAAATTATGATTAATTTGGCTAGATTTAATTTGATAAACTTGTATATTGGGTTCTAGACCTATGGTTTGATCAAGCACTAATTCCAGTGTAGAATTACCAGTTACCTGCTGCCATTGTGGCAATGTACCGTGTAGATTCTTCCAAGGTAATACCTGACGGATAGTATTATTATTGGGATCATAGTGGATAATTTGACCATAAGCGATCGCTTTATTTCCCTGAGCAAGTTTACCCTGTAAATAAAACCACTTTCCCGGTGCTAATTTAGGATTAGTAAAAGTTCCAATTTCCGTTAAAGGTAAATATACCTTAACATCCTGGTTTTCGGTTTCAACCCTCCCTTCTACAAAAGATTCCGCTAACCCCACTACAAGCAACTGACTCATTAAATCATAGTAAACATCTGGCTGTGATTCTAACCACTTTTCCTGTGAACGCTGATAAACTCTCAATTCTATTAACTCTTCACAATTAACTTGACAATTAGCACGATTGCGAAAAATTGGTAATAAAAAAGAATTCTTTACTTCCCCATCTAAAGGTAAAATTTCCCCAGCTAAATACTTTTGTCCACTTAAGCTAATTTGAATCTCTCTTAAAGTTTGAGGTTTTAACCCTTTACTTACAGGAACTTGTATCCATGCTGGTAAAAATTTATTTAACCAAACCACTCTCTCAGGATTCAAAATAAACAAAATACTTAGCCAGCCAAAACCTATAATTAAACCAGCAGAACCAAGTAAAATCAACAAAGACAAAAAAGACCAAATCCAACTACCTCGATGATGTTTTTTAGATGATTTTGTCAACATTTGAATTTTACCCACACGAGGCTGATTGAGCTTTTTACTTTTGTTACTTACCTGGCGCGAATTATTAGCCATTTTAGTGATTAGTTAATCAGCAGGGTAGTTTGATCTAAAAGCTAAATTCATTTATAATTAGCTTCTGCCAACTTGCCCATCAGTAATTTTATTGTAATTTAGTTAAATTTTTGCAACATCCTTAAAATAACTCTAGCCATTGCCTAACAATTGAAGATACACTTTAGGCTTAAAATCGTGTGAGGGGTGTAAAAAGTGAGTAAAAAAGCAAGCAATAGCTTACCGTCCTACGTTTTGCCCTGGTTAATTTTCGCAGCAATTAACTCCACCGGAGAACAGGTAAAAGCACAGGAATATCCAAATCCAGCAAATCCACAAACACAGCAAACAAATTTTAATTCTGCTATAGGAGAAATAGGTGCACAAGAGTACAAGAACACAGCAGGTACTCAGGTGCAGCAAAGCATAGAGTCAGAAACCAGTATAAATGCAAATTCTGCTGAATACCTCTCACTAGAGGCTGATTCTCAACCATTAGCAATAGAAGAACAAGCCCAAGTCACATCAGTATCACAGCTAGAAGACGTACAGCCCACAGATTGGGCATTTCAAGCCTTACAATCATTAGTGGAACGTTATGGCTGTATCTCAGGATATCCCGACAGCACCTTTCGCGGCAATCGTGCCATCACACGTTATGAATTTGCCGCAGGGTTGGAAGCTTGTTTACAAAACATCACTACCAGAATAGGTCTCGGTCAAGAATCAGGCAACCGTGAAGATTTAGAAACTATCCAAAGATTACAATCAGAATTTAGTGCAGAACTAGCCACCTTACGAGGTAGGGTAGATAGTTTAGAAGCCAGAACTACGGAATTAGAAGCCAACCAATTTTCTACCACTACCAAATTCAATGGTACATTAATATTAGGTTTGAATACTCGTGGTAGCAACCGGGGTGATATTAACCCTAGAGGTGACGGGATTAAAGATACAGATGATTTAGGGACAAATACAATTCTCCAATCTAAAAGCGTTCTATCTCTGTTTACTCAATTTGCCCCACGTAACTTTTTAATCACTAATATTAGATACATGAATGGCAGCACTCTGCCTAGATTTAATCCAAATCCAAGTGTGATCAATGCTGTTTCTAATAATGATGTAATTCTTAGTTACGAATACCCTGCATATAGTAATCCACTGATTGCTGACCTGTTCTTTAACTGGCAAGTTTCCGATAACCTAGCTGTTAAAGTAGGTACAGCAGGGATGGATATGATTAACCATTTCCGGGGTTTAAGTCGAGTAGACGGGCCACCCACTGGGACATTATCCCGGTTTGGACTAAGAAACCCCATTATTAATACAGGATTTGGTCAAGGTGGTATAGCCTTTGATTGGCAAATGAATAAAAATGCCAGTTTGCAAGCATTGTATTCTAGTAATACAGCTTCCCTGCCTACCACTGGTAATGGTTTATTTGATGGTAACACTACTATTGGTCTACAACTGTTAGTCTCACCCTCCAAAGATTTAGATGTAGCTTTTCAGTACATCAATAACTACTCTAGAAATGGCTGTATGTTGACTTTTGTTGGTGATGACTGTTTAACTGGTGTTGATTTAAGTACAAGCGCACCATTACAAACAAATGCCTTTGGTGGTTCTCTCAACTGGCAAATTACCAAGGGGATTAACTTAGGGGGTTGGGGTGGTTATACTACCTCTAGTATTCCTGGGTCATCGGGAACTGTAGAGACTACCAATTATATGGTATATCTTAACTTCCCTGATTTATTTGGTAGAGGTAACTTAGGGGGCATTTATTTTGGACAACCTCCGAAAATTGTCAGCAGTGATTTACCAGTAGGAAATAACGTTCCTGACTTAATTAATGGTGGCACAGGAAGAGCAGGAGGACAACCAGGAACAACTCTGCACTTAGAAGCTTTTTATCGGATGCGAGTATCAGATAATATTAGTATTACGCCCGGTATTATCCATATCATAGAACCCGGACACACACCCAACAGTGACCCTGTAACTATGGGTATCCTTAGAACTACTTTCCTGTTTTAAGCATCACAATAGATTTGCAGGAACTACTCAAGCTTTGCTGATCTTGATTTGGCAAAGCTACCTCACGAATATCAATCAGAAAGCATAATAACAAAAAAGGTTTGGTTCACGACCAAACCTTAATATAAATCCAGTGCATAACAACATCCCAAACCAATTTATCCTGTTTGGTTTGATTTGAGCATCTTCCTATAGGATGTATACAAATCTCTGAAAACCTGATAAGGTAAAACCCCGTAAAAAACTTAGTTTCCAATTTTACCTATTAAGCCTCACAAAAAACGGAGTAAATCCAACAATTTAAAGTGTAAATATTAAGCTAATCATATATTGCAATACTTATTTTAACTGCACTTATATTATTTATGCTCATAAAATATATCAAACCGCCATCAGTTCAACTGATTATATCAATTGAAAAAACAAAAGACGGGAATACCTCCCGTCAATACTAATAGCTTGAAAGTGGTAATACACCTTGGACTTTAGAAAAAATATCAAAAAGTAAGTTTCAATAGGTCAGCAGGATCACAAATGAAGTATATAACAAGGAATGTTATAGCTATCATTAATCCTGGTAATTTAGTTTAATATAACACAGACATTTTTTGATGTTCTGCCAAAATGCCAAATTCTTGGCAATAAAAAAGACAGGCTATAACCTGTCGTCTCATAAATAAAAACATCTTGGTAATTTCTGCAATATATCAATATTACTTTTGTAGATAGTTGCCAAAATGCCTAATCTATACATAAAGAGGAAATGGCTAATTTAGTCAGTAATTTAATAAAATATTAAGTATGCAAAATAACTGGTAGAGAAAATAATTAAGTACAATAGAGTTATGATTATGCTTGGTAATAAAAATGAAGATAATTTAACAGTAAGATATTAATTTAGTCAAAATTTATTTATTTGAAAGTAATATTTTCAAGTAGGTAGCTAAAATTTATTACTTCAAGAAAATAAGGACATAGTATTGCCATGTCCTTATACTTAAATGCTATTTAACTTCCTCTAGGATTATTTAAGGGAAGTGAATATGATTAGACTAGTGCAGCGTGGCAGAAATAACTAGCCAGTGAAACCTTATTAAAAACCAGTTAAATTAACCTTCTTACCTCCTGCCTCCTGCCTTATTGCACTAGAGTGGGAGTGGCTTTAAAGGCGAAAATTTGTTCTATGACTTCTTCTACAACTTTGTCAGGGGTGGAAGCGCCGGAAGTTACGCCTATTGTAACTTTACCTTCGGGTAGCCAGTTTTCAGTAATTGTTAATTCGCCGGTTAGTTGACGATGTTCGATGGAATTGTGAGGTTTGATACGTTCTACACAATCAATATGATAGGAGGGAATACCTTTATCAAAGGCAATTTGTTTGAGTTGGGTGGTGTTGGAAGAATTAAATCCGCCGATGACTACCATTAAGTCTAATTTGTCTTCTACTAATTCTAGAATGGCATCTTGGCGTTCTTGGGTTGCGTCGCAGATGGTGTTAAAGTTTTGGAAGTGTTGATTTAATTCTGTGGGTCCATACTTCTGCATCATGGTGTGTTCAAAGAGTTTACCAATTCTTTCGGTTTCACCTTTGAGCATGGTAGTTTGGTTAGCAATGCCAAGGCGTTCTAAATCTCGGTCTGGGTCAAATCCAGATGAACAAGCTTTGGCAAATTTGGTGAGAAATTCTTCACGATCGCCACCCTTGAGAATATAATTAGCTACATATTCGGCTTCTTGCATATTTAGCACAATCAAATACTTACCAGCGAAGGAACTGGTGGCGATGGTTTCTTCATGCTTGTATTTACCGTGAATAATTGAGGTGTAATCGCCTTTTTTGTGCTTTTCGACGGTGTTCCAAACTTTGGACACCCAAGGGCAAGTTGTATCAACAATTTTGCAGCCTTTTTCATGAAGGATCTGCATTTCTTGAACACTGGCACCAAAGGCGGGAAGAATAACTACATCCCCGCTATCAACCACAGAAAAGTCTTTGTGATTGTTGATCACAGGAATAAATTTAACTGACATTTCCTGCATTCTTTGGTTAACGGAGGGGTTGTGAATTATTTCGTTAGTGATCCAGATGTTTTCTGTGGGAAAGTGCTTCCGGGTTTCGTAGGCCATGGCCACAGCACGTTCTACTCCCCAACAAAAACCAAAGGCTTGGGCTAGGCGAATTGTAACATCACCTCTAGTTAAGGTGTAATGGCGATCGCGTATTTCTTGAATTAAGCTACTTTGGTACTCAGATTGCAACTGGTTGGCGACTTCTGCTTGATGGCCAAACCCTTTGCGATTGTAATTTTCGGAATGTTGGAGACTACGTTTAAAAGCTTTTGTATCCATTGGGTTTTTGCCATTAAAAATCACTATTTCTAATTTTCGCTTGCTTGGAGATAATTTGCAGCAGTAGGAGGCAGAAGGGAAGAGGCAGGGGGGCAGGGGGCAGGGGGCAGG
>DATGXB010000086.1:0-4274 GCA_035299225.1 Nostocaceae cyanobacterium | reverse complement strand
GCAATACAGCTCCGCCCCCTGCCCCCTTACCCCTCTGCCTTCTGGATAACAAAATGCTGAGGGCTGGAGTGATAGGGTGAAAGAAGATAATCAAATCTCTTAACTCTTCACTCCTGTCATTTAAAAAATTATGAACGTGGTAATTATTGGTTGTGGTATAGTTGGGGCGGCGATCGCTTATGAGTTGAGTCTCATTAAAGGATTAAAGATTAAAGTTTTTGACCAAAACCCCCCCGCCCAAGCTTCAACCGGTGCGGCATTAGGTGTGCTAATGGGCGTAATTAGTCATAAAATCAAAGGTAATGCTTGGCAAATGCGCCAAAGTAGCATCCAGCGTTATGAAACTTTGATTCCTGAACTAGAAGCAGCCACAGGCCGAAAAATCCCTTATAACCGTCAAGGGATTATTATGCTTTTGTCAGAAAATCTAGACCAACCCCTAGAAAGTGGGGTGGAAGTGCTGTCAGAATGGCAACGACTGCGAGAGATTCGCCAAGAACAAGGCTGGCAGTTACAAGTTTGGGAACAGGAAGAACTACAAAAATATTGTCCTTACATTGACAGTTCTAAATTTATTGGTGCTGTCTATTCACCCCAAGACCGCCAATTAAATCCTACAGCGTTAACGTTAGCTTTAGTGGATGCAGCTGAACGTAATGGAGTAGATTTTCAGTTTGGTGTCAATGTGCTAAACCCTGATGTTGAACCAGGGACACTATACCCAGAACTAACAACCTCACTCAAAGCTATCCAAACCAGTGAAGGAAGAGTAACAGCTGACTGGTTTGTAGTAGCTGCGGGTTTGGGTTCTAAATTATTTACCAACCAATTACAGCAAATTGTCAATATTCGCCCAGTGTTAGGACAAGCTATATATTTAAGCTTAGGGCGAGTGTTTGGAAATCCTGATTTTCAGCCAGTGATTACCGCTAATGATGTGCATATTGTACCGGTGGGTAGCGGTGATTACTGGATAGGGGCAACAGTGGAATTTCCTGGTGATAGTGATGATATACCCGCCAATACACAACTATTAGAATCAGTCAGACAACAAGCGATCGCACTTTGTCCAGAGTTAGCCGTAGCTAAAATCCTTCGCACTTGGTCAGGTTTACGTCCCCGTCCCGAAGGTAGACCAGCCCCCGTTATTGGCAAACTACCCGGTTTTAGTAATGTCCTCCTCGCAACTGGACACTATCGCAACGGTGTTTTACTCGCACCAGCCACAGCGACAGCTATTCGTGAGATGATTATGGGTTGAGAAGGCAGGAGGCAGAGGGGCAGAGGGGCAGAGGGGAAGAAGAATTAATTCCCTATTGCCTATTGCCTATTGCCTATTGCCTATTGCCTATTGCCTATTGCCTGTTCCCTGTTCCCTGTTCCCTGTTCCCTCTATTTGCATTTACCAAAATCAGGAAAATTACGTGTCAATTCAAGAACAAAAAATTACAGTAGATTCTCTAGAATGGTTTTATCGTGAAACTCTACCACCTGGTCAAACTGACTTACTGCCAGTGGTGTTTTTACATGGCTTAGTCTCTCAAAGTTACTCTTGGCGTAATATCATACCCAGTATAGCTAAACAAGGCACAAGAGCGATCGCCCCAGATTGGATTGGTTACGGTTATTCTGCCAAACCGGAAAAACGAGACTTTGCTTACACACCGGACGCATTTATCACAGCATTAGAAGGATTTATTAACGCTTTAGAACTTAAACATTTTTCCCTAGTAGTTCAAGGCTTTTTAGGTTCAGTTGGTTTACAATATGCCCTCCGTCATCCTGAACAAATAGCCAATATTGCCATTTTAAATACACCCATTTCTAGCACCGCTAAACTACCTTGGAAAATTCAACAAATGGGCTTACCTTTAGCAGGTGAAATGATGACTCAAGACCCTTTATTAGTTGATAGAACCTTAGAAGGTGGTAGCCGTTATCGCATCGAAGACAAAGATTTAGATGTATATCGTAGACCATTCTTAAAAACCTCTGCCTCTGGACGGAGTTTATTAGCCACAATCCGCAACTTACAACTAACCTCAATCACCGCAGAAATTGAAACCGGCTTTAAACAATGGCAAAAACCTATTTTAATTCAATGGGGTATGATTGACCCTTGGTTATCTATTGATATTGCCGAAAATTTTGCTAATTCTCTCCCCAAAGCTGAATTAATTAAGCTGAATAATGTCGGACATTACCCACAAGAACATTACCACGAAACAATTTTACAAGACCTCCTCCCCTTTGTGCGCTGTAAGGCATGAAACAAGAAAAAAATAGCAAAAAATTTAAAATCTTAAAGATTGTTTAATTCAAAATCTCAAATCCAAAATCTAAAATTCTCCTGACGAACATTTACACTTCTTAATGTATATATCTGCTGAGAATCCATTTCTTGACCCATTTTTGCTTTAACCTAAATAATGGAAACAACTGCAATTATTCACAAATTGAGTCAAACAGGTTAAAATTTATGGCTTATTCGTGGTTTAAAGCATTTCACATTATTGGCATTGTGGTTTGGTTTGCTGGATTATTTTATCTAGTACGTTTGTTTATCTACCATGTAGAAGCCAACCAAGAACCAGAACCAGCTAAAACGATACTGAAAAACCAGTATCAAATCATGGAAAAACGCCTTTACAACATCATCACCACACCAGGGATGTTAGTAACGGTAGCAATGGCTGGTGGTATTCTCTACACAGAACCAGATGTTTTAAGAGAACCCTGGTTACACTTTAAACTGCTTTTCGTAGCCATTTTACTGGCTTATCATCATTATTGTGGACGATTGATGAAAAAGTTAGCAGCCGATGAGTGTCATTGGAGCAGTCAGCAGTTACGCGCTCTCAATGAAGCACCAACATTAATGTTAGTAGTAATTGTGATGTTGGCTGTATTTAAAAATAATCTACCCACAGACCTTACCGCTTGGGTAGTTTTTGGTTTAGTTGTATTAATGGCTGTCACTATCCAGCTTTACGCCAAAATTCGCAAACGTAACCAAGAAAAGTTGTCAGCAGAATTAAATCAAGTTCCCCAAGGACAAAATTAGGTTTAATTGCCTTAAATATGGTTATTCAATGCTCATTGCCCTACTCTATTGAGAGTGATGAGCATTTAATATTATCTCTGGTGTATTATTTTTGAGTTTAGAACTGTTCCAAGGAACATCTCTACAAGGTTTTTGCTGTATACAAAATCATTTTCATCCCTAAATTTAGCAATGCCTGATGTTTAAATCATAACCAATGACTAATGACTAATGACTGATGACTAATGACCAATCACTAATGGCTAATTAAGATATACTAAGTTTTATAAATATTTAATAATTAGAAATCAACCGCCATGAGTCTCGAACTTTCACCAACAATCAAATACTGGTTAAATTTTGCTCACCCCGTTACTATGTGGATTTTACTAGCACTCTCACTGTATGCAGCTTACCTGGGATTGCAAGTACAACGGACCAGAAACGCTCAAGGTGAAGCAAAGAAAGAACTAATTAAAGGTAAGTATAATAACAAGCATTATCAAGTTGGTTCAATTCTTTTAGCCTTCATGGTAGCGGGAACTATTGGTGGGATGGCAGTTACTTACATTAACAATGGTAAATTATTTGTAGGTCCTCACCTATTAGCAGGTCTGGGAATGACTGGTTTAATAGCGTTTTCTGCTTCCCTATCTCCATTTATGCAGAAAGGATCAAATTGGGCTAGAGTTACACACATTTTGTTAAATTTCGCCATTTTAGGTTTATTTGCGTGGCAAGCTATATCTGGTATGGAAATTGTGCAAAAGATTTTGACTTCAGCATAGTTTAGCTATTGGTAGTAGATAAGCTGTCAGTATTTAGCTAACTCTAACCGTAAATTTTAGTTGTTAGCTGATAGCTGATAGCTGATAGCTTTTTGGCAAATTAGTTTTTACAACTACTATCTACACAGTAATTTGACTGATAAATTTGTGAACGCTTACCAAATAAGGTGTAACGATGATCTCGGACTTGTTCATAAACCCTATCCCCTACCCATTTGAAACCAGGTAAAGCACGATAAGCATCAACAAAAATATTCCCTATGGGTAAAAGTCGGCCAATTTCTTCAGCTGCATCACTACCTCAGCAATTCTCATTATGAGAATGATAATCAAGAAGTGTTAATAGGAAACTCTAACTCCAACCCCTCTAGCATGAAACGGAGTAAACTATTCCAACTATCAAAGTAGAGATAACGGGTTAAAGCACGTAGGTCATCAAAAAA
>DATGXB010000085.1:0-11219 GCA_035299225.1 Nostocaceae cyanobacterium | reverse complement strand
TTTTTTGTTGCTTCAATAGCTGATGCAATTCTTCAACCGTTTCTGTTATTTCTATTTTGACTACTCTACTCATTCTTCGTCACAACACTCTGTATTTCTTATTTTACTATATGTATCACTTTTTTCGTGAAATGGTATGAGAATATAAAACAGCTAGAATGCTTGTAAATCAAGGATTTTGTATATCTGTATTTTCTCACAAATGGTTTCGGATTGCTGTAGTATATTTATTAGTTTTACAGGTAGTAATAAAAATGTAGTGATAAACAAGAATGTCAAGAAAAAGTTATTAGTATATTTATTAGTTTTACATATTAATTTTAGCAAAATCCACCGTTCATGAATAAATTTCGCCAAAACTCAGTTTTGCTATATAATTGTAGACATACTGGTTTAATAATTGATTTTAAATATACTAGCACATTCAGTAATTATGACATCTACTAACCTTGTTTCCGATGTGGCTCAAATCATGTTGTTAAGAACGGTAAGATCCATAATCAAAAACCAAAATATAAATGTAAAGACTGTGGACAACAATTTGTAGAAAATCCCCCAAAAGGGGTTTATTTGCTGATGTGGGTTTGTCCAAGGTCGAGCTTGAATTAAAGGGCTACTCTTCTTGGCAACAGTGTAATTACTAAAGGTGGGTTTGTGTACTCTCTGTTTGGACATAGAAAGTTTTTGTGATAATTTTTGTAATTAAGCTTATACTCCAGTATATTCCTTTAATCTACTTTTTATACTCATACATTATTACTTCTAGCAATCACCGAAGGTGGGCGTTCCGCCATCGCTATAAAGCGGGCGTTTCGCCATTGCTCTCTCAATCAAATGTACTCACAGGCGATCGCTAAAACTGAATTAACTCAGTTAATTTAATGTATGTACTTATCAAATTCCGGTTTTTGTAATAATGAATCTATATCTCCAAACATACCTGTAATGTAAGATTCTAGAACTTCTCTACCTTCAGAATTAGGACAGATTTTGAGTGCTTCTAGGGCTTGTTTCCGTTCTTCCAAAGCAGCCCAAATCAAAAAAGTTTTTGTATCAATTTTTTCTAAAATTTCCTTAATTCGTTCAGCATAATTAGCAATTTCATTAGCAGTAACTAAAGATAAAAGTTCATCACGTTCAGGGTGATCAAATTGTAAACCATAAAGTAAAGGAAGTGTAATTTTTCCTTGTTTTAAGTCAGTTATTCCATCAGGTTGCCAAATAGATTCCATATCGTTAAAGATTTGGATAGCTAAACCCAAATGATGGCCAAAAGTACCACAAGCTTGAATCAGTTCTGGTTTATCTGTCCCAACCATTGCTCCTGTCGCACACGCTGTAGCATAACCAACAGCCGTTTTCATTTCTATAGTTAACCAGTAATCTTCAATGGTTGTAGTAAGTTTTGATAAATCTCTGTCTTGACCTGCGGATATTTTAAAAAAAGCATTAATATAGGCTTGATTTATTCTGTAAAATACTTGGGGATTAAGAGATGCATTGCTGAGTATTTCAAAAGAAAGAGTATGAATAGCTGAGGCATAATTCCAAGCCTTTGCCGCTCCCACTTCCTCCCATAATTGTCCAGGTCGATCTTGATCTTCTAACTCATCCAGGATGCGCCAACAAGCTACAGCAGTTAGGAGTGCGGCAGAAACATGAATGGCATCTTTTGGATTTCCATTAACAGCTTGACAGGAAGCTAATGGTAATATAGTCTCAGGAAGTATAAATTCTTGAAAGAATTTTCCCAGTATATCCTTTAATTGAGGTAAACAATCAGGAATTGAGTTTTGCAGAACTGCTTTAACTTCTGGATATAATAATTTTAGCGACATTATTTAATTTACTCCTACTCTGAAACTAAAGGAAGCAAATTGTAAAAATCATGAAATTATTTGCTAATTTCTGATATCTTGCAATTATTGGTCTATTTAAACACATTCCAAACAAATTTTCCTGTCCTATCAATATAACCCCAATCACTGTAAGTATTATCATCTTTAGATTTTATGATCCTGACCTCTGCTAATCCTCCCCGGAATGAAGAAGGCTCATCAAATTTAGGCTGAATAAATATCTTTCCCTGAGAATCTATATAACCATATTTCAATTCCTCATTCTCATCTACTCCCACTACAGCCAATCCTTCAGAAAAAGGCCAAGCCTCAGAAAACTTTGGTTCAATAACTACTTCACCTGTTTTATTAATATAACCCCAATTTCCATCAATAACTTCTACAGGTGCTAAACCTTCTGAGAAAACACCAGCTCTACTAAATTGTGGCTTGATTACCATTTTCCCAGTTTTATCAATATATCCACGCACCCCAAACAGACTTACACTAGCTAATCCTTCTGAAAAGCGCGAGGCATGAAAAAAAGTAGTTTTGATAGCCAATTTTCCAGATGCATCAATGAAACCATATCTGTTGTCAGAAAGTTCTCCTATCTGATCGTTGCAATCAATTTTAGTAATAGAATCAGAGCATCTAATTCTAACAACTGCTAAACCTTCTGAGAAGCTATCAGCCTCTTTCAAATGCGAGGGTATAACTATCTTACCACTCTTATCAATATAGCCCCAATTCTCACCCATCTTGACAGCTGCTAGTCCTTGAGAAAATTCCTTAATTTGATCAAACTGAGGTTTTACTACTATTTCTCCTCGCTGATTGATATAGCCCCACTTATCATTAATTTGTACAGCAGCTATACCTTCAGAAAATGGTTCAGCCTTATCAAATTGAGGTTGAATAATAAACTTTCCTGTATGGTCAATATAACCATCTTTACCTTCTAAACTTACAACAGCCATTCCTTCTTTGAAGGTAGTAGCTGAATTAAATTGAGGTTTAATTATTATTTTTCCTGTGCGATCAATATAGCCCCAATCTTGATTCCAATTTTCTTCTGATGTAGTTTTACCTTTGCTTAAAACTGGGAACAACATATTTGAATCCTGCGGCTGTTTTAAATAGTTTTTCTGAATTGATGGCTGTTGAGAAGATTGGGCTGTAAGAGTCTTGTTGAAAAAATTACAAGATATCAAACCTAAAACAGCTAGGCAAATCAAATAATTATTTGGCTTCATATTGAAACTTTGGTTGGTTTAAAGGAATTTGTAATCCGAGTTTTCTGTGCAATTTACCTTTTTTGTTTGGCTAAAACAAGTTGTAAATATTCCCCTTTAGGTGTTACAGCACTTCCCACTCAAGTTAACAAGTTAAGTACGATATAAATCTTAATCTCAATGCAAGGGTTCAGAGATTTTACTATTGAAAATACCAAAGGGGAAACGTTAAAAACTTAATATTATTTTCAGTTGGGAAATAAAACTCTAAACCCTAATAAAACCACAATCATAAAACTGAGGTTCTGTGATTGTTTTCCGAAAGTAACGAAAAATGGATGCTATGGGAGAAAAAATTTCAGTCCATTCGTCGTCCTACCACATTTTTCTCCACCTATGGGAGTTCGATATCCACCTCGGGAACAGAAAGTTCCATCTGCTTGTACTTTTGTCACTATTTCTAAGTGTCCAGACCAGGATGCAATTACTCCTCTACCTGGTTTATCTTGACTTTTTAATCCACTTGCACCATTATATATATTCTCAGCACTAGGATATTTACCGTTGATTTTAATACCAGCTAGGAACAAAGCATCACCTACAAAGATATTGCAAGTGTTCCTATCTTCACCACCACCTTCTTGAGGTGCTTGAAACACTGCATATCTATTAGCTGGCCACTTTTGGTATGCTTGTTGTAGCCGAGGTTTAATACTCTGAAAATAACGTCTTCCTCCTGAACTAAACATTTTTCTTAATTGTGCAGTTGCATCAGAAAAACCAGCTAGATTTAGTATGACTATCCTACGCTGCAAAGCCTGTCTGCTATTAAGCCAGGTGTTGTCATCAAAAAATGAATCTGGTTTTTTATATGCACCTGTAAGATTTCCGTTAGGAGAAAAGAACCATGCTTGCCCCTTATTTTGAAAGTCATCATAGGATTTCATCGTGACCTTATCTTGACCAAGTTTTTCTGCCATTTGTGCTAAACCTTCAAAAGTAGCAACAGTAGAGTTTTGAGGAGGAGGAGTTCCTTGCTTTCTGATAGTCGGTGAATTATCCTTGTGCTTAATATTTACAGTTTTGGTTGATTCCAGAACTTGTTGCTGAGATGCAGCAATTTTCTCGCTGGGGTTCTCTCTCTGAAAATGAAGAATTTCCTGGCGGTAAATCGAGGAATTATTACCAGCAGTTCCTCCCAAAGATTGGACATGACTCAATACATTGCTTTTTGGTGCTATTCCTCCCAAGACTGGTATTTCTTTTGAACTAATTGTTGGTTTTTGTGGTTTCTTCTGTTGCTGTACTGCACCCGTCTGTTGCACAACATGGGTTAACTCATGGGCTGTTAACTCATTATTTCCTGGAGCTTTCCCTTCCCCATAATAAATATCGCTACCATGAGTAAATGCCTGTGCCCCTAATTCTCTACTCATCTGTACTGCGTTATTGTCGGTATGCACCCGCACCCGACTAAAATCTGCACCGAAGCGGGGTTCCATGAAGTTTCGTACTTGATGGGGTAATGGACTGCCACCACCTTTACTGCTATTTAATCGGCTTTCCAAATTACCATTAGTCTGTACACCCCCATTTGTTCTTGCTGCTCGTTGCACTACTGGGGTGATACCATTGGCTAAAGGTTTAGTTTGTACTTTTTCTTCGGATTCTCGTTGTACCGCAGTATCAGGCATGGACAGGACTTTGCTGGCCATTGCGTCTGCTTCTTGCTCGTATTTGTCCCCTGGTTCACCGACTGTTAACTTGGCTTGTATTTCTCGTTGCTGTTGTGCTTCTAAGGTTTCTATGGCTTTGAGAAAAACGTTATCTTTTTTCCACTCTTCTGCGGTCTGTGTTTTGATTGTCTTAACTGGCTTTTGGGCGTTTTCGGCGTTTACTTGCTGAGGTGGGTTGATCAAAGGTCGAGCTTGAATTAAAGGGCTACTCTTCTTGGAAACAGTGTAATTACTAAAGGTGGGTTTGTGTACTCTCTGTTTGGACATAGAAAGTTTTTGTGATAATTTTTGTAATTAAGTTTATACTCCAGTATATTCCTTTAATCTACTTTTTATACTAATACATAATTACTTTTAGCGATCGCCTAGATTTAGAAAGTATACTCATGAGCGATCACCGAAGGTGGGCGTTTCGCCATCGCCTACATTTGAAAAGTCTACTCAGGAGCGATCGCTATAAAGTGGGCGTTTCGTCATCGCCTATGGTGAGAGTTGTGCGATCGCTATAAAGCGGGCGTTTCGCCATCGCTTCTGGTGGGAGTTGTGCGATCGCTCACTAAATAGAATACACTTCAAGGCGATCGCTCAATGAATTTTACTCACAGGCGATCGCTCACTAAATGGAATACACTCACAGGCGATCGCCAACAGGTTTAGGTTTCGTAGGTAAGGTTAAATTTTTGCTATAGCCTATTATAGATTACCCAAACATCACAAACATTATGGACCTGTTAAACCGTAATTAACAGCTACATTTGTTACTAGCCCATTTTCATGAAAAATGCCGACTATCCAATCTTGTGTAACTATAAATCCTTTGCTATGGTTGCACAGAAGAAAATCTACATTTCTAAAAAATATCGCTTCAGGTACACTTGTGTCAGGCACTTCTCTAGTTCTTGCGAAAGTGTCTTTTTCAGAATATTCGCATTTAAACCGATTACGCTCCATAATTTTCTTCGCCTCAACTATTGAAGTTCCTGTGGGTATGAAACGCGAAATTTCCTGCTCCATAATATCAGGGTCTTTATAAAACTTAAACTTGGGAGTTGATGCTAAACCTATACCTATTGGCAGTATTGCTACAATTGTGATTAAAGCTAATACAATGTATTTCATATTAATTAAACCGTTAGTTTTTCAGTTCTGTATTTATCTAAGTTCTTGTCAAAATTTATTTTGATTCTATAAAAATCTCAGGGAGGTATGCTGAGAAAAATCCTGAAAACGCTTAATTTTGATAACCTTCAGGCTATCAGATATAAAATCACATGAATACTTTCGCTCAAAGTATTTGAATCTCCTCTCTTGATTTACCTCCCCAAAAAACCTATTGATCCTTTACTGTTGGTATCGTTGAGCTTCAAATGGGTTGACTTCCCAACATGGAGCAGACACTGGTGGTACAGGATTTCCTAATCCCGCATCTCTAATAGCTTGGTGTGCTGTTGAATTACTGTTGGCTTTTCCACCACACCCACCTCTCAGGCTAGGTAAACCATAAGCTATTCTGGCACTTTGGATTGCCTCCATAGTTGTTTGGAATTGTGTCCTGTAATCTGTACATTGTTCAGAGGTTAAACCAGTAGTTACTTCTATCCGTCCTGCTGGATTCAAAGTCCAGTCTCTTTGACCTTTAACATAGGGAAAGGAGAGCGTTTTGATGAAACCCCAATCGAAGGGATTATTATCGTTTGATGGTCCACCACGATAGTGAGTTTCATAGAAATTACTCATCAACTTTCCAGAAGTATCAGTTTCAAAAGGACTGGTGACAACAACGAAGCCGTGATGTAAAGGACTGTTAAAGACTGGTTTGTAACGAAGTTCTACCCTTCCAGGATAGCTTATTGTTCCATCTTCCTGTAGAACACCATCTCTGATCCAAGGCCATGGGGAATCATGAGTACTGCCATCATTCCGATAGGTCGGTAATGATCTTCTTCTTCTCTCCTCATCTGTTTGGGTATTAGGTTTTGTATTTTTTTGGCTATTAGGATCTGTATTTTCAGGAGAAGAGTAATTCTCATACAATATCATTAGTATTTGTAGTACTATACTCACCCAATTACCCCCTCTTGGCATTCTTGGAGGTCTTCGTCTTCGTTCTGGAGGTCTTCGTCTTCGTTCTGGAAGTCCTTCTTGTGGAACTGGTGCAGGTATTTCTATTGGGGGCTCTTCTTGTGGAGCTGGTGCAGGTATTTCTATCGGGGGTCTTTCTTGTGGAACTGGTATCTGCACAGTTACCCTACGCTGAATAGCAGGAACTGAATCAGACCCTGACTCCTTTTGACTAGGTTGCTCTCCTATTGCGGCTTGCGTCATATCCCCTTTGGCCGCAGCTATGATTGGCTGAGTAACGCTAATTATTTCCTCTTTTTTGCCTGATCCCTTCAGAGCTTGCAACTCAGTTAAGCCTTTTTGTAAATCTTGCTTTTTCTGTTCAGCATCAGGGATAGGATTTGCGCTTGTATGACCTTCACCCTGAGTTTGATTGGCAAGAATATTTAAAGCATTCTGTATAATACCTATTGCTTCATCCAGCATCGCCTCATGGTTACTTTCATCTTCCTGCTGTGGGGTGCTTTGTTCTTGTCGCTGGATGTTATGCGCTCCTGTCTGTTGCACTACATGGGTCAACTCATGGGCTGTTAACTCATTATTCCCTGGTGCTTTCCCTTCCCCATAATAAATATCACTACCATGAGTAAAAGCCTGAGCGCCTAACTCTCGATTCATCTGTACTGCGGTGGTATCTGTATGCACCCGCACTCTACTAAAATCAGCACCGAAGCGGGGTTCCATGAAGCTTCGCACTTGATTTGGTAAGGGACTTCCACCTCCTTTACTGCTATTTAAGCGGCTTTCTAAATTTCCGTTGGCTTGTACGCTACCCCTTGTCCGTGTTGCTACTCGTTGCACGACTGGAGTAATATTTCTGACTAAAGGTAAAGGCTTGGTTTGGACTTTTTCTTCTGATTGTTTTTGTACAGTCGCATCCGATATGGACATGACTTTGCTGGCCATTGCGTCCGCTTCTTGCTCGTATTTGTCCCCTGGTTCACCGACTGTTAACTTGGCTTGTATTGCTTGTTGCTGTTGTGCTTCTAAGGTTTCTATGGCTTTGAGAAAAACGTTATCTTTTTTCCACTCTTCTGCGGTCTGTGTGTTGATTGTCTTGACTGGCTTTTGGGCATTTTCGGCGTTTACTTGCTGAAGTGGGTTGATCAAAGGTCGAGTTTGAATCAAAGGGCTACTCTTCTTGGCAACAGCGTAATTACTAAAGGTGGGTTTGTGTACTCTCAGTTTGGACATAAAAAGTTTTTGTGATAATCTTTGTAATTAAGCTTATACTGACGATAACTTGTTCCTTTGAGCTTGTCAATTATTTAACAAACTTTGCTAAACTACTGTCAAAGTATATCTAGGTTAAGGTGGATAAGTAGGTATTGAATATGACTTTTAACAATGAATGGTATGCTGCTAATTATAAATATCTGCTGCAAGCTATAGCTTTAGTCAGAGAGACTTTAGAAAATGTGCTGGCTGGTCGAGAGGAAAAACCAATCAACAATATTCAGCCTTCTGTAAATTTGGGAATGACTGCGCCTTCAGCTTTAGAGCAGTTATGTTATATTTTTAATCTGACAGAATTTGAACGGAATGTATTGTTACTTTGTGCAGCATTAGAAAGTGACCCTGCGGTGGGTTCTTTATATGCTCAATTTTCAGGAAATATGCAAATTACATATCCGACGATAATTTTGGCTATGAGTGTTTTACCTGGAACTGATTGGGGTGCTTGGATTGTTGATTCTCCTTTGCGTCATTGGCAATTAATTCAAGTAGAAGGTGGTATTACTGCTACTCAAAGTCCTATGAGAATTGATGAGCGCATTTTTCATTATTTATTAGGTTTGAGAACTCAGGATGAACGCCTGAAAGGAATCATTTCACCTTTAAATCTTATTGATGATTTAGTTCCCTCTCATGAAAAGATTGCTCAACAAATTGCTGCAATTTGGGAGGAAGGTGAAATCAGGGGGAATTTCCCAGTTGTGCAATTATATGGTGATGATTTTTCTAGTATGCAGGCTATAGCGGCGTTTGCTAGTTCTCTTTTAGATAAAGAAATTTATACTACTTCGGCAATCAATCTGCCTAGAGATATTAATGACTTAAATAATATTATTTTACTCTGGGAGAGAGAAGCTAAATTAACTAATTCAGTTTTATTAATTAATAATGACATTGATGATTTTGACCCAGTTAAACAAAATATTATTGCTCAAGTTATTGAAAAAGTTAATTTATTAATTATTATCAGTCGTGATAGAATGGGGCAGAGGCAGCGTCCTATTATTTCTTTTGCGGTGCATTATCCTACCAAAGACGAGCAACAAGTTCTCTGGCAAAATGCTTTAGGAGAATTGGCTGATGGTAATCAGGACGATATTAATATTTTGGTAAATCAGTTTAATCTCAATGCACCAACAATTGAAGCTGTTTGTACAGAAGTGCGAGCAAAATTGGCTAGGGGAAATCAGGAAACAGGAGAAATTAAACATTTATTGTGGAATACTTGCAGAGATCAAGCGCGTTTACGTTTAGATGAACTGGCACAACCGATACCAACTAAAGCTACGTGGGATGATTTAGTATTTACGAAAATGCAGAAGCAAATTTTACAAAGTATTGTTAGTCATGTTCGTCAACAAATGCAGGTTTATGAAAAATGGGGTTTTGCTGATAGTTCTCGACGCGGTTTAGGGATTAGTGCTTTATTTTCTGGGGTGAGTGGTACTGGTAAAACTACATCTGCGGAAGTGTTAGCTAATGAATTAGGTTTGGATTTATACCGCATTGATTTGAGTGCGGTTTCTAGTAAATACATTGGTGAAACTGAGAAAAATCTGCGGCGAATTTTTGATGCAGCAGAAACAGGGGCGGCTATTTTACTGTTTGATGAGGCTGATGCTTTATTTGGTAAGCGTTCGGATGTGAAAGATGCACGGGACAGATATGCAAACATGGAAGTCAGCTATTTACTCCAGCGTATGGAAGAATACAGGGGTTTAGCGATTCTCACAACTAATTTAAAAGATTCAATTGATACTGCATTTATGCGACGTATCCGCTTTTTGGTGAAGTTTGACTTCCCAGATGTGAATCAACGTAAAGAAATTTGGCAACGGGTTTTCCCAAAAAATACGCCTATACAGGGTATAGATTATACTAGGCTGGCGCGGTTAAATATCGCAGGTGGGAATATTCGCAATATTGCTTTGAATGCCGCTTTTATCGCTGCTGACGCAGGTGAAGTGGTGATGATGAAGCATATTAAACAGGCTGCAACAATTGAGTACGTAAAGTTGGGATTGAGTCTAACTGATGCAGATACTAGGGATTGGGGTTAAGGTTTGTACTGGTGTTAAGGATATGCGATATCGCACCAAGCAGACATTTTCGCGTAATTCTACCAACAAAAATACTTGGTAATTTTGAAAATCTTCCTGTTACAGAAACACATAAGATAAACAAATAAAAGATATAATATAGACCTATTTTAAGTTATATTTACAAATCTCATTTAACGGTGTAGCTTGGATATCACGTAGGCAATATAGCTTACGAATTTATAAACCCACATTCCGCACCCAAACTGTCACAAGGCAAAAATATAGTACATGAGAGCTAAGTAAAAGAACAAAAAGCAAAAGCTTAATGAAAATTGGTAGCATTAAACTAATTAACAGCTAATTATCCCGACTATGACGTGCCAATTTGGATTTGAGCAGAACATGAAAATAGATAAAAAATGAAAAAAGCACATTTTAACTTCAAATAAATGAGAGAATAGCCACAAAACTAGTGGAGGATTCCCTCATAATATTAAATGAAATCCAAATTCAGAATATAGATCATTTAGGGATAGTAGCAGGAATAAGAGATGCAATTGGATTGGTAGAAATAATTAATGAATTAATAGGTGAAGAGAAAGGAGAAAAGGTGAGTGCTGGTCATGTTGTCAAAGCAATGATCTTGAACGGATTAGGATTTGTATCTAAGCCGCTATATATGTTTCCAAAATTTTGTGAATCAATAGCTTGTGAACATTTGATAGGAGCAGGATTAAAACCAGAGTATTTCAATGATGATAAAATAGGGAGAGTTTTAGATAAAGTATTTTTGAAAAGACCAGACACAATATTTTTAATAATTGCCTTAAATACAGTGAAAAAGTTTCATATAGCTCTGAGAACATCGCATTTAGATACATCATCAATGCACGTACATGGAGAATATAATTTAAGTTTACCAAAAGTGATATTTGAGGGAGAACCAGTAGAAAATAATCCAGAAGAAAAGGAAGTATTAGGAACATCGCCGCAAGAAATTCACATCACTTA
>DATGXB010000084.1:0-3408 GCA_035299225.1 Nostocaceae cyanobacterium | reverse complement strand
CCCTGCCCCCCTGCCTTCTGCCTTCTGCCTCCTGCCCCCTGCCTCCTGCCCCCTGCCCCCTGTCCCCATTCTCCAGACTAATACTCAACTAGAGAAATGATTGGTACATCTGGTAAGTGTTTACGGCCGTTTAAGTCCCGCAATTCGATGATAAAGCCAAAGCCTAATAATTCGCAGTCGAGCTGATCTAAAAGCTTGGCTGTGGCGCTTGCTGTGCCACCTGTAGCTATTAAATCGTCTACAATTAAAACCTTGCTTTGAGGTTCTAAAGCATCCTGATGTATTTCCAATATGTCTGTACCATACTCTAGTTCATATTCAATTTTATGAACAGCTGCTGGTAACTTGCCTTTTTTGCGGATTGGCACAAAACCTGCCCCGATGTTGTAGGCTAAAGCCGAACCAAAAATAAAGCCCCGTGATTCCATTCCGACAACATAATCCGGGTTGATTTTCAAATCCGCGCATTTTTGGGCTAAAAGGTCAATAGTATAGCGCATTCCTTGGCGATCGCGTAACAAAGTAGTAATATCTCGGAATAAAATTCCGGGTTTGGGAAAATCAGGTACATCACGAATGAGAGACTTTAGATCCATAAAATTCAGGAAAGCCACGATTATAATTGACAACAGTAAACTTTAGCTCTACATTTGCCAGCAAAGTTGACAAATAAGATAGTAATAATATTTTTGAGGTAAATACCTGAAAAATCGTACACTATAATGTCACACGCTGGATAATTAAGATTACAGTATCGTCATCTGGCACTCTGAAGGCAAAAGACAGGAGGTAAGAAAGTTATTTTTATCAAGCTTTTAACTGGTTGGATAGTTCACCCAGTTGAATGGATGATAACTTATATAATCAATTGCCAGTTTAAATTCACCTAAAAAAGAGGAAAATTAAAGTTAGGCAGGTAAGATGATGTTTTGAAATTTTAAATTTCTTCATATACGGAAAAAGATGAAAAAAAATAGTAAGTAATGTGAGTTGCTAGTTAGGGAAAAGGTAAAAAGGGAAAGGAAAAATAAGGAGAGTGCGGAGTGTTGAGTGCTGAGTAATCAAGAGTTAGTTCGTTGTTTATTTCCCCCCTGCCCCCCTGCCCACTGCCCCCCTGCCCTCTGCCTCTTCCCCCCTGCCTCAATTACGCTTTACTTCGTCTATTGGCATTGCACAAGGTATTTTATAGAATGAATGTCTCCGCAAGTTTACCACCGTTGAATAGTCCCACAGCTAAAGCCATGCCCATGATTCTGGACACTTTACCAGATCCAGCGATCGCTCCCCAGGGATGTCCGCGCCGTACTAAAGTACAAATAGATTTGATTTTATTGGCAATTGAAGCTTTAGAACTCAATGGTTCAGAAGCTATTCTTGCCTTTGCTGAAGAATTAGACCTGAAAGGCATCATTAAAAATCGGGTGAATCTGTGGCGAATACGAGCTTCTAACCCCATGCGTCGCGCTCATGTTCGTCGTCCTCTCTCGGTTCTGGAGGCTAAAGCTTTAGTCGTAATTGCTTGTTATATAGCCCGACGGTTAACAGTTGTTATCCGCCAACTACTGATGATTTATCAGCAAATGTACGACAAACAAATTCCCCCAGAGCAAAACTTACGCCTAGCTAATTACTTAGAAAGGTTTAGAGCACATTTCAAAAGCCGGATGAATGCCCGTCGTTCTGGTTTGTTAGCATTACATTCTGATGAGAAATTAGACGAACTGGCTATAAATTTATTGGGACAATTATTATTTTGTACTGGTACAGCCGGTATGCAGCGATTCTGGATTAGTCTTTTTGACGGTGAAGTGGAATGAACATCCAACGTAAATATAGTTTACCTAATTGTACGCTGCTCTTAGAAGGGTTAAGCGATGTCACCAGGGCTGCACATTTTCAAGAACTGCGGCCAGAATTATCTATTTTAGTCAATGCAGAATGTTATTTATCTAACTTTAATCAACCCATTGCTGGGGGTAGGGAGTTTTTTGAAAGCTTAGTCAGGGCAGTAAGTGCTTATGCCCAAGAATATTTAAGTAATGTTCCTAATCCTCAAGCACATAATCAAGAAACGGAATTAGTAGAAATACGTAAAGTTAACGACAACTGCCACCGGTTGATTGTACATTCAGAAATTGGGTCTGAAGGTTTTGAGGCTGATTCTGAACAACAACAAGCAATTCAAGTTGACTTGAATTCAGTGCAGCTATTTGATTTAGTAGAAGCTATAGACCAGTTTTTTGCTGATACTCAAACTTTACCAGAGTTAGCTTTAGAGTTACAACCAGTTACTAGACGTTATGGTGGTACAAGTCAAGCCATCATTAAGCAAGCTGTACCCGCAACTGTGGGAATCACCAGTTTAGCAGTAGCGGCTGTTACTTTTAGTTTAATTCCTGCTCCGAAAATTCGTCCAGCAGAAACAAACGCAGAGGAAAAAGCTAATAAAACTACTAATGTTACTCCTACAGCCAGCCCCACAACTACACCGGAAGCTATAGCTAGTCCCACTCCTACCACTACACCGGAAGCTATAGCTAGTCCTACTCCTACACCGGAAACTGTAGCTAGTCCTACTCCTACAACTACACCGGAAACTGTAGCCACACCTGAAAATACAGTTCCGCCGACCATCACAGATTTAGAAGCTTTATTAAACAACGTACCAGAGATTACGGATGCTTCTCAACTAAAAGCATTAAATCGCATATTATATAACCAGATTAATGCGGTTTGGCAGGATCGGTCTAGTTTGTCAGAAGATTTAGTGTATCGCTTGGGTGTAACCGCAAACGGGAATATTGTCGGGATTAAAAATATCAATCAAGTAGCAAATGAGGCATTAACTAAGACACCTTTACCAAGTTTATTAGTGAATCCGGTTAATCGGCCTAGAGAGGCGATCGCTCAATTTAAAGTAGTCTTTACTAAAAGTGGTGTTTTGCAAGTTAGCCCTTGGCGGGGCTATGCCAAAACTCCAGAAGTAATTGGAGAAAAAATTACTGATTCTAATACTGTTCAACAATTAAATAAAACATTGCGTGACACTATTCGCCAAAATTGGAGTGCTACACCTACTTTCACTAAAGATTTAAGATATCGGATCGCCATCAACAAAAATGGTGTCATTGCTGACTATGAACCATTAAACCAAGTGGCTTTTGATTTTGCCAGCGAAACTCCATTACCACAAATGCTGCAAGCTGCTTATGGTTCTAATATTGCTGCACCTCCTACCAAAGAACCCCTAGCGCATTTCCAAGCCACTTTTAAACCCGACGGGACTTTAGAAGTTAGTCCTTGGGATGGGTATAGGTAAGGGGGCAGGAGGCAGGAGGCAGGAGGCAGGGGTCTCCGCCTCGGAAGTCCCCCGGTTGCAGCCTATGCCCACGCTCAGCACCTTCGGCC
>DATGXB010000083.1:0-21810 GCA_035299225.1 Nostocaceae cyanobacterium | reverse complement strand
TTATAACGGTTTTTTGCTCCAAAAAAATCTAAAGAAATTCTTAAATTACATGGGTACAAAAAAACCAGAAAAAGCCTATATTGCTTGCTATACAACCCTTTGAAATTTATCTGGTACACCTGTACGGGGGAAGCTCAGTTTAATACTTGTAAGTAAATCAATCCATAGGATTCCGATTTGAATTTTGAAAAATATGCAGGTGGGCATTTCCTACAATTTTCAGCTTCTATTCAGGATTTTTATCCCTAGCCCACCCTACACATACTTAAAATTTTTCATAAATCATTTAGGATTCCTATATAGGAATGTAGCTTAGTTTTTGAAAAACTTGGAAAAATCAAGCTTTACGTGACATGGATTACAGTCTCAGTATACTTGGTGAAATTTAAGGATTATTTGTTATAGCTTCAGTTAAATACTTTTACTCTTGGACGGTGGAGAACGCCTAAATTGTTCAAGCTAATAGCAATATCAGGATGTTCTTCTCCCAACAAGCGCCGCCCAAGTTTTAGGGCTTGTACAAAACAATTTTCTGCTTCATTATACCTGCCTTGAGAGCAATAGAGAACCCCCAGATTGTTCATGCTGGCAGCAATATCAGGATGTTCTTCTCCCAGTAAATGCTGCCTGAGTTTTAGGGCTTGTACTAAAAGAGGTTCTGCTTCATCGTATCTGCCTAGAGAACGGTAGAGAACCCCCAAATTGTTCAGACTTGTAGCAACTTCAGGATGTTCATTTCCTTGTAAGAGTTGTGTGATTCTGAGTGCTTCCAATAAAAGGGGTTCTGCTTCATTGTATCTGCCTTGAGAACAGTAAAATTTGGCCAAACTGTTCAGGCTGGTGGCCACATCGAGATGCTCTTTTCCTAGCATACGTAGCCTGAGTGACAAAGCTTGCTGTAACAGGGGTTCAGCCTCACTGTATACGCCTTTAGAAATGTATAAAACTGCCAAATTGTCAAGGCTATTAGCAACATCAAGATTTTCTTCTCCTAGCAAGCGGCGGTATAAATCTAAAGCTTGCTGTGAAAGAAGTTCGGCTTCATCATATCTACCTTGACAATAGTAGAGAACTGCCAAATTGTTCAAGCTAGTGGCCACATTGGGATGTTCTTCTCCTAAGCGTTGTTTAGTTACTTCTACGCACTGTTCACGCCAAGGTGCTGCTTTTCCATAAAATCCTTGACCTTCATAGAAACGACCTAAGCCAACAAAAGGCCAAATTAAATCATTATCACTGACAGAGAGAATGAGATTTTTTGCTACTTCTTCTAAATGAGGAATAGCCAGGGAAAAGTTACTGATATCTTCTAGGTTGGGTGTCTCAGGAATTTTTTTAGCAATTGTTACCATTACCTGACACAAGGTGCGTTTGAGTTTTTCACCTTGTTCTAGCCCTGTTAGCTGATATTGAAAAAAATCCCTGAGCAGGGGAGAGAATTGATAAATGCTCTGTTCTTTATGCTGAAGTAAGTTCAGTTTCAGAAAGATATTATCTCTAATTTCTGCGATTTCTTCAGCATTTTGGTCTGGTAAACACTGTTCTACCCACTGCCAAAGAATGGGGGCAGATGCAAATAAACTCAATAAACAGCTTAATTGTTTAGCTACATCTGTTAATTTTTGCCAACTTGTATCAAAAGCTGCAAACACTCCCCATTTAGTCTTAATATTATCTTTTGGTTTAATCAGCTGAACATTAGAAAAAACTGTAACTATTTTTGGGATGTGAGATAAATTTTCTGTAACTTGTACGTCATCCAACCTCAAAACCCTAACAGGTACACCCCAACCATTCACTAATGTAATTTTAATTTCCCCTTCTATTTCTTCCTCTGCTGCTGTGAGTAAAAACTTAGCTGCACCATAAGTTCCCCCAAAACGGTGTAAAACTATTGCTGGTTCTCCTACAGTTCTATAACTAAATAATGGTGCAGTATCCAACATACAATAAATAGGATATTCTTCTTCTTCATACAACCATTCCCCAGTCGTTTCTAAATCAATTGCCATTAAATAAGTTTTCCCCACTTGCGCTTCACGGGGATAACTAATTATTGGTTGAACTGATAAGGGTGGTTGCTGAGTATCAGACATCAAACTATTCTCCTTTGGGGGTAAGTTGGAGTGTAGTCATAGGGTTGCCATAATAGATGTACATAAAAGTAAAAATAAATAATTTGCGGTTATCTTCGGTTTTATTAGCTTTAAATTGCTGTGCTGCTTCAGCTCGAATATTTTTCAAAATTGCGGCCACTGGTAAATCTGGATTACGCTGATACTCAGTAAAGAAATTATTAGTAATTTGGGCTGCATATTTATCTATAACTTTGCCTAATGTACCAATTACCCCTCTAGCACCTTTTTTTAAGAAGAATGTAGGAAACCCAAACCGATAATTATTATTGATTATATCTAATGTTTCATCTCTTCGCAACCTGCCAGAATGACAAGCGTTCATAAAGACAATACTCCGAGAAGTTTTAAAAAATTCAAAGTCATAATCATAAATTTGGGTTAAAGATATACGTTGTTTTGGATCTTCTTCTCCTAAACACATTTGAGAAATATTTTGCCCAAAAAAACCATGACTAGCAATAAACATTAAACTAACTTCTGAGTTTAATTGTTCCAAATGTGTTAAAAACTCATCAATCTTCTGAAAACATTGAGATTGAAATTGATTAATAATATTTATTTCTTGTTCAATATTCTTAAAATCTTTAGTATTGGTATAGGCTACAATATTTCCACAACAATATTCTGGCTGAAACTCTAAATTAACTAATTTGTTGGTTTCTTCCCAACAGTTACTATCCTCAATATCTTGCCAGCGTACTGTAATTAATGATGCTCCTAAATAATCATTTTCTAATAACTCTAACATTTCCCAAGGAATCTCAAACTCTGTTCTGTCATGAATGACTATACAAGATAAATTCAATTTTTGTTTTAACTTAAGTAACCAACAGCGAATTTTTTTAGCCTCAGAGTTTTCTTGAGAAAACATCCGCATTCTGCCAGAAATTTGGCGTAATTTATCAGTTACATTTTCACCTTCTAATTGTTGACTAAAAGATAAAATAGGAGGCTGACTAAGTTCTGTATTGAATGGTTCTTTTTGTGAGGCATGATGGGCACGAATACGATATTTTCCATTTTCTGCTTCTATATATAATTTAGCTACATGAGGAGGAAATTTTTGATCTAGTTCAGGAGAAAAGTTAATCCCAATATAATTTTGATTATCTTGATTTATTTCAAAAGTAGCTGGTTCGATATTCTCAACTACTAAATTTTGCTTTTTTAGTAATTCTTCTGGTGCTATACCATTATTGATTACATCCCTTTTTTGAGGGATTTGATTAGTTAGTGCTTGTCGTAGAAAATTATTTACCATGCTGCTAACTCCCATGTTTCTTTTGAGGGAATTAAAATCACTTTTGCCCCTAATGTTTGGGCTAGTTGTAATGGTAGTTCTGGATATTGTTGAGGCTGGGGGTTAAGTAAAACTGTATTAACTCTATCCAGTTGTTTAATATTTTCAGCTACTAACAAAGCATCTTCAACTCCTTTTTTGCCTACGGGTGTAGTAATTTTATCATAATGACTCGCTTCTAAAGGTACATTCCCCCGTCCGTCAGTAATTAATACTAATGTGGCTTGTTGTACAGTGCTGCGTCCATGTTGTAAAGCATGACGGAGGGTTTGCAAGGCTAGATGTAAACCATGTGCGAGAGGTGTGGCTTTTCCTTTTCCGGCTTCTATTCCCGCACTGATGCGAGGAACAAGTATATTTTGTGCCATGATTTTTTCGGCGCGTAACTCGTGGGTGGCGTTTGCTGCACCGACTTGGATTAAACAAACACTTGCTCTTTCTACGTAAGCCCAACTTAGATAAGGTAATAATGATTCTTGCCAGTTGCAATTTTGTAAACAAGTGTGATCTAATATGAGCATTAACATTTGCTCGGCCACAGGCGATCGCCTATAACAATAAAAATCACTACCTGATAAAATTAGCCCTTCCCGTCCATTCAAGTTGTTTTTCCGCCGAATTGGTTGAAATTTCGTCGCTTCTAACACCGTCCTCACTATAGCGATATCTTGCAAGTTTTTAGCCTTCTCTACACCAATAATTATCCCCCGTGTCGCAGTTTTAGCCGCAAAACGCCGTGTAGGTAAACGCAAAGAAGCCGCTTCCCTTTCCACTGGTGCGTTATCTTCTGGATAAGCAGCACCTTTCACTATTAACGGTGTAGATGTTAAATACTGCTTTGTATCAGATTCATGTACAGGTATTTCTGCTTTATCAGTAGGTGGTTTAAAATTAGATTTTGATTTTATGGATGGTGGTTTTCTCGGTTGAAATTCTGGTTTTATATTACTATCTGCAAATGGTGAATTTTCTGGTATTTCCGTTGTACTAATAGGTGGTTGTAAGCCTATAATTTTTGCAGCAGTATCTACATGAGTGATTTCAATTTCACTTACTCCCTCTAACTTAGCCAAAGCTTGTGAAAATCTTGTTAATGCAATTTCTCGACGTGGATAAATTTCGTTTACAGTATATTCTAATATTCTCTTTGCAGATGTTTCTAAAAGGATGGGATACTGTTGTAAAGCTTGGGTGATAACTTGTTGAATTTCAATTGATAATTTTTCCGGTTGATAATCTAAATTATTGCTGTCTGGAGAATTTAACCATTTAATTATATCTTTATTTCTGGCTTTCTGGTAGTGAGGAAATTCACCCTTTAGCCGCAAAGCAAACCTATCTAATAAATGCGGAGAAACCATTCCCACTTCTGAACTTTTACAGCCTGCTAACCAACAAAGATTAGATTTCCAAGTCAAGCTTTGTCCATGACGTTCTAAATAGGCAACATCAGCACCTATCAAAACTACACAAGCACGACAAGCGGCTAAACTCAATTTGGTTAAGTCGGGAATAATGACTAAATGTAGAGTAGAATTATCAGTTAATAATCCTGGTTTTGGTTGAAAAGGTAATGTTTCCCCATCTCTACTAATTTGAAAACTTCCCCATAAATCTTCCTCAGTTTCTATAGTAGTTAAAGTCACTTTTTTAACTGATTTCTCAGCTACAACCTCTAACATTTGGCTTAATGTTTCCGACGCTAATTTTAATATTTCTATGTGAGTATCGAAAAATAAAATACTTCTCAACCCTGGTGTAATAGCTACACAGGCAAGCACCCGCATCCATATATTTGTTAAAATCAATTCAGAATTATTCACCGCTTACAATTGTTTCTAAATTTTGATTATCTTCTTCACTCCAGGACATTTGGTTATTTTGGTTAGCCACACTACGCCGATGTTGTAATGCTAATTGTGCTACATTTTTGATATGTTCATCAGTCACTACTTCTATATTTTGTAATGCTGCTAAAGCACGAGCTGCTAAAGCGATAATATAATCACCTCTATTTCCTTCTGCTTGAAAATGCGCCGCTAAATTAACACATTTTAACGCCATTTCTTCCGAAATTTCTACTTGATAAAATCTCTGCTTTGCCTCTTCTAGTAATTTTCTCTTTTCTTCATCTTTTGCTATAGCATCATCAATATAATCTGATGACTTACCTGCTTTTTGTAAAAATAAAGCTTGATCAAAATCTAAAACTGTCCGTAAAATTTTCGCCCTTTGATTTTTCTCCGCTTCTGCTTTTACACTGACCATTAAACCAAATCTATCTAATAATTGTGGTCGCAGTCCTCCCTCTTCTGGGTTCATCGTTCCCACCAAATTAAAAGATACTGATTTATTAGCATTCCTTCCTTCTCTCTGAACTATTAAAACTCCTGTAGAAGTAACATCAAGAATAATATTTACAATGTGATCATCTAGCAAATTTACTTCATCAATATAAAGTAAACTGCCATTAGCTTTTTCCAGTAAACCCGGTTGTGCTACGGCTTTACCATCCATTAATTGATCTATTTTCCAGCCACCAACTACCCGATCTTCTGTAGCATTAATTGGTAATGTAACGGGTAATTTTCCTGTCATCATTTTAGCAAAAGCCCGGACAGCAGTAGATTTACCCGTCCCTCTTTGTCCACTAATTAAAACCCCACCAATACGCGGGGCAATATAAGCGATTTCTAGGGCTAATTTTAATTGTTTTTGTCCAACAATTAAGGAATAAGGTAATATATTAATTTCCGATTCTTTTATGGCTTCTGAGTTGTTTCTTTGAGTGTCCATTTCATTGTTACTTCCATTTGTGCTTCAGCCCCCAATTTTGCAATCACGGGTACACCTGCTTTAGAATCTAGTTTAATTGCTAATTTAACCTCAAATTCATTAGGCTTAACAGCCTGATTCATTTTATTAACATTATTAATTACTTCTACTGCACAGTAACGTGATAAAGCTAAACCTTTACCAAATAAATCACCAGCTTTCTTTATTATTTCCGTACCAGCATCTCTAAATAATTCCTCCTCTTCACTAGGGGGAAGGGTATCTACTTCAATATAAATATCTATTTCTTCCCCATCTATTACACTCGTACTTTTGACAATTGGCATAACCCACCCTCCGGCTAGTATTCAATCTTGCTCAAGACAGACGCAAATTACTCTGATAGTACCATGTAATATTTTCTCTAGCAAGAGTTTAAGATTTTTTACATATTGCTAAGTAGTATTAGGGTGGATATTAACCCAAGTCGCTAGTTATCTAGTTGAGGCTGGTAATGGGTAATAGTTGATGGGTAATTAGTGATTAAATCCCTGTTTTCATCCTGTAAATCCTTAAATTCTGGACATCCTGATTCAGACATTATTATCTAAACTGCGCTTATTTCTTGACTGTTGTATTTTACAGCCCGTTCCAGGTAAATGAGGTACAAATTTTTGGAACAAACTCTTATACAAAGAGACTTTCAACCCTGTTCCCTGTTCCCTGCTGTATCCATGACTGTAAATTTATACCTTTAATTTTGCACTTTCAAAGGTAAACGGACTGTAAAAGTAGAACCGACTCCTAGCTGACTTTCTACTAAAATTTCCCCTCCCATCATTTGGCAGAAATGACGACTAATGGCTAAACCTAAACCAGTTCCGCCATACTTTTTAGTAGTAGAGTTGTCCCCTTGAATAAAAGGTTGAAATAATTGCTTTTGTTGTTGGGGACTCATGCCAATTCCTGTATCACTAATGATAAAATTAATAATTCCTAAAGGTGTTTGTTGATTAATATTAGTTTTATCTATTTTAATAATTAATTTGACTGTACCTTGACTGGTAAATTTAGCGGCATTACTGAGTAAGTTTAATAATACTTGACGCATCCGGGTTTGGTCTGAATACATTGTTCCCAGTTGTTGATCAACTTCTACTATTAACGTATTACCATTTTTTTCTATTGTGGGTTTGACTGTTAAAACAACATGATTAATTAAATTAGTAATGGAAAATGTTTCCGGGTAAATTGTCATTTTCCCAGCTTCAATTTTGGACACATCGAGAATATCATTAATTAAATCTAATAAATGCCGACCGGCAGAATTGATTGTTTCTAAATCTGTGACAAAATCTGCGGTTAGTTCTAAATCTATAGCATCATCTTTTAATAGTTGACTTAAACCGATGACGGCATTTAATGGTGTACGTAATTCATGGCTGACGTTAGCTAGAAATGCACTTTTGGCTTTACTTGCTGCTTCTGCTAATTCTTTGGCTTGTTGTAATTCTTTTGTTCTTTGCGATACACGCTCAATTAACCGATTCAGGGATTTTGCTAATAAGCCGATTTCGTCTTCGGTGGTGACGGGTGCGCGTAAATCAAAATTCGATTTTCTGGCTACTTGTTCCGCAACTTGGGTAACGGTGATAACTGGTTCAGCGATCGCTCGACTCGTCCGCCATGCTACAATAGCAGCGATCGCTACTGAAACTAGCATACTCCCTACTATTATTATTCTCTCTACAATTCTGGCTTGTTCCACATCCATCCGCCTTCTTGCTTCTTGTTCCTGGGCGGTTATTAAAATATTAGTTAATTTGTCAGATAATTGATCCAAGCGCATGGCTGTTTCACCACGCATTATTTCTAATAACTGTTTTCTAGCCAAATTCAGTTTTTCTGGCTGTAACTGTGACGATTCTAATTGTTGAATAATTGCCCGTATTTGTCTAGTATAAGATTTTAAATTAACAGAATAGTCTTGTAATAAATTTTGTAATGTAGCAGTTGTTGCTGCTAATGTTTTCGGATTACTATTAATATATCCAGCAATTTTTGGCTCTAATGCTTGTGCTTGAGCTACAGAACGGAAAAATTCTGTTTTCTTCTTGCGTAACTGTTGGGCATCTTCTAACACAGCAACTAATTTAGAACTATTTAACTGTGCCCCTACCATCGCATCTCTATAATTAGTCAATAATTGCCCTTGTTCACTAGCTTGATTATATTCTCTAATTTCTCTACCTCGGTAGTAATTAGCTAAAACTAAACCCGTTAAAGAGCCAAAAAAACCAATACCAATAGCTACAAAATATCCATAGCCAATTTTTTGGTGAATACGCCAAGAACTGGCTTTCAGTTTTCCACGAGAGGGAAATTCAATGGTTGGGAGTTCATCCGTTGTAGACTCTTGGGCTGGCACTTTTTTGCTTTCCGCACTACTTTCAAAAATGGTTGGTTGGTAAGTAAAGATTCCTCTTTTCTTCTGATTAAATCGCACAATAAACCACTGAGTTTAGTTTGTTCATTTGGTGCTCATAAAATCAATATTCATCTTCTCTTGCTTAACAACAGGAATGAATTACTGTTTACGGAACAATAGCACAACTCCAGATCATCAATGAGATTTGCTGAAATAGCATAATTGATGATCTGGTGAGAAATCAAAAATCTTATTCCTACTCTAGTGCAAGAAGGCAGGAGGCAGGCGGTCACTGAGCGAAGTCGAACGGGGCAGGAGGGAAGAAGGTTGATTAAGTAGTAATTTCCAGGTTTTTCAACTGGATGATTATTTCCGCCATGCTGCACTAGTATATTACCAAATCAAAAAAGGCTGATATTTTCTGGAAAAAGCACAAATCCGCTCATTAAGATACTGAATCTAGACTAGAACAATAGAACTTATGCCAATTTTGCCTGAGAAAAGCCCTAATATACTGATATACAGCATTGACTATTCTAAAAATGCTGAAGTTCCCGCAATTCTATCACATTGGTATTCAAAAAATCTAGTCCAGGAAAGCCAAAAATAATTCAGTCTGGGTTTGAAGAATTTCCCAGTAGCTTGTTTCTCCAAAAGAATGGAATCTCTAAGATTACCTAAAATACACGTATGAATACTGTTTTTAGCTTTTTGGTGCTGATACTTGTTTTTACTAATAAACTTTGGGTTGAAATTATATCATAGTAAATTGTAAATGTCTAGTTTTTATGAACAGATAAAAAATTTTGTTACATATTAATATTGTTACGTTTAAATTAATTGACGATCGCAACCTCAGATCGCTTTAATATCAGATAAAATCGGCGTTTAGACTAACGTAAATGAAAAAAAGGACAGATTTTGGCATGATTTGCGCTGTTAAGGGTAAAATAACGAGCAAATAATATCGTTTCCTTACCCGTCTGCGATAAATTAAAAAATACTCTGGTACAGAGCTTGATTTATTGTAGAAATTAAGGAAATTGCTAAAAGCTGGTTAAGGGTAATCATTAGAACTGATCATGCTAATTTTCTACCCTGTAGTTGATGCAGTAGAGATGACAGCACAATTATGGTTATAGGATACTGAATTTTTTTTGTAACCTAAACCCCATTTTGCTGATTTTACAAGTCGATGAATTACTGCAAAACTTTGGTTCTAATCGTCCGAAAAACCCGATTGTAAATAAATGGAAGTGAAAATGCAAGAACCAGAATACACAGAAACCAAATCTAAAGAGGCAAAAATCCCAGAAATTAACAGCCAAATGGGAAGTATTACTAAACTTCAATCTCCAGCAGCATCCCAAGAACAGTGGCTAAAATATGGACAACAAATTTCTGGCTTTTTATCTACAGTTCCAGGTTATGTAGGTAGAATTTTTAATCAATACAAACAGCCTTTAATTATTCTGGCTTTAGTATTAACATCAGCTATTTCCCTGAAAGTATTACTTTCAGTCTTGGACGCACTTAATGATATTCCTTTAGTCGCACCTAGTTTTGAGTTAATTGGTATCGGTTACTCAATCTGGTTCATTTATCGCTACTTGTTGAAAGCTTCCAGCAGACAAGAGTTAACCAGCGAAATTACTACTCTCAAGTCTCAAGTAGTTGGTAAAGACGACTCAAAAGCTTAAATATAGCAGGGAACACTTCGGCTGCGCTCAGTGCGGTGCAGGGAACAGGGAACAAGGAACAGGGAACAGGCAATAGGCAATAGGCAACAGGCAATAAAGAATAGGAAATTAATTCTTATTTTCCCCCCTGCACCCTGCACCCTGCCCCTCTGCCCTTTCCCCCCTGCCCTTCTTAAAGAACTCTCAAAATACTGGCAATAGTATTGACTGCGGAAAGATTTTGAATTTCTGCTAAAGCTTGACGAAAATTCCCTTCTTGTACATCATGGGTAACAACCACAATTTCTGCCAGTTCTCCTTGAAAACCTGTTTGCACTACAGACTCTAAACTGACATCGTATTTCCCGAAACAAGTACCCAATTTACCAATTACTCCTGATTCGTCGTGAGTCAAGAAACGAGCATAAAAACGGGTGACTAATTCAGAAATTGGCGCAATTTCACAATAATGTTGATGACGACAAGCTAGGAGAGAATTGGGTTTAGCAGTATTAGTTTTGATAATCGCTGCTAAGGTCAAAATATCTGAACAAACTGCACTGGCAGTAGCACCCGCACCGGCACCAGGGCCAAAAAACATGACTTGGCCGATGGGTTCACCTTCGATCAAAATGGCATTATAAACACCGTTAATACTAGCTAAAGGATGGCTTTGGGGAACTAGGGTAGGATGAACCCGCACTGATAATTTAGTGTTATCACTATTGAGATGTTTGGCGATCGCTAATAATTTAATCACAAATCCCAATTTAGCCGCATAAGCAATATCAGTTTTACTAACTTGTCTAATTCCTTCACAATACACATCACTCAGTTTAATCCGGCCATCAAATCCCAATGATGCCAAAATCGCAATTTTATCCGCCGCATCTAATCCGTCAATATCCGCCCTGGGGTCAGCTTCTGCATAACCTAAACGTTGGGCATCCGCTAATACATCACTAAACTCACTCCCCTCTGTTTGCATCCGGGTGAGAATATAATTAGTTGTGCCGTTCACAATCCCGGTAATAGCGGCAATTTTGTTGACGCTTAAGGATTGCTTCATCGGTTGAATAACGGGAATACCTCCACCCACAGCCGCTTCTAGCATCACATACACCCCGGCTTGATTAGCAGCAGTAAAAATTTCTGCCCCAAACCGAGCAATTACGGCTTTATTAGCAGTCACAATATGCTTACCATTTTGAATTGCGGTGAGAATGAGCGATCGCGCCGGCTCTAATCCTCCCATCAATTCTACAACAATATCTACCTCTGGATCATTGACAATTGCTTCTAAATCTGTAGTAACTATCCTTGATGCCAATTGTACCTCACGGGACTTAGAGAGCGATCGCACTCCCACCCGATAAATTTCTATTTCCTCTAACAGTGGATGGCGATCGGTTGTATCTTGCAACAGTTGTACTGTCCCCGTGCCCACTGTACCTAATCCTAGTATTCCCAGTTTTATACCCACGAATTTCGCACCCAATTCTACTAAATTTAATGGTCAGTTCTGATATTTAGAACCCTGCTTTCCAATTATTTACCGCTTATATCAAAACAATTTTAAAACTAATTTCCCCATTCACCATTAAAACAATTATAGGTAGGGTGAAGCCCTACCTAATCATTACCCTTTGCCAAATTTGACATACCTCCTCGTCCTAAAGGAACAAGGATTCCTTGACACTTCACTGGGGTGTGCCATATAAGCGGTCTTATCATCCCTCCATGTCCGTTTAAAGTCTCCCAATGCCATAATAGGCGACTATATCCACATTTTAGTACAAAGCCGTCCTAGAAGGACGAGGCTTGTATCCCATTTTTTTGGTCATCTTGACCCAATGACCAATGACTAAACTTAGTATGTCTCTACGTGCCAACGGCCTGCTTTCTTCATTTCTTTTTGATATACGCTCCACTCTACACCTTCTTTAGCCGCAGCAGCGCTTAAAGCAGCATCAATACCGTCTTCCATGCCCCGCAAACCACAAATGTAGGTATGAGTTTTTTCATCCTTAATCAAAGACCACAAAGCATCAGCGTTTTCTGCTACCCGGTCTTGAATATACATTCTACCACCTTGGGGGTTCTTTTGTTCCCGGCTGATAGCATAAGTCAAGCGGAAGTTATTGGGGTATTTGCTTTGCATCTCCTCCAATTCTTCCTTATAGAGAATGTTTGGGCTGGTAGGTACACCGAACAGCAACCAAGCAAAACCATTAAATTGGTATTCTGGGTTAGCTGCTCTTTCTGCATCCTTAAACATCCGCCACAAGTAAGCACGCATAGGAGCAATACCTGTACCTGTTGCTAACATAATGACATTAGCATTAGGATCATCAGGTAGTAACATTTCCTTACCTACAGGGCCAGTGATTTTTACATCTGCACCCGGTTGGAGTTGAGTAAGGTAAGTAGAACAAACACCATAAACAGTTTCGCCGCTTTCTGGGTGTTTGTACTCTAATTGACGCACGCACAAAGATATAGTTTTATCATCTACATCGTCACCGTGACGAGTGGAAGCGATCGAATACAGTCTGAGTTTTTCTGGCTTGCCGTTCTTGTCTACACCAGGAGGAATAATCCCAATACTTTGACCTTCGATATATTTTAAATTACCGCCAGAAAGGTCAAACTTGATGTGCTGAACAACACCAATTCCCCCTTCTTGTACTAAAGTTTCATTGGAGATACACTTACCAATAAAGGGAGCGTTAGGGCGGTAAGTATTTACAGGAACATCAGCGTGTTTAGCTTTCGCTTGAGTCATGGTGTCGCCTTTCTTATCTTTCTTTTTATGCTGTTCATCAGCCGTTGTTTTAGCAAAGCCTTTGGCTTCACTTTTAGCCGTTACAGGTGTGGCTTTACCATTTCCCTCACTGTTAGCATTAATGGTAGATGTACCATTTGTACTTTCCACCTGACCATTAACTGGCTGTATAGCTGTTATTGGCTGAATGCTCACAATTTTGCCGCCTAAACGAGTGATCCGACGCATTTCTTGATTCATGCGGTTATAAGGCACTCTGATGAATACACTGCCACTTTTACGAATTGGGTAGTTAGTTTGATCAGTTTCTTCACTCTGACGCAGACCCACCACTTCGTAAACGAAGACGCGGCTACCTGATTCTATGTTGGCAGCTCCCTCAACAGCACCTTGGTTGTACATTCTTTCTACCACTCCGATATTTACTTAACCGTTTATCAAAAAAATCATCCCATCCAATGCCTGCTTTAGTTTACCGGATTTTCGTTTTATAAAACTGGCTTTGTTGGGAAACCGGCACTACAGATATAATGCCTTGCTCAGTACACTCGCCAAGGAGAGGCAGTCATTGTAAAAAACACACCTGTTCACCTTCTAAGTTAGAGGATAAGTCCTTGACAGAATGTAAATAGTGAGTCAATTTAATTTTTTTTTCGTCAAGAGCTCTTGGCTCAAACAAAAAGATTTTATCAACAATAAGCAAACTTGTTTCATCTTCACGAGCGTCATATAATACGCTTCGTTCTGTTTGTCAAGTTGTTGTTGTCATCAAATACAATCGCTCAACATCCGGTCTAGGCGATCGCATCTCATGCTCATCAACTCCCATAAATAAGAGTCTACATCATTTAATTATGTTAACTTCTTACCTTACCATGATGCTGTACCAGTCTGCAAAATTCATTGCTGAGAATGTCATCTTTTCAGCATTAACTGTTTAAATTATACTTTCAATGAGTAATATACCCATTAACTAACACCACATCAACAAAAGCCAAAGATTTTTAGTTTGAAAAGACCAAATACTATATCATTTAGGGAATAAATCAAAAAGTGGATTCTTCTAATCATCAAACTTGTTATCAGATACCCCCTTCTGTTAAAATCTAGTGTACCACTAGGATTAAATACTTACCAAAAGCGAATTCAGGCTCTAAAAACGTGTAACAAAAATAACTTAAATTAGTTATTTGTTACTGTTGTTGTTTTCGTGTTAGGTAGCAAGAACGCAGGACAAACCAAAGCGGTAAAATCCTGGCTTCAGAAATCTGCTGTGTGAAAAAACTTATTGAATGTGACTTTTTTAGTATTTAGAGGAGATTTATGACAAGTAAGCCGGAACGCGTGGTACTGATTGGAGTAGCTGGAGACTCCGGGTGCGGTAAATCTACGTTTTTGCGTCGCTTAACAGACTTGTTTGGCGAAGAATTAATGACAGTAATCTGTTTAGATGACTATCACTGTCTAGATCGTAAACAACGTAAAGAAACAGGGATCACCGCACTCGATCCCAGAGCTAACAATTTTGACCTCATGTATGAGCAAATAAAAGCGCTCAAATCTGGTCAAGCAATTGATAAGCCGATTTATAACCACGAAACCGGCACTATTGACCCACCAGAAAGGATCGAACCAAATCATATTATAGTGGTTGAAGGTCTGCATCCTTTATATGATGAACGAGTTAGAGAACTGATTGACTTCAGTGTTTATTTTGACATTAGTGATGAAGTCAAAATTGCCTGGAAAATTCAGCGTGATATGGCTGAACGCGGTCATCGCTATGAAGATGTTTTAGCACAAATCAACTCCCGCAAACCCGACTTTGAAAAATTCATTGAACCACAAAGAGAGTTTGCTGATGTGGTGTTGCAAGTATTACCCACAAACTTAATCAAAAACGATACAGAACGCAAAGTGCTGCGGGTACGGATGCTGCAACGGGAAGGAAAACCAGGATTTGAACCCGTTTATCTGTTTGATGAAGGTTCAACCATCCAGTGGACACCCTGTGGACGTAAACTAACCTGTTCTTACCCTGGTATGCAGTTGTACTATGGTTCAGATGTTTACTATGGTCGCTACGTATCCGTACTAGAAATAGATGGTCAATTTGACAATCTCGATGAAGTAATTTACATCGAAACCCATTTAAGCAAAACCTCTACTAAATACCAAGGTGAAATGACTCACTTATTACTCCAACACCGTGAGTATCCTGGTTCAAATAATGGTACTGGTTTATTCCAAGTGCTGACAGGGTTAAAAATGCGTGCTGCTTACGAACAGTTAACATCTAAGGAAGCAAAGTTAGCGATTCAAGTCTAAACACCAGTGTTTATATCAAACTGGCAAGGGATGCTTAAGGGTATCCCTTTTTTATGCTTATACATAGTGTTAATACTTAAGTAACAAGTGTTGAAGTAAATCTTAGAAGTTACTGATTAGAGAATGTTTAAATTATTGTTATGATCACAAAGATTGGTAACATGACACTTTCATTTAGATAGTGTATAAAACGCTCTGAGGAGGAAATTCCTTTGTCTCGTTATCTATTTACCTCCGAGTCTGTAACCGAAGGGCATCCAGATAAAATCTGTGATCAAATTTCGGATACAATTCTCGATACTCTACTGGCTCAAGATCCTAGTAGTCGTGTAGCGGCTGAAGTGGTTGTCAATACTGGTTTAGTATTAATCACTGGCGAAATTACCACTAAAGCTAATGTTAACTATGTTAACATCGCCCGAAAAAAGATTGCGGAAATTGGCTACACAGATGCAGTTAACGGTTTTTCTGCTAATAGCGCCAGTGTTTTAGTCGCTTTAGATGAACAATCACCAGATATTGCCCAAGGTGTAAATACTGCCCAAGAAACTCGCACAAAAACCAGTGAAGAGTTATTTGATAGCATTGGAGCCGGTGATCAAGGCATCATGTTCGGTTTTGCTTGTAACGAAACACCTGAACTGATGCCCTTACCTATTAGTTTAGCCCATCGCCTTGCTCGCCGTCTATCAGTAGTCCGTAAAACGGGTAATTTACCTTACTTGCGTCCTGATGGTAAAACTCAAGTGACAGTGGTTTATGAAAATGGTAAACCAGTGTCAATTGACACCATTTTAATTTCTACTCAACACACGGCCACTATTGGGGATATTACTGATGAAGCCGCAGTCCAAGCAAAAATTAAAGCAGATTTGTGGTCAGCAGTAGTAGAACCAGTTTTTAGCGATATTAAGGTCAAACCAAATCAGGAAACCCATTTTTTCGTTAACCCGACAGGTAAATTTGTGATTGGTGGGCCTCAAGGTGACTCTGGTTTAACTGGTCGTAAAATTATTGTAGATACCTATGGCGGTTATTCCCGTCATGGTGGCGGTGCTTTCTCCGGTAAAGACCCCACAAAAGTAGACCGTTCCGCCGCTTATGCTGCACGCTATGTAGCTAAAAATATTGTGGCGGCTGGTTTAGCAGAAAAGTGTGAAGTTCAATTGAGTTATGCCATCGGTGTTGCTAGACCTGTCAGCATTTTAGTAGATACTTTTGGCACTGGTAAAGTAGACGATGATACTTTGTTGGCGGTAGTTAAACAAAACTTTGAACTCCGTCCCGCAGGAATTATTGCTGCTTTCAATTTACGTAACTTACCAAGTGAAAGAGGCGGACGTTTTTATCAGGACGTTGCAGCTTATGGTCACTTTGGACGGACTGATTTAGATTTACCTTGGGAGCAAACTGACAAAGTAGATGTGTTAAAAAAAGCTATTAATCATCTACTCTCAGAGGCGATCGCTCCAGCTTTAACTTAAGCTATCTAAATACTAAAACAATACCTCTGCTGGCATCAGCAGAGGTTTCTTGTGGATTATTTCTTACAGAATATAACAATTAGTTCGAGCCTAGTCCCAATCGGGTATATCTTGTGGTTGACCACCAACGCCAATTGCTGTATTGTAGATATCTGCATCAGTGATGGTCATATCTTCCATTGATGCTTGATATACGTTGGAATCATTAATTGTTGCACCTGTCAAGTTTGCGCCATCTAGATTAGCTTGCTTCAGGTTCACATTAGTCACAAACGCGGCAGTTAAGTTTGCTTTTTCTAAATTAGCACCAGTTAAATCAGCACCTTCAAGGTTAGCATTGCTCAGATTAGCACCTTTGAGATTAGCACCTCGTAAGTCAGCACCGATTAAATGTTCTCCACTTAAGTTAACTCCCGCTAGATTACATTTCACACATTCTCTAGTAGAGAGTAGTCTTTGTAAATCGCTTTTGCTGTCAGCTTGAACCGAATTAGCGAAGAGTAGGGGAGTCGCTAGGGCTATTGCTGTTAAGAGATGGAGTTTCATATAATTTCCCCCTTGTTATTCATTTAAAGTTCCGTTCTTTCCCTCACAATTCTATTATCTCATGAAATTGGCCAAAAAGTGTGATTTATCTCACTGGTTATAGGTGAAGTTCCAACTGGGGGTTGATGATGCTAGACATACTATGAATATTAGCTTTCAGCTATTTCTAACTCTAGAAACAGGCAAAATCTTAATTTTAAATTTAGTATTAAATATTATGAAGCGACCGAAGAGCGATCTGACCATTCTACCACGATTTACTATTGCTGTATAGGAGTATTTTTTCTTAAGCCATTTCTTGTAAATCAGCCAAAAATTCCCACATATACTGGGTAACTAACTCCGGCTGTTCTTGCTGTACCCAATGTCCAGAATTGGGAATATACTTAATTTGCAAATCTCGCACATATTCCTGTGTTCCATAAGTCAGCTCTTTCCCCAGTGCTATATCCTGTTCTCCCCAAATCATCAGTGTAGGTACTTCTAACACTGTCAAATTTTGATTAAAAATACCTGACTGGAAGATATTTCGGTAATAATTTAACATAGCTGTTACTGCTCCCGGTTTAGCAGCAGCATCTTTATAAGCTTCTAAATCTGCTGGGGAAAAAGCATTTTTATTCAATGCAGTTTTTTGAATTGCCTCAGCAATTGTTGAACAGCCCCCAGTTTGAAGCACTAACTCCGGTAAAATAGGTAATTGAAATAGGAAAATATAGTAACTGCGGCGTAATTGCTGAAGGGTGCGTAAACCTTGAGCAAACTTAACTGGATGAGGAAGATTGAGTACAATTAATCTTTCTACCATTTCAGGATGAGCATAAGCAAAATTCCATGCTATAGCCCCACCCCAATCATGACTAACTAAAATACAATCATCATAACCCAAACCCTTAATTACTCCTGCCACATCCTTTATAAATTCCTGCATCACATAAGCTGACTTTGCTTTTGGCTTATCACTTTCGTTATAACCCCGCAAATCCAAAGCCACAACTTTATAATTATTCGCAAATTCAGGGATTTGATAACGCCAAGAATACCAAAACTCAGGAAAACCATGCAGCATTAGCATTAATTTTCCTTCACCTTGAGTTACATAATGTAAATTAATCCCATTAGCATTGATATAGTTGTGTGTCCAGAGATTTTGATTAACAGACATAAGTAAACGTAGATAAACTAAGTTAGATTAAATTATGGATATTTGAGCAAATTAAAACATCTGTTTTCAGCTAGTTTCAGTAAATAATTTAATTCTTCATATAATATGGCAAGATTTATGAAAAATCAATAATCTTTTTGCTAAAATAGCAAGAAATTTCCTCTTATGCATTTTCTATGACTAAACCAGAAATTCGTGGTATTTGGTTAACTACAACCGATAGCCAAGTTTTAAGGAGCAGAGAAAATATTGCTCAAGCAATGGATTTTCTCGCAGAAACAGGTTTTAACGTAGTTTTTCCCGTTGTTTGGAATCAAGGATTTACTGCATATCCCAGTGCTACAATGCAACAAATTCTAGGTAAAGAAATAAATCCCATTTTTTCTGGACGTAACCCATTAGCAGAATTAGTAATTGAAGCACAACGGGTAGGATTAAAAATCATTCCTTGGTTTGAATATGGCTTTGCTAGTTCCTATAATGCCAATGGGGGTTTATTATTAAAAAGTAAACCAGAATGGGCTGCTCGTGACATTCAGGGCAACTTATTAAAGAAAAATGGTTTTGAGTGGTTAAATGCCCTAGATATACAAGTACAAGAATTTTTGTTAAGTCTGATTTTAGAAGTTGTTAATAATTATGATATTGATGGTATCCAGGGTGATGATCGTTTTCCAGCCTTACCCAGCGAAGGAGGATACGACCAAAAAACTATTAATAAATATCGTCAACAATTTGCCACAGAACCACCAAAAAACCCTCAAGATGTAAATTGGTTAAAATGGCGTTCAGATATTTTGACTAATTATTTAGAACAGGTTTATCAACAAATCAAAGCAGTAAACCCTAACTTAATAGTTTCTTTATCACCTAATATCTATGATTGGGGATGGCGGGAATATTTACAAGATTCTCCCACCTGGTTAAAACGAAATTTAGTTGATATAATTCACCCCCAAATTTATCGTCGGGATGTTGGTAGTTATAAATCAGCCTTAAATAGAATAGTAAAACAGCAATTTACACCAGGAACACTCCCAAAATTAGCCCCAGGAATTTTAATGAAATTAGGGAACTATCGTATTAATGAAAATGATTTAGTACAGATCCTAGAATATAATCGTCAATTGGGTATCGGTGGGGAAGTTTTCTTTTTCTATGAAGGATTGAGAGAAAATAATAATCAACTAGCTAAAATATTACGTCAAAGTTTTTACGCTCAACCTGCTCAATTTCCTACATTAACAAATTTAACAACTGTTGATTTACCTGTAAGCACAGAAGCTAATCTAAATTTGTTTGGTTTTTCACAAAATCTATTTCAAAATCTACTGCAAAATATTATGCAATTTTTCCAGAGATTTTAAATTGGGATATTTTTGTGTTATAATTTTGAGATGCAAACGGGAGCATAACCTCCTGATGATATTCCCAGTCTGAGACTAAGAACGAGAAAGCAATAAATATATTTAGGGTGATGTGAGTGTGGAAAGTGAATTGCAGGTAGAACAGATGATTGAAACTCTCAAACGAGATTTACCGACTTTGTTTGAAAAAGATATTACTTATGATATTTACTCGCAGGATATTTATTTTCATGATCCGGTAAATACCTTTAAAGGTAAATCTAATTATCGCATTATTTTTTGGACTTTACGTTTTCATGGGAAATTATTTTTTACACAAATTGCGTTTGATGTACATGAAATAAAGCAAGCAGCAGATGATGTGATTTTAGCAAAATGGACAGTAAGAGGTGTTTTGCGTGTACCTTGGAAAGCGCGGATGTTGTTTAATGGTTATTCCAATTATAAATTTAATACTGGTGGTTTAATATATGAACATATTGATACTTGGGATAGAAAACCCAGCGAAATATTAGCTCAATTTTGGCCAAAAGGAGAAGGATAATATGAGTTAAATGCTCATCATACAGCCCGTTTCAGGTAAATGAGGTACAAATTTTTGGAACAAACCCTTATACAAAGAGACTTTCAACCCTGTTCCCTGTTCCCTGTTCCCTGTTCCCTGTTCCCTGCTGTAATTGTTAAAACCACTGATTCAAGGTAAAATCATACTTAGTATTGAATTGATTTTTAGTTATGACAGTAACACAGCAAACCGCAAAAGATAATTTACAGACAAAGGCTATCAAGATAAATCAAGAAACAGAGAAAGAAAAAGTTTTATGTTCTCATTGCCAACGCACTGCTACAAATGGTATTAAATGTCAAGGAATTTGTGTAGCAGATAATGATTATTAACCTTTCAAATTGTATATAACTTTAGTTGCCTGCAATGTGATGAATTTGTAAGTTATACAATAAGTTACAGTGCAAAATGATGTATCTATAGGGTTAATCAGACGCAGGAAAAAAGCACCCTATGTTTCTTGACTATATCTATACGGAAATAAAAAAGTATATTAAAATTTTACCATAGAAATTTACACACAACATACTTAAACCACGGTAAAATGACTATTAAATTTTGATAGTTATGCAGCATAAAATTTTACTCAATATTATCTTAATTTTCAGTATCGCATCTATTATGTCTTTTCCTACCGCAACTCAGGCAGAATATTCAGAAGTTCAAAAAAAAGCATCTATGAGTGGTTTACCAACAGTTCTGGGTAAGGATGATATTGAGAAGTTTGCATTGGAAAAAGTGAGATTAATCGGACGTTACACCCAAATTAATGTTAATAAACATCCTGGACAGACCCCCGCTTTTACAGGACACATCGCCTTAACTTTGCAAGATAATACTAGGGTTTTATTGTACCCAGTCTGGCACGCTGAAGCTAAACGTCCTCAATCTGAGATTAGCCGCTTTGAAAATCAAACAGTGGAAGTAGTAGGTAAAATTTTTCTGCGCTCTCCCTCTGGTCGTAATAATGCTGCTAACCTATTATTACCTTGTTTAACTAAAGTGGAATCAATCGAACTGGTTAATAATTAGCTGCGTGGAAGTTTTGCGATCGCTCCTACACACTACCACAAAAAAATTACAACTCGTCAATTGAACAAAAATATATGCAGCAATTCTCATTATGAGAATGATAATCAAGAAGTGTTAATAGGAAACTCTAACTCCAACCCCTCTAGCATGAAACGGAGTAAACTATTCCAACTATCAAAGTAGAGATAACGGGTTAAAGCACGTAGGTCATCAAAAAA
>DATGXB010000082.1:0-26595 GCA_035299225.1 Nostocaceae cyanobacterium | reverse complement strand
CGCTATTTACAATCATGTATGTGTCAACAAACTAGCTATGTTCATTGGATGGAGAATATCATGAAATGTTGACATTTAACCTCTTGATAGGACTATTATATCTTAGTATGTAAAGTTTTGTTACGACATTCAACATTTCTGCATTAAACCTAAGTATTAAATTGAAAGCATTAATTAAACTACTCATTTTTGCTCTAGTTCTTTTTGAATTAATCCTGTTCCTGCGGCTCTTTTAATTTCGCTTTCCAATTCTTCATTTATTAGAGCAATTTCTGCGTCTGTATCTTCTATACCTATTTTGCTCATAGCCGTTGACCTTGATATTAATCCTGCTTGATAGTTTGACCTACTTTCTGCATTATCTTCAGGAGTAATATAGTTGATATTTTTTCGTAACTTGACTACAGCAGTGACATTTTTAAACTTTATGGGATCTATATATCTTAATACCACTTCTAAAATACAGGCAAAGGCATTTTCAATAATTGGTGCTTTGTGGTCAAGAGCTATGGCTGCATCTTGACGCATTTGCACACGAGAAATGCCATTAATTGAGCCATCATTACCTGCAAGAATATGACCTTGGTTAAATCCTAAATATAATCTGGTGGCGAAAATTGCCACTGACTTTTCAAAAGTTGTGATATCTACTGGATCTCGATAAACTACATTCGGTGATAGAATTTGTCCATCTTTGGTTACTGCACCTGAAAGAAAAGTTGTTTTCCCCGGACCTAATTCTAGCGGCTTATCACTGGGAACAAACTTTTGTTTCCCTGGTCGGTTAGGGTCATCTATCCAATGTCCTGGTAATTGGGCATTGGTAATTACTCTTTCTAAAAATCCTGCCATGTCTAGGTTTCTACCCAGCATAGTTAGGGCTTTATTAATAGCATTTTGTTCTCTTTTAATATCTGTGTTAATTAGGGGAGCAGCTCGTAATTCGTATATTGTCCACCGTCCATCAAAGTTTGATTCCCAAGTTTGAGTTTCTTCTTTGGAAGTGATTGTAAATTTTAAAGTTCCTTTTCCTGGGTCTAATTCTTGAGTTTCTTTTCCTCCTTTGTAAGAGTATGTGATTGCAGTAATTTCTCCATCATCATCTCTATTGACTGTTACACTATTTATAACCGGACAGTGCAATCTGATTTTTTGATAAAGTTGAGCATTGCTTTCTTTATATCTTTTTGGCTGGTATAACCTTAAATAACCACGTCCACAGACGAGCATTTGTAAAACTGCTTGAGTTAGTGGTGTGGAATCATCATCACAGTCATGTAGTGCTACATATCGGTTCATTTGTTCTAGCCATTGTTGTAAAAGTTTTTCTCCTTCTGCAACTTCAGGCGGTCGGTTATTTCCTACTTCTGTTGTTGTGCTGTTTGATTTCAAATACCATTGTGGTGTTAAACTTACCAATGCAGAAACATATCTATCTACGCATTCTTTAATTAAATTGTTGCTTATAAATCCTTTTTCAATTTCTGATAGAACTTCTTGATAATGAGGGTCGTCTATTGGTGGCATAGGTCCAGTCCAGAACTGGAATGTATCACCCTCATAATAGTTCCAGTTTTCCTGAATATCTTCTACCCGTTCTTGCCATTTACCTTTATTCCAATTACCTATTTTATTCATACTAAGTTGTTTGAATCAAATTCACTATCTGACCATAGACAACTCACGAGTAATTACGCATACGCATAATTACTGTTATATGTTAATTCTAGATTTTAGCTATAAAGTTTATGATTGCCAGGATTCATGTAAATCAGCATAATATCAGGGCTAACGCTAATCCTGAAAACAAAACTAAGTTGCCTGTGATCACTGTCAAATTACTCTCAGAAAATATCTACGCCAACAAAGTCGAGATATTAGATGATAATGGCAATGTCATTGCAATTGTAGTTTATCGCCCAAATAATCCTTTGCCTTGCGGGGCTAAGGTTTGGATTGAAACCCATAGTAAAATAAAAGTACGCGGTCAAATTATAGGTGAGTAGTGAAATGCAATCATTAGCACTACATTTAACGGTGCTTACCTTTGTTGAAACCCTTATAACTAACCAATAGCAAAGCTTGCATTTTAAGCAACTTGTTTCTTGTAGATGTTTAAGACAAAGTGTGTTCTTCCATCTTTCACGAAAACGTTAATTTTTCCGTTGATTAGTTTTGTGAGTTTTTGGACTAGGAATAATCCTTGTCCTCTACCTCGTTTATTTCCTCTATGTTCATGACATTGATAATATCTATGCCAAATTAGTGGTATTTCCTTTTCTGGAATGATGGCTTGGTTTTCGACTATAAATTTGTAGCTATGTTGGGTTGGGACAATACTTAACTTAATTTGCCCTGGTGCTGGTGTGTATTTCACGGCATTTGTCACCAATTCCCCGATAATTTTATCTAATATGAAGGAATTAGAGAATAAATAGCCTTTGCTTTTAAATGGGGTAATAATAATTTTTTCGCTACAGTCCAATGAAGATGTGAATTTATCCCACCATGCTTGAATATTTATATCTGAACAGGCACATTGTTCACTATTTAATAAAAACTGCTCGAAATTTTTGATAAAATCAGTAATGGAGTTAACTTGTTCCTCCATTCTTTTAATAGATTCAGAACTGCCTTCACCGTTAAGTTTGATTAATGCAAGCGCAATTTTAAGAGCACTGAGGGGATTTTTAATTTCCTCAATGAATATATCCAATATATTTTGTTGAATTGCTGTTTGGAGCATATCACTTTCTCTATTTTGTCCCACTCTTCCAAACAACTGGCTTACTGTACCAATATTTTCCGGGCTGTAAAGTACTGCTTGCATATGGGGAAGTGTAAACACACTGAAATAATAATTAAATATAACTTAAATATAGGTTAGATTCATAAACATCAGTAAATACCGATTCTTTTTAGAAAGAGCCATAATTACTTACTTTAATAATAATTAAATTATTTTTTGATACTTTAAGTTTTGTTAATATGATTTTTTTCATTTTAATTAATTAGCATTTTTTTGAGAATAGCAATCCGATTTGGGTTGTGTGGAAAAAAGGGAAAAGGGAGTGGGGAACAGGGAAGGGGGAAGGGGGGAACAGGGAACAGGGAAGGGGGAAGGGGGGAACAGGGAATAGGGAACAGGGAAGGGGGAAGGGGGGAACAGGGAGTAGGGAGTAGGGAACAGGGAAGGGGGGCAGAGGGAACAGGGAACAGGGAACAGGGAAGGGGGGCAGAGGGGAACAGGGAATAGGATTGAAAGTCTTTTTGTATATGGTTTTGTTCCAAAAATTTGTACCTCATTTACCTGAAGTTGGTTGTATAAATTAACTGGTATAAATACTTTATTACCAACTTGAATAGGTGTTAGAAGTCGGTGGATGATAGTTGTTATTATCTGCCATGATTTCCTCTAGCTTGATATAAAAGGCTGCTTCAGCGAATACCAAAGAGAAGAAAAAATCATCTACTTTATCTGATGCCCGTTTCCATTGGTAGGTTTGGGGATCTCTGGATGGTCCTTGTAGATGTCGGATAGGTGAGCGATCGCTATTACTGTTGGCAATCCATTTTTCCCATTCCGGTGGCAGTCTATAAAGTGGGTAGCCGTCGCTGGCCTCCAAGATAAATCCTTCCAGCACTGCTGCCATAAATTTTTCGTTGCGGAAGTTGTAGCATGGGTATGTTATCCCCCCATCTTGTACTTCTGTTTTTTCTACTACTTGTCTGTAGTAAGCAATTTGATCACCCATTTCTAAGCAACTATACCTACAGATTTGCATAGATGATTCACGAGAAGGTTCATTGTCAATTAACCCAAACTCAACTTCAAACCTCACTAATAAATCTTCTATCTCTGTCCGTATGACATCTGCTGCATAAAGCATTTTGCGGATAGATTTTTCCCTCACCTCTGCCCGGGTTAATTTCCAGTATTGTTCAGGCAAGTAGAACCCTACAATAGCTAACCAATCCTCACTTCTGCCTACATCTACCCCGGCGATAATTAAATCTGGTTTTCGCTCCGGTGCAGGGGCTTTCATCGCAGCCCGAATCATGTCCAGGGTAATTGAGTTGGTTTGATGCTCACTGGTATGCCCTAACATTTGTTCCTGCCAGTCACGGGTGCTGACTGCTGATAGGCCCTCTTTAATCATTTTGCTGGCCAAGTTATATTCTGTTTCCCTAGTCAATGGCGATAAATGGATGCCAATCATCCATTCCTTTTTAGGGACACCCGGTGGTAAAGCATTGAGAAAATCTTCTAATGTTGTGTTATCAATCCTGCACCGAAAATGAGCGTTTGTTGTCCTAGTTTCTTCATCGAGGGGATGGCCACAATTTGAGCAGGCAAAGTACGCGGATTCTACTGCATCGTTTTCATCTTCATGAAACCAGCTGAGGGGACGACCTGATTCGGAAAGATAAACTTGCTTTACCCGACCCAGCGCATCTTTCTGATTCACCTTCCTCAGTAAACAGCCTTTGGGATCTAGGGGTAAAATTTGCCGGCAATTGGGGCAGGTGTAGTGAGGATAGAATAAATGTTCGGTTTTACTCATCTGTGCCTCAATCCCTGTTCCCCCTCCTTGAGTTCCCAATTCTCTAATAATAGGAATTGCCAGTAGTGAAGCATCAAGTCGGCGGGGGATAAAATCTGCTGACCCTGGAGCATATTGCGATCGCTCTTCCAGAAATGCTCCATCTGCTTGGTATGCCACCCCCATGCCCCCGGCTGCTGCTGAACCATCTTCCCGCCGCCCTGGACGAGAAGTGGAGACGTAAGAAAAAATGCCGTTTACACCGTCGATTTGAAATCGAGTATTGATACAGCGATCGTTACGGCGGTCAAATGTAATTCCCGCCGCTATCATACTGGTAATCCATTTCTCTGCGACCGGTAGAAAGGACATCGGCACGTTTTGATCTAGCGACGTGCGCGTATCATAAAACCAAGCTAAATTTAATTTTCCGGTGGTTAAAGTGTCAATGAATAACATGGCATGACCCAATGTTTTACCACACTGGGAGGGTCCGGTAGTTAACACCCACGGCAACCTAAAATCACCAATGCAAAGTAGGTACTCTCTGTACCATCGTGGCATTTTAATTTCCGTGTCCCGTTCAGTTTTACCAAACTTTTGAACTCGTTCAACAAAGCCTTGGCCACCTCTTTGGTATCCGTCAACTATAAAAGCTTCCCTTTTAGTTTTTTTGTCGTCCTCTTTTGCTTTTTTTAAGTTCTCGGATTGATCAATGGCAGCTTGTAATTTCCTTTTAAGTGCCGACATTGTTTATTATTCACCAAATAATTTAATTGAAGTTTGCTGTGCTAATTGTTTTACTAAATTTGCTTGTTGGGGGTAATCTTCCCACCCTGCCCCCTTGGTGTATCCTGTTGATTTGTATCCAGGGTCATTCCACAATCCTTTAGGGAGAATTTTTTTAGCAGCTGCTTTGACAAAGGGTTTATTCTTACTTACTGGTATAATTTCCATTGCTTGGGCTAATGTCCAGTTAACCAAATCATAATCCCAATAGGGCATTCGCAAATCAATACCGTGACTACGAAAGATACTGGAATAAGTTTTGTTATCGTTCCAATGATATTGTTGATTTTTTGTGGCGGTTACTCTGGCATCTTGCCAAATTTTGGCATTTTCTTTAGTCGGTGGCATTTCAACTAAATCTTTGTAAATGCTATACATCCCCCCCTGAATATCGTCTTGGGCATGACCATTAAAAATTGTGCCTATATCGTTTTCTAAACATTGCCTAGCAATTGCTATATTGCAAACCGCGTGTTCCATATATTTTGGATTGGCAATTTTAATATCTTCAGATAGTCGAACTGCATCTTCAATACAATCTCTAATTACATTTTCATCAATTAATATGGCGACTGGTTTGGGTCCGTTCATCGCAGCTAAATTTTGTTTAGCATAGTGAATGTCCCAAGAATCTAGCGACAGACAAGTAGTGAATGGGATAAAATCAACACCCAGTTCTAGTAACGCCCAGCTAACTAGCTGAGAATCCACACCACCACTTTGGGAAACAGCTATTTTCCCCTTGCAGGTTTTTACTCTCTTTTCAACAGCTTTTAAAAGTAATTCCCGATATTCAGCGATCGCCTGCTTTAAAGAGGTATTTTCACTAATTTGCGGTGATGGGAAATTATCTATTTCAATGGCTTGTGGTTGATTGCCTTCAAATTTGATAATTTTACCTGGTGGTACTATTTTGGCATGATTAGATAATTCTCTGTATAACTCTCCCCAATGCAATATTTTTTTGGCATAGTCATAACTGTAATAGAGAGTTACTTCTTGACTCCAACCAGAATATAGATAAGCTATGCCATATTTACATAAAACCCCAGCGTAAGAACCATTTATAGGAAATTTAAACCCATCTACAGTATAGTATAAATTTGGTTCTGTTTGTAAATCAAATTGCTCAATCGGTTTTGAATTTCTAAGGTTGTAAATTCCTTGAATCATTTTACTAACCATTATTAATTTTTAAGCTAAGTTGTTGATCAAATTCTTCAATGACTTTTAGTATTTTCTCCGCTACATCTCCAGGCATTAAATTATTATCTAACAGCACAGCTAGAGCATCACGCCACTGTGTTTGTTCTGAATCACCAAGCCGATGAAGTTTAGTTAGTTCTAAAATTACCCGAAACATTCTTTCACGAACTCTACTTTTACTTTCTACTAAGCTTGACTTACAACCCAAGGGAGGTTCAGGTAAAGCTTTGAGTTGTTCTAGTAAAGCATTTAGTTGTTCACCCCTAGCAAATCCGACTTGTTCAATAATTACTTCCCTGTGTTTTTCTATATTCGAGATATGATCTATCTCTTTTTGTATGGCAACTAAATCATTTTGATAAGCAGTAATCTGAGCATAGTGCATTTCTACGATTACTGCATAAGTTCTTTTCCGCGAGTGAATGTCATGGTCAGTGAGTTCATCGCAGGTTTTATTTAACCAGAGTCGTGCTGTTTCTACTGTGCATTCATACTTATCTGCAAACTGTCTTTGTACATCTAATCGAGATATTCCAGAACGTAATCTTGACAATATAAATGTCTTACGTTCTGTTTGTTGTACCAAAGTTAACTTGACCCTTCCTTTTCTCCTTCTTGACAAATCACACCTTACATTTAATTTTGATTGTTATGCTTAGTTATTATGCATAGCCGTTACTTTTGTCCAGTGTATATTTTTCAAATAACTCAATCTTGTTTTTGCTTTTTCTAACTCTTGTTCTATGGCAGAAAATACTACGGATTCATATAGTCCTGCACCTGTTATGTATCCCTTACTGTTGTAGTTTGTATTGTTCCACTCACCGCAATGAGGCATTGCTGTTCTGGCTACCAACCTAGCGAATGGTTTTTTAGCTTTCACGGGGATTACTTTTTTACTTCTACTTAATACCCAGGTTGCTAAATCTCGATCATAATAGGGCATTTGCACACTGATTCCATACCTGCGGAAAGTGGTAGAAAACATCTTTTCCATCCCAAAGCCCGATATAGTTTCTCGTCGGGCATCCCGCCATCGTTCCGATTCGCTTCCTGCGGTCAGCTTTTTATAAGTTCCCTGTGTTAGCCCATAGGTTCCCATTAGGTCATCGTGTCCATGGCCATTAAAAATAGTTTTGATTCCTAACTCCTGGCATTTTCGAGCGATCGCAATATTGGCAGCTGCCATTTTTAAATTGTCCTGTTGACAAGATTCATAGCAAAACACAGCTTGTTCAAAAAGCTCAGGTAAATCTTTCTTGGTAATGAGAATTGGTATTGGTTCTACTCCAAATGTTGTGGTTAGCACCTCAAATGCTTGTTGAAAATCCCAATCTTGTAAACTTGTACAAGCTACAAGTGAAGTAAATTTAATCTTTAGCTGATGTAAAGCCCAGGTGATCAAGCAGCTATCTAAACCTCCGCTTTGGGATACCGCTATTGGATGTTCACAATTTTCTATCCTGCGTCTTACAGCTTGAATTAATAAGTTTAAATATTCATCAATCACTTTTTCAGGATGAAAATTTTCCTGAATACTCGGACGTGGTATAGGGTCTAAATCACCATGAATCGAGAATTTATCACCATCCCAAACTACAGCTTCTCCTCGTTCCACTAAAATTGCCTTATTCGGCACAGCTAAAGCTTGCTCATGCCAGTAGATTCTTCCATTATCAACTGAATAATATAATGGAATTTCTTGATTCCATCCTGTAAATAAAATTATTTTGCCTTTTTTGGTAGTAACTAAACTTAACCCTCCTGTGGTAATGGGAATTTCAAATTCATCTATTTTCCAAAAGTTTTGGCTATTTGGCAGTAATGGAACAGAAGCTTCTGCCTGAAAAATATCAGGATCTCCAGGTTTATAATTACCGTAAATTCTCTGCATTCTCTTTGACCTTAAATAAATCTATACCAATAAAGTGGGAAAATTCTGTGAGGGCTTTATCCACTAAATCCATCCTTTTATTACCAGGATAGGGAAGATTAAATTCAAATTCTAAAGCTCTAACTAATAATAGCGGGTCTAATTTTTTTGAACCCTGACACTTAATGCCATGAGAAGAACCGTTAGCTGGGTAGTAAACTACATTATGAAAATATCGCTTTCCTTGGGCAATTAATTCTTGCTCTGAATGAAATTTTTGTACCTTGGGAACATTTAAAACCTCATTAATATATAATCCTGGTTCGGTATCTAATAAAATTGCACCATCTGACCTAGATGAAGCATTTACACCATTGTTAAATACCCTGCCTCCTAAATTGGTATCTGATAATGTGTGTAAATATAGAGTGCAGCCATAGGTGCAAATAAAGTTGAAAATTACCATTAAATGTTCTCTATCTTCAGAGAACGGTACTGAGTTAAATACAGAGGAACAGAATAAAGAATCTATTTTTGGTTTAGTTCCTAACCAGGATAAAAATCTGATAGAAATTAGCCTAGAACCCTTGTAGCATATTTCATCACTATGAGGCTTCATGCTATATGGTTCAAATGGAATACAAGTTATTTCTGCATCCTGTAATTTATTAGTATTATCTAACCGTCCTGCACCAAAATCAATGCAAGTTGTGCCATGTTCAGCAATAAACCTATTTCGATTTTCACCTTCTAATTTAATTAAATTTTGAAATAACCATTCTTTACCACCATTTCTGGCTTCTTTAGCAAACACCCAATGGTAAAATCCAACTCCAAGGGTTGTTCTTTGGGCTGCTTGGTTTCTTCTCCTAAAAAATGAGTTGTATCTAAGTTCTTCACCAAAAGCTTTTTGTAGATTAAAGCTCATGGTAATTTTATTTAAAAATATTCCTAAAGCTTCCCAGTTTTCGTTAATTTTAACTGCGGGATAATTTACCCGTGCATAAGATATGGCTGCCATTAACCTTGGCACACCGTTAATTATTTCATTATTTGGGGTTAAAATAATGGGAATTTCTATACCCATTTCACATAAAGTTTGAGCAAATAGGAAAGTCATATTATTAAATGACAGGGGATCTATTTGCTTTTGAAAATCAACTGGCTTAATTACTTCAAAATTGGTTAAACAAGGGAATGGGTCATTTGCATCTGGTAGCTCATTAAAAGCTTCAATTTTTTCTTCTAACTCCATAGCAGCTTTTTTACCAAAATCTGCTTTGGTGTTATGGTCATTTGTACACAGATTAAATAACACATTTAACCCTCGTTCTGTGGCAGCCTCATACCCTGGTAGATAAACTACTGGGATTTGAGTAAACCCCAATTCATGAGCTGCTCCTGTGCGTTGGTGTCCTGAGTAGAGCATCCCATCTTCCCGTGCAAAGACAGGCATCACAAAGCCAAATTTTTTGAGAGAAATTTTAATCCAATCAAATCTTTTGGGATCTCGTTCTCTGGGGTTTCTCTCCCAAGCTTGTAATGAATCAATGGGCGCGAGTTGAATTTTCATGTTTGATTCTAGTTAAAAGTTTTTGTAGATGAGATTTTGTCAACAGTTGAGTATCTTTCAACAACTGCTGCTTGAGAGATAACCCAGACCCTTTTAGATAGCCAACAGAGTGTTGTTTAGAAAGCCAAATTCCTTGGGGGAGTATATGGTTAGCTAAGGCGCGGACAAATGGTTTATCGTAGGCAATTGGAATTATGGTGAGTGGTTGAGTAAATGCCCATTTAAGTAAATGAGTATCGTAGTAAGGCATTCTCACATTGATGCCATAACTGCGGAATGTAGAAGCAAACATCTTCAACATCCCCCCAGTTGCCAAGGTGACGTTCTTTCTGGCATTAGCCCATTTTTTGGCTTCTGTTTCACCAGGAGCTACTTTAAGAGCTGCTTTTACCAATGTGCCTTTACCGTGAATATCGTCATGGCCGTGACCAACAAAAATTCCTGAAATCCCTAATTCCTGGCATTTACGAGCCATGAGAATATTCCCCATTGCCATGCGTACATTAGAAGTTTCTACATTTTCAATATAGGTAATAGCTTCGCCCAGTAGTTTAGGAATTTCCTCTTGTGTAAGCACTAACGGTAAGTGCGGAATTTTGCTTTCTGCAAGGTAAGCACTGGCAGCAACAAAATCTAAATCTTTTTCACTGGTACATACTGTAAGGCCATATATTTCTACATTTAATTGTTTTAAAGCCCAGGTGATCAGTAGGGAATCCAAACCACCACTTTGTGCTACTGCTACTTTCTGGGGGTTGGGGAGAGTTTCTAGTCTTTTTTTTACTGCTTGGAGGATTAAATTTTTATATTCCTCAAATGCTTCTAATAAAGAATAATCATTTCTGCTTTCTCCTATTTCCAGTGAATCATAAAAATAGCTAGTAATAAATCCGGGTTCCCAAATAATTAGTTCTCCCGGTTTTATTTGTTTGGAGCATTTAGGAAGTTGGAATTTTTGCTCACTCCAGCAAATTTTTTTAGGAGAAACCCAATAATATATAGGTATTTCTCCAGGTTGTGACACATAAATAACTGCTATTCCTTTATCACATTTAATCAATGAGCAAGAATTATCAGGAATTTCCCAACCTTCTATTTTTATATTTCTTTGTGTTCGTGATTGACAATCAAATTGAAGAATGGGTGAACTTTTTAAAGAATAGCTCCCTGATAGTCTTTGCATCTAATTAGAATCCTAATTTATCTAATTGTGCTGAATTCATTTTTCCTGCTCCCTTAATTCCTGCGGCTTTAGCAGCAGCTTGTCTTTGTTTTACACTTCCATTTGGACTTTTAGTTTTTGGTTTAGTGGATGTTTTATTGCCACCACCTTTTTTACCACCACCGCCTTTTTTACCGCCCCCACCACCACCGCCTCTTCCCCCGCCTCCGCCGCCCCCACCACCTCCTTTACAAAAGGCATTCTTTTGGCAGAAAATAATTGCTTCTGAAGATTCCAAATTAAATTTAAATTGTGTGATATTTAGTCTATTTCTCATTAGTTACCTCAAAAAAATAAAAGTGAAAAAATATCAAAAAATATGTTATAATAAATGTATAAATCAATCAAAAGGAGTGCAATAGATATGATAAGAATGAGTCAGAAAGTAGTAGAGGTATTGAGTGAGAATGTAGTTAGGGTTTCAGAGTTAATAGAAGATTTGCGAGAAGTAGATCCTAAAATATGGGTAGAGACTGTTCAAAATACCATAGCTAGAGTAGCTCCTGAAATGACTAATAATGAGCAAGATGGCTCAAGAGTAATTCCCCTTGGATTAGCTGCCAAGGTGGTGAGAATTATCGCTAGAGCCAAGGGTTATGATCCTAAACATCCTGCCATATCACACTATCTAATCTATTCGGAAGTAGAATCAGCAAAACTACGGGGAATGGTTGGGATGGAAGGCAATGTTGGTAGGGAAATTGATGGTAGTTGTCTGATAGCTCAACCTGACTGTCACATATATGAAGAAAGGGGTGATGATTGGCGGGGTATTAATCCTATTGAGATGGATAAAATTAACTGGATGAATGCCTGGAGAAGATTAAAAAGGAAGAATTACACCAAGGAACAACTACAAGCAATAATTGGCGAAACACAAGAAGCTGCTACCCTAATAGCAGCTTCTATTTTATGGACTGATCAGCAAGCGCGCCTTGGGCTGGAAGTAATTGTTGAGGACATATTTCACCTAGCTGCTGAATTGGCTCTTTCCTGTAATTTAGATGATCTGTGGGAAGCATTCTATTCAGTTCAGAAACGGGAGGATTTCGTAGCAGTTGTAATGGCGATACTCCACTACGAACTATTGGTATTGCTTGCACCAGGACAATACTATCCTTGGATTGATGTAGCTTACGAGCAGGGCGAATTTGTTAGGAAGTATCCCAAAAGAAAAGCAGCTTAGTTGTTGGGGTGGATACTCCCACCATCTCTACCATAAACCACTCCTAATTAACTCTACAACTATTAATAGGACTGGCTTACTCCACTTTTTGTTTTTTGGCAGCTGCGGGGGCTGTAAGGTTTGGACAATTCACAATCACAATGAAATTTTTTAACAATATGAATAATAGAAGATGGTCAGTTGCAGATTTTCCTTCGGCTGAGGCGATCGCTGAGGAAATCTGCAACAAAAGCTTGTGTTTATGCACTGGCTTTTCGCTCAATTTTGGCAGCAGAATATTGGTGCTGGTTAATCAGTCTAGTAGTAGTGACTCTTCCAACTTTGTACAAAGTTATAGTGTTTTGACTACTGCGTTAGACGGTAGCGGGGACTTCATTGAAATCGAAGCCCTTTGTTTTTGGGAATTGGAACTAGATAAAGTATCAGCCTTAATTTCCAAAATGATAACAAAAGTAGAGAATTCTGATTTCTCCGTCATTTCCATCATTCCGAAAAGCCTGATTCAGTCCCCATTGATTCATGGGACTTGTTTGCATTGCGATTGATGTTTTCAAAATTGACAAATTAAACTGAGGTTAAACCCATGACCGGTTTCAGCCCCTCAAGAGGGATTAGATGACTGTCAACTTAGCTAAAGGGGTTAACAAAGCAGATATATTCTACAAACGGTTTCAGCCCCTCAAGAGGGATTAGATGACTGTCAACGTTAGCTTAAATCTATCTTCATAACTTAACTCTTCAGTTTCAGCCCCTCAAGAGGGATTAGATGACTGTCAACCCAACCGCGAGTATTCGCTAAACACCTTAAATTGGATGCTCAAGTTTCAGCCCCTCAAGAGGGATTAGATGACTGTCAACTTTAGGATCATAACCCTTGGCTCTAACTAAAATTCCGTTTCAGCCCCTCAAGAGGGATTAGATGACTGTCAACCAGTTTTTAGGGTGACAGAAGAATGCAGACATCCGTTTCAGCCCCTCAAGAGGGATTAGATGACCGTCAACCTCAGCAAGAATATGGGAAGAAACATTAGAAATGGCGTGGTTTCAGCCCCTCAAGAGGGATTAGATGACCGTCAACCTTACGACAGTACAAGGGTTCATCCAATTAGTGTAAAGTTTCAGCCCCTCAAGAGGGATTAGATGACCGTCAACTAAGCTGTTTTGAGGCAGAAGCTATAGTAGAGAAGGTTTCAGCCCCTCAAGAGGGATTAGATGACCGTCAACCTTCACGACCCTTTGCGTTTTCAGGATCGTAAACAGTTTTGTTTCAGCCCCTCAAGAGGGATTAGATGACCGTCAACAAGTTAAATCTTCTGAATCTTCTAATTCCGGGAAGGTTTCAGCCCCTCAAGAGGGATTAGATGACCGTCAACAATCAGAGAGTTTTGTTTTTTGGGGTTTAAGACTTGTTTCAGCCCCTCAAGAGGGATTAGATGACCGTCAACCAAAAAATTCTCTATGTCTACAGGATTGGGGCGATCTGTGTTTCAGCCCCTCAAGAGGGATTAGATGACCGTCAACAGGAGTATCAGGGAAGTCCTAGACATACATCAGTTGTTTCAGCCCCTCAAGAGGGATTAGATGACCGTCAACCTGAAGCTAAACAAGCTGAGTTAGCTAATGGACAGTTTCAGCCCCTCAAGAGGGATTAGATGACCGTCAACTCAACCTAACAGTTTTATTTCCTCTGTCAGAATGCAGCGTTTCAGCCCCTCAAGAGGGATTAGATGACCGTCAACGTGACGGTTGACCCTGGAGTGGGGAGGTTATCGGCGGTTTCAGCCCCTCAAGAGGGATTAGATGACCGTCAACATAGCTAGAACTTGCTAATGAGCTTCCATTGTTGTTTCAGCCCCTCAAGAGGGATTAGATGACCGTCAACTTGAAACTGTATACCTTTGTGCTGTGACTTGATTGAGTTTCAGCCCCTCAAGAGGGATTAGATGACCGTCAACCTAAAATCCTAGATTTAAACCCTAGTAACCATCAAGTGTTTCAGCCCCTCAAGAGGGATTAGATGACCGTCAACCAAGATAGGAACATCGGTTATCCCAAGTGTAGTGATGTTTCAGCCCCTCAAGAGGGATTAGATGACCGTCAACTTTGTCCAGTAGTTCCAACTGCTGAGAGTTGATTTGTTTCAGCCCCTCAAGAGGGATTAGATGACCGTCAACCCTTCACGGTCAGTAGTCATGGTTTCTGTTAGTTCCAGTTTCAGCCCCTCAAGAGGGATTAGATGACCGTCAACAACAGAAAATAGTCTTTTCCTTTGCACTCGCAACCCGTTTCAGCCCCTCAAGAGGGATTAGATGACCGTCAACACCTGATAGCTAGGCATTTAAAAGACAAAAAAATGTTTCAGCCCCTCAAGAGGGATTAGATGACCGTCAACTTGAAGAAGCAAATATAGCAGCAGTTGATATGAAGCGTTTCAGCCCCTCAAGAGGGATTAGATGACCGTCAACTGTTAAATCGTGGCTTTACTGAGCCACGTTATCAAGTTTCAGCCCCTCAAGAGGGATTAGATGACCGTCAACCCCGACCTTTAAACCTCTTGTCGCGTCTGAATTTCTGGTTCAATTTTGGCAGATCGGATCAAAAACTCAATCCTAGCCTCCAGCTCATTCCTAAAATATTCCGCAAGGTCATCTCAATCCCTTGACTTGTCGAGGTTCTGAGGTTTTGGCAGATGCCTGGGGTTTTTGCTCCCGCTTCGATTTGCCAAATTTGAAGATCAAGTAATCTCTTTTGAAAGACTGTCAGCCATAATTCCGGCTGATCTATGGAAGTAGTCACCATCTTCCTTGCTTTTGGGTTAGTAAAACTAACTTGCAAGCCATAACTTAGTTGTCTAAGTCCCCGTCCAAACTGCGGTAATTTTATGTTAACAATAATCAGTTATTTTGTCAAGCGTTTATGTTTAAATCTTTTGGGTTTTTGGTAAACAAGTCTAACATTAAAATACTTGATTTCTCCTAGTTCAAAGCCAGCATTTAATTTATGATTTCTGGCTGCGTTAACATCAGCTTGTTGTACTTGATTAAAAGACTTACAGTTTGGGTTTTTACAAATAAATTCATGCTGTGATAATCGCTCACCCTTTTGACTGCAACAGCTACAAATTTGAGAGCTATAATTAGCCGTAGAGTCGTCAAATTTTCCTCCTCTTGATTCTACTTTCTGTTTAGTTTTTGCTTTTAAATCTCCTAAGCAACGTTGTCTTAAAATCCAGTTCAAGCCACGTTTAGCCGATGCGCCATTGTGAGCATAGCCTACACCCTCTGGCAATGCTTGCGGTTCTGTTTGCTTCAGTAAGTTGGTTAATTGTGTATCTTCGTAGCAGACATTTTTATAGGTTCTGCTAATTCTGGTAGATAATTTGTGATTAAAACAGTTAGCAGAATTAGCACCTTTTTCTTGTAACCGAGAAATTTTAGATTGTAACTTTATCTCGTTATTAGTCTTAGGTCTAGCCCCTTTATTACCTTCTGCTTTCCATTTTTCATCATTAATATTTTTAATATTATTCAAACGTGATTGCAATTCTTCAATATGAATAGATATTCTTTCCCTTTCTAAATTGGGCAAGAACAAAGCACCATGATCTGTAGAAACTATTGCACTTACACCGGGGTCTATCCCTACTGCTAAATCTTTCTTAGTTTGTGGATGTGATAGCTTCATTTGCTCACAAACAGAATTAAATTTAGTAACAATTTCCGCATATTCTTGACTATCCTCACCAAATTCTTTTTTAATTTTAGGTAATTGTTTAGTTAATTTAGCTTTTTCTTCCTGTAAAGGATGAGCTACTACTATATTGATGTAATAACCAGATGGCTTTTTAGTAATCATGTAAGTTCTAGCTACATGATTGTCAAGCTCTAATCGCTTAACCCATGACTTATCACTTACTCGAAGCTGACCCAATCCAGTAACATTAATTAAGCCACTTTTAGTATCAATTTTAATCGGTGGGCGTTGGTTATTGGATATAGTCGTAAGTGGTGTGTCTTGATTCTTAAATTTTGGCTTTTTGCTGTTGACTCTTTTTGGATCTAAAAACGCTAACCAAGCTTGTTTTAAAAACTCTAATGTTCCACCAATATAATCAGTAAAAATTGTTAAATCTGGTAAGTTTTCCAAGGCTCGCAGACTGTTCAAACCTGCCAAATTATCAAGTTTCATGATGTCCACTAATTCTCTGCCTTCAAATTTACCGCTTGGAAAAATGCGATAGGCATGAGGTTTAATTTGTATTCGCTCCCAAGGTTTATCGCCTTTAACTAACTTACTTCCTTTAATATAAATAGTTTCGCCTTTCTTATTCTTGATAGGAATATTAAAGTTGTCATCACGCTTCCAATAATTTCCTCCTGTAGCAATCTGACAAGATAGACCTTCATAGGCACTATTGCCAATCCTCAACGGAGTTTTAATTATTCCATCTAAATCAAATGGTAGCCATCTGTTAAATATCTCAAATTTAGCTACTAATTTCTTGTCGGCATCCGATAACTTAGGCTGCTTCTCGCCATATTTATGGCTATAGAAATTCTTAACCAATTCCTGCTTTTCTGGTTTCAGTTTGGCTAGATTTTCGGCAGCTTTTTTGAGTTCATTTTGCCTTTTTTCTGCCCAATCGTACCAAGTCACGCAATGGTTGTGTAGTTGATTTGACAGGGCAACATTCCACAACCATTCTAATTCTTTGATGTATTGATCAAACTTATCAATCTGTTCTTGAGTAGGTTGTACCTTGATTTTGATAGTTTTCATGACTGTTTTAATCGCCTCGTCAATCGCTTGATATTGTTTTGATTTTGCTTTGATTTTGTACTCCAGAACTAGCAAAAAATCACCTCCTTGTTTGTCGTACTGTGCTAACCTAAAAACAAATGTTAGTACAGAGTTAGTACGGAAATCAAGGGGTAAAACAACATAAACCCACCAAAATCAGACGGGTTTATCTTCTGTAACTGAATTTATGAAGCGATCGCGCCACTGCCTGAGAGATTCCAATTCTTCTCTCAGGCCGCTAATTCCCCCAAATGTCTATCTATTAGGGATTCTAATCGCTCTAGTCGTTGCTCAACAGTTAGAGAAGCCTTTTCGCCTTCAGTGTTTTCTGTAGGCTGTTTCAGGTATTCCATGATAAAAGATACTATGACTTCTGTTACCGTCTTACCTTCAGCTTCAGACTTGCGACGGAGCGCGTCACGGATATCTTGATTTAGACGAATAGTTAAGCGAGATTCAACAGCCATATAGTTGATAGTTGCCTTATTTGTTAGTACGTCAATGATAACAACACTATTTTGATTTTGTGAATATTGTACTCACAAGGTTGATATCCGTGCTAACATCATACTAACGTATAGGTATCAAAGAAGGCGATCGCCATTTACTTTGTCCGGTAACGTGATCGCCTATGGTGGTCGTTTCGCCATCAGCTATGCCCTGGCAATTCACCATCGCCGTTTAATAAGGAGATGTGGGATTTGTGGGGGCAGCCATTTAAAAACTTGAAGTAATATTACTTTTAATATTTTATGGCTTGTTTACTAAACCTAATAGGGAGTTGATGAAATCTCACCCTAATTAGCATTAACAGTATTATAGCGTCGCCGTTGCCTATATTTTTTTGCCTTGTCTTTACTACCCTAGCGGCCTTCTGCCAGGTCAGCATAAGTAAACATCTCAACTCCCAACACAATTAATAGCAGAAGTTCCAACCAAGACAGAATAGTTATTATTAGAGGAGGCTGGGAAACCAAAAACCAAAAAGCTGAAAGAGCGATCGCACCTGAAAAGACAAATGTAATTTCATCTACAATCAATTGTTGAATCTTGCGGCGTTTGCGGTGCTTGTCATTACGATGGGTAATTTCCCAACCGAAAAGAATTTCTTTATCTCCATAGCCCGTGATTTCAATAACTTTATCAACTAGCTGGTAGCGAATATACCTGCCGATCGCCGAAATTTTCTCATCATTTACCACATAAGTCCAACCCAGGATGAGGCAGACCCACGGAATTACCAACAGAGCATAGTAGTTAGAGGGGTTGGAAGCAGCAAACGATATAATTGTCCCAAACACACCCAAAGTAACGTATAGCAAGTTATCCCGAAAGCCTATCCTTTGAGCCTGTTCTGACTTTAACTTGTCATATTCTTTGAAAATAACTTCAAGAATTTGGTCTTTATTACTCATAGCTTTTTGTAATTAACAATTAACTTTCTATAGCCTAAATAGTCAATTTATGATCGGTATTATCAAAATAGGTAAATACAAATCATTACCAAAACAGTCTAAGCATTGAATAGTAATTCTGATTGCTCTTCTTATGAAATATATGGCTTTTTAAATTTTGCCAAAATCTCAAAAGCAAACGCACTGGCATTTCGTGCAGCAATCTCTCGATAGCCAGTCTTATCTGTCTCACTCTTGCCATCAATCAGATCAGAGATTCCTCGGATAACAAGTGCCGATACTTGCTGGTTTTCATGAGCCGCTGCCAGGAAACCTCCCCCCTCCATCTCTGTTGCGATCGCATCATTGTAACTATCCCTAATAAGTTCATACGAAGATGAATCTCTGGAAGCAATAACTTTTTCCCCACTAACTATAGGTTCAACATATACTTTGGTTTCCGCTACATTGTCTTGTTCCGACTTTTTTATCCTTTCATGCCAGTCTGTTTTATTCGCTTCAACTCTGGCTCGTTCTACTAAGTCATTTGTTGAATGTTTAGCTTCTGGTCGAGTTTGAAACTTCGAGCCACTTTCCTTGCCAGATTCATAGTAATATACTTTTGTCGCCGCAACGACATCACCTAATTTGACATCTTTAATGCCTCCAGCAATTCCCACAAAGAGTATGACACTGGGTTTGAAATAGGTGATGGCGTTTTTTGTTTTCATCGCTGCTTCCAAATTACCTTGACCAACCGCAGCAATAACCACTTCCCATGTTTGACCATTGGACATAAATTTTCCACGCTCATAAATCGTTCTTTCGACATGCTCCTCCTGGAGGTCGGTGAGATGGGCACGAACAGCACTATACTCTATAGGAATCGCTGTAAGGATAACTGCACAGGACGTAGCAGTAGGTGTAGTTTCGTTGGGCATAGATAGTTTCTTTTTTATACTCTCTATCATGTAATATTCTGATTCAATTGTGCAGGGAAAAACGGCCGGATTATCTGTTCCAACTAGGACTTCCCCTCCTGCTCTTATCCAAGACTCAACAGGATGTTCAGTAAATGGCGGTATACCTGCAATACGCCAACTAGATGTTGGACAAACTTCAAGTAAAATACCTTTATTTATTAGCTCCTCTTGAACTAGTGGTTGTAAAAAATCTGCAAGTTTAGACATATAATCGGAATCTAATCTAGCAGACTCATTTCTGTATGATTTCAGGTCATTAATTATCTGTTTTTGTTCTGTTGGTAAATCTTTTTTCAGTTTACCAAGCCAGTTTTCTATTAAATCCCACTCTCTTGAGCTTATATCTACATTTTTATCATTAGATTTATCCGCTTTTAATAGCAAACTCCAACCATAACTTATCCTGTCATGTTCTTCTAATTTACCTTCCTTAACAATTGTCAATATCTCACATATCTCCTTCAAGGGAAAAAGATTGTTGTCTTCGTTTAAATGATAGGTAACAAAACATGATTCATTTGGTGTTATCTTAAGAATGTCACTTTTCAATTCCCTAAGAAGTTGACCGTAGTAACTCCAGTCAATATTTTCATGAGTTCCTACTAAATCAACACCGCATATCCTAAATCCTCTAGTAGTATTTTCATCAACAATGTTTTTAATGCTCTTAATAAAATTCAAATATTCTCCAGTTTTGTTGTAGTGACCATCTTTCTCATTCAGAGTGTATCTAGGAAAACTCAACACTAAATCACAGTTTACGCGTTCATAAATTGATCTTAACCAGAGTATATTTTTTGCTATATCTAAGTTTTTAATGAACGGCAGCCGCAACTCCACTTTTTCTAGAAATTTGCTATCAAGATAATAGAAGTCTCTAACTGCCGCTGACATACAATTGTGAAACTTACCAACATAATCCGTGTCAGAATTATCATCTCTAACAATGGATAAGTCATAAGTTTTTAATAAAACATGTTCGGAGGGCTGGAGCTTTTCCAATTTATTTCCGCTATTTATCTGAAACCACGCTCCTTTGCAACGTAGATAAGTGAATAAGACTTCTTGGAAAAAACTTCCTAATTTATTATTGTAAGCTTTCCATAGTAGTGTGGCAATACATTTCCTTTCATGTTTTAGAAATAAACTTACGTCTTCTTTAGAATAAAAAGGCTCACCAACCCTGGTAGATTTGGACAAGTGTTGCGATAAGTCTGAACTATTCTTTAATTCAGACGAAAATTCTGTTGCCAGTAATGATGCAAGTGTTTCCCTATCTAATTGATTATCTAATCCCTCCGTATACAAACCGTCAGTAACTTGCTTTATTAGCTTAGAACATTTAGCTTCATCATTATTTAAATTAATTGGTTTATTTGAGGAATTTGGTATTTTGTAAAAATCTAATAAAGCTCCTATAAGAACCCGTGCGACATTTAGATAACTATCAGATAATTGAATGCCTTTACAATGCTCCTCAATCTTGTCTTCGCTGAGTTCATATCCATTGAGATTATGCTTGGAATAATGTTTTCTTTTATTTACTAGGTAGTGTTTGTAGTGAAATCCTGTATTTATCCAATGTGCCCATTGCAAAGAAGGGGGACACAAAAGACCTAAATGTATATGATTGTCAATGTATATCTGCTCCGAATTGTTTAATTCTGAGTTATTTAGTTCTGGTGATTGAATAATTGGTAATTTTCCTACAGACTCTACAAAATTTTGTAACTCAGTTTCAGTTTCAATTTTAGGTAGATTTGACAGTATAGTTAACGTATCGTCGTCATGCCCCCAACAAATTTGTAGCCAATCTTCCCATTTATCAGGTTTCACTCTCAAAACTTCAGAATAAACATTAAAGTAGTCTACTGGAATAAACTTTAAGAGCACATCAACAAAATTTTTGGCTGTTATTTGTGTTCCTTGCTCCTCTTGTATTGACAATTTCTTATAGATAGCTGTTAACAAAGCAGTCGCCCTTTCCTCGGCTGACAACCCAGATAAATGTACTTGTTCTGTACAGTTTTGAAACTCACGCCAATCACCCAAGAGCAAAGAAATAGCTTCACGTCTTTTTACTTTAGAAAGCATTTTTCAATAATTCCTCAGTTATGAAATTGACAAATATCTCTCTTTACTTTCACTCACTCTTGTCTTTATCTATATCTGTTGCTTTAATATTTTCCGGTGAATAGCCTTCTAAGATTGTGTCTGCCCATTCTGTCCATAACTTTGGAGGTTGTTTCGCGCTGTCCCATGAAGTTTGAAATTTGGCATCTTTCAGGGTTTGGTTAATCAAAACATCCAGTGCTTCCCAACGCCGTTCCCAATTGAATGATGGATAATGTTCGCTCAACTCACTCAGAATTTTAGCCGCTTTACCAGAAGGTTTAAGTTTTAGTTGTCCAACATCGCGGCTTTTTTGCTTGCGTTCAATGAGACCTATGTCAGTGAGGGTATCAAAAAGTTGCCAAATAGAGTTTAAAAGTTTATTTCGTTTGCCATCAGCATTTTTTCCAGCAATGCAAGCAATCAAGATTTTCATAGGCAAATCGGCAATGTAAGATAGAGCAAGGAGCTTTTGAGAATAGCTTACTTTCTTTTCCTCTCGCTCTATAATTTGGCGTAATAAGTCTAAAATATCAGGTACGTCAACAACCAGCCAAGCTAAATTCTTATTAGTAGTGCTATTAAGGAGATTGCGGACTGGTAAGGATGTAAATAATTGCTCAACATCACCATCATACCGTAACTCTAGTATTAAATTAAAAAGGTGAGAAATTGTTTGTGTAGCTAACACACCAAAAATTCGATAAACCGCTAATTTCAAATCGTCTTTCTGAGGAAGTTCGTCTTTTTTTGCCCTACGGAATACATTTACATATTGTTTGTTAATTTGAATTTGTCTGTCGAAGTTGTTGATATCAGTTATAACAGTCATGTAGCGCCCCAAACTACTAAAATTTTTGACATATCCTGGCATGAGGCGATCTTCGTTTACAGGTACAACAATATTTCCACCTACATAATCATCAATCGCTGTTTGATTAAGACTGAGATTAGGTTCTATCAGTGATAGTTTCTCCTCAGAAAAGTACGTAGTTAGTAGTTTTGGGATTTCAATGCTTAGAAAAGCAAAAGTTTTAATTTTTACATCAAGTAGGTCGATAATATATTCCATCTTACCGCCGTTACACAACATCCAGTCTCCCAAGAGATCAATGAGTGCAGAACTCATACTGTTTAAAATGCTTTTATCTGCGATTATATAAATTAATCTATTTTTATAGCCAAAACTAGCCTTACCCCTACGTAATATAAGCATCGCCAGCTCATGGATTTTCTGGAACTGTTGTATGTCAATACTCAAATAACTTTGCAACATCGCAAAGTCTCCCTCAGATAAAAACGGACGCAATATTTGCATTTGAAACTTACTTGTTGTTATCTGTTCAGCCGTTTCAGGAAAATTGAGATAAGATTCTTGGCTAACATCTTTTTTTGCGATTGTTGAATCCTCACCTAAAATTGAAGTATTGGTACTTCTATCTTCATTCACGATGGCTGCTTTTTCTTCGTCAGACATGTTTAATACTCTTGATATATCAGTGATATATTGCTGACAATAATTGCTAATCTGAACAAACTGATTGGAATATCGGCGAATATTATCGGCAAAAATTTCTGGATATTTTTGAAACAAGGGCGCTAACGGAACACCACTATCTTTAGGAATTTTTTGATCTGCTTCAGATACAATTTCAAATAAACTTTTCTGGCTGGATTTTCCAGGAATTTGAAATGGTTTATATAATCTGTCATCTTTTGATATATTGGTGAGGTAATAGCGTGTTGCTGGTGGTAAAACTTTCACTAGCAAATTTTCTACATACTCTTGTTCGGCTTTAGCTTCGGCTGATTGATAAGCTCCTCTATTCATGCCTAAATACAGCCGGTCTTCATCCTCTTTTCCTTTATACTCTGGCACAGGAGGGAGTTTTGCCAATCGAGCATTTCTTAACTTACGTTCTAGGGAGGGCAAATCTATAGCTAGTAAAGTTACTATTAGCGGACTAGCCAAGTAGATTCGGATTGTTTCTATGATTTCCTCTGCTTTTTCAACAGAGATATCAGCGTCATCTATAGAAATAACACAAACTTCACAATCTATTGCCTTTAATATTTTGCCTAACCAGTTATGAAAATCAGGTACTAAGTCTACAGGAGATACCATTAATTTAAATAATTTATCGTGCCACTCTCTAGTATTTATACTATCTCTTGAAAGAACATCAAATGTTTCTGCAATTTCCACAGCCCAACTTACAGGTCGAAATTTACGTTCTTTTTCGTCTGGAATCTTCTTCTCAATTATCCCCCATTTTTCTTGCTTTTCTAACGAGCGCTCCACAGCATAAACAATATTTGCTGAAACGGGAAATTTTAAGCTTAACTGATCGGGACTGATCAAATCGATAACAAACGCTTTATTTACGTCCTTTTTAACTTGCTCGGCAATGGTAGTCACCACTGATGTTTTACCAGTTCCACGACCACCAATAATAGAAATCACATGATGGGGAGCGAAGTTTTGATTATTTCTAGGAAGATTTTCACGCTTTTCCAAAGCATCGCAGGTTAAACCAATTTGCTTGACTACCTCATTAACAATATTTTTTTGATTTGCGACCATGTACTCTTCCTCAAGTAGCATCGGCCCTAATCCAACGTATGCTTGTTCTAGTGATGGATTCATTTTTTTATTCTCTCTTTGTGTAATTTTCCCCGCTCACAGCATAGCATAGTAGAACCAATTTACTTGGTTCATTTCCTGCCAAGGCGTAAGCTGTTAAAGCTCATCCCACTTTTTTAAGGAGTAGGATTTCGTGTTCTTTGTTACTCGTAATACTAACAACTGATAACAAATTATTTCAGTAGGGCTGTTTTCACTCCATCCTGCAAGGGAAACTTACTCCCTAAAGAAGAGGTGAAAAGGGATTTTCTCTGGCTGGTTAATGCGTTGAACTCTAAGAAGAATTGTTCCTTTTTACACTTTGGTAAGCCATAACTCGCCTTTCTTTTTTTCTTCAGAGAATTGTTTTGTACGCGAAATTCCACTTGTACTTACTATACACTGTTTTCAATATGTAAGGAGATATGTGTAAATATTTTAATAAAATATTTAAGCTCAATAAGCAAGTAATATGTTTTTACTATTACCTTGTTTGATAGCTATACGAGGCATTGACCAAAATTAAGGTTTTAGTGATGCAACAAATAAGCTGCTGCTCACCTTCTATTTCCTTATTTCCCAAGCTTCCTAATCAATAGTTCGGACAGTTTTTGAGGGAGAGCTTGAAACCATTGATTTTCCGTTATCGGCTCTTCTCATGAAAAAGCCTGAAAGCCGCATTCTACCGTTAGCAGTCTAGCTGGTTTTACAAAATGTCCGAAGTATTGCTGATGAATGAGAAGTGATTGCCTCCGGCTTACCATAACCAGAAATAGCAATTACTCTCAATATCAAAAGTGACGATAACCAATAAACTCAAACAAAAGCCTCCTTAATATCAACTCTTTTAAGTGTATCTATCAATAGTACATAATCAGGGTTGATTTATTTGGGTGAGTAAACAAAATAATAAGTATTTTAATTGTTTGTTAGATGATCCTTCAGGTTCTACAGTTAAAAGTGATCGCTTCTTGGGAGTATTGAGCGATCGCTCTATTCAAATTTCACGCCAAAGTCAACACCTAAAACCTCTTCGATTTTGCGGAGTCTAGACTCTGGCAAAACATCGTTTTCTTCTCGCTCAATTCTGTACCAATTAGCACGAGTCATACCTGCTGCCTTTGCTAATTCTTCTACTGAGCGCGGATCTCTTTCTCTAGCTGCTTTGATTTTTGCACCTATACCGGGGGCATCTACTCTAACAACTCTTTCTATTTGCACAGCTACAAGCATAGACTTCCTCTCTATTCAATCACTTTGCAGTCTATATGTAAATTGTAGAGTTACACTTGACATTATGTCAAGTGAGAGGATACACTAAGAACATCAAAAAGGCGATCGTCTAAGTTGTCCAGACCTGAGCGATCGCCTCCTTAAAACCTTAAATAAGGCAAATTAATTATGACACAACAGCAAAAGACTTGTTGTGGTTGCGGCCACTTCAAGCCCCATAATGATGGCACTCCAAAAGGATGGTGCTTACTTTTTAACCGTTTTGCTAAAAAGCATCACCGGAAAACAGCCACCTGTGAGCAAGAAGAACAAATCCCTCAACCACAAGAATTTCCCCTACCAATCGGCAACGTACCAAAAATTGGCGACAACATATTTATTGGTGATTACTTTTTCTACTGCACCAATAGCAACACAGGAGAATGGCTAGGTGTGTATGAAATCAGGTTAGACAACCGCGCCGTAGCGGAAGCTTATCTTAATTACGATGGCTTTTGGTACTACAACCTGAGTGATAGCAACTTTAGTACACCCCAGGAAATAGTCATAGACATAGATGCCACTCTCAAAGAACTGAGTTAGCAGCCGCTTAATAAGTTTTTCCCATCATCTTAGGGTGCGTTTTTACTGCACCCTTCCCTAGACTTGGAGCTAGAGAATGAGTGCCTTAGCAGTTGTTGTTGACCAAATCAGAAATGAAATACAGATCGATGAGTTTGGTGTGGGTAAAGCCAGCGTTAGGGCTACGGCTAGGTTAACAGGTGTTAGCGATATGGCGATTTTGAAGGCATTATCGGATGCAAACCTAAATCCCTCTAAAATGGCTCAATCCCTTATAGAGCAAGGCTTTGATGCCGCAAACCTAGAATCATGGAAAACTGAAGGCATCCCAGATATAGCGATCGCCATCATTGCCCATTATTACGCCTACGAAGCCGGGCGCTACTGCACCGAACAAGCCAAGTTAGTCTGTAAAGCCTTTACCGCCGTTGGTATCAGGGCATGGATGCAAGATATTACGGGATGGTCTAGACAAAAATCAAATACTCCCCTAGTC
>DATGXB010000081.1:0-2437 GCA_035299225.1 Nostocaceae cyanobacterium | reverse complement strand
CTGAACCCACAAAAGTGCAACAACGGGCTTTAGATTTGCTTGGGGTTTCCCTGATTTGTACCCAGTAAATCCTCACTGCCAATCTTGAAACTCCTTGCTATGCACAGCATACGCCTTTTGTCAAAGGGGGAACTTCAGATTTAACATAAAATGGAGACAAATAAAAATCACCAATAAAAAGTATAGGATCTACAATTGCTATTCTTATACTAATTCACGAAAACCTTGATACTAATGAATTGCTTGTAGGGGTTTAGCAGTGATAAACCCTCCCCCGGTATTTGTATCATTATTAAAGTAAAACGGTATTACCACATCTTCTAGTAAAGGCGGATAATTAAGAAGATTAATATAGCCAGCTTTGACTTTATCTAAAAGTTGTTTTTCTAAATCTGTAATTTCTGGTAAATCTTCTTGCCATTCTGGAAAAAATTGCGGTTCTATAACTAATTGAATGCCAAAATTATCAATTAAATAGCGTAAATCAATATTTTTGTTCTCAGGCGTTTGTGTCATATAAAAAGGAACAGGTTGGAAAATCCTTTTTTCATCCTGTAAATCCTTAAATCCTGGACATCATCTCGACTTCGCTCGATAACCACCTGATTCAGACATTTTCCCTAACTAGCAACTTAGAAAGCCAACTAAAAAATATCCTTTTTTGTAGGGTGTGTTAGCACAGAAAGTACGGCACCTGGAAATTGTATTGTTCTGGGATGGTGCGTTACACTCCGTTAACGCACCCTACTCTTTTAACCACTACCCAAAAAAAGCAAATAATAGACTAATTTATCATTTTCCCTATCATAAAAAATTAACAGGTCAATGTCAAGGGCTAGAACGACCATTTTTCGTAAAATTATTGATAATTACTGTCAAGATTATTGAAAATAGCCAGGGTTTTATTGAGAAAACATTTTTTTGATCTTATTACAAAACTTAACATCTCCCCATTTACAGAAAAGACTTGGAATCATGACAACTCCAAGCCTAAAATTAATTAATTCAATGTGCTAAATTACATCATCTTAAAGAGTCAAAGATTGAGCATCGGTTTCAATCAACTTAGCTAAATCTTGGAGGAAAGCGGCTGCATGAGCGCCGTAAATAATGCGGTGGTCGCAAGTAATATTCACCTGCATTTGTTGTTTCACACCAAATAAACCTTCTGGTGTTGCGACAACTTGGGGACGGGAAGCACCGATCGCTAAAATTGAACCTTGTCCGGGTGGTAAAATCGCATCAAAGGTATCTACCCCAAACATCCCTAAATTAGACAGGGTAAATGTTCCGCTATTATATTCTTCTGGTTGCAGTTGCTTGGCTCTCGCTCTGTCTACTAATGACTTCCAGTTGCGAGACAGAGAATAAATATCTGTAGTATCAGCATTTTGCAATACTGGGGTAATCAGTCCCCCGTCATCCATAGCCACAGCTACAGCTATGTTGATATTAGAATGATAGACTATTCCTTGCTCTGAATAACTAGCGTTTAATAATGGGTGTTTCTGCAATGTCACTGCTACTGCTTTGGCTAACAGTGCCGTCATTGTTACACCTTTAGATTTAATTTGCTTATAAAGCTTATCCAGTGCGTCTGTAGTAATAGTATAAGCGACGCGGAACTCAGGTACAGCCAAGCTGGCTACCATGTTCCGTACAACAGCATTTTGGAAGGTAGTAAATGGTGTTACCTGACCAGGAACAACAGCCACGGGTGCTGGTGCGGGTGCTGGTTTAACAGGTGCTGGGGCTGGGGCTGGGGCTGCAACTGGGGTGACAGATGGTTGAGGTTGGGCTGGGGTGACAGATGGGGCTGTGGGTGCTGGTGCTTTACCTGTAGCAGTTTCTACATCTTCCGCCACGATGCGACCGAAGGGACCGCTACCTTTTAAAGTTGTTAAATCAACTTTTAAATCTTTTGCCAATTTCCGGGCCCGTGGTGAAGCAACTAAACGTCCTTCTTTATGGTTAGACCCATTTTGAGAGGCGGTAGCGGGAGCAACTGCGGCGGCTACGGGTACAGGTGCGGGGGCAACTTCGGCTGCTGCGGTATTGCCAGAACTTGCTAAAGCTTGGGCTTCGGCAATTTCGGCTTCTGTTTCAGCAATATAAGCGATCGCCGCACCAACGGGAGCACTTTCACCAGATGGAACTAGAATATGGGCAAGATAGCCTTCATAAAAGGTTTCTACATCCATATCAGCCTTATCTGACTCGACAACCACCACAGTTTCGCCTTTTTCCACTTTATCCCCTGGTGACTTAACCCAAGAGACGATTGTCCCCTCTGTCATGGTGGAACTCAGCGCCGGCATGAATACTTCTTTAATGCTCATATGGTGGTTTTCAGAATCAATAATTAATTTATGGACTTTAACAGGTGTTGCCAGATCGAATTGTATCAGGAATAGGGGCAGGGGGACCAGACCGAGGG
>DATGXB010000080.1:0-21155 GCA_035299225.1 Nostocaceae cyanobacterium | reverse complement strand
CTTATCCTCTAGAGCTTTGAGTTACCAGCAATAATTAAATCAAAGTCAAGTCTAAACCTGAGTTGCATTTAATTCGATATTTCCTATACTTCTTGCGCTGTAAGCCTTGTAGCCTCGTTCTCAAAACTGTCCGAAGTATTGATATCATAGATTATTATAGATCACAAAATTCAATAAAAGTATATGGCATCTAAAAATACTAACTCAGCTAGAAAAATCCTTGTTATTGGTGGCTCTACCTACAATGAAAATACACCAGAGAAGATTCGCCAAGCATTTATAGATAGTAGGTTTTTGGATGAATGGGCAGTAATTATTGCAATTCATCAATTTTTTAAGCTTAATACAGAAAAACCTCTAGATGAATCTATGACTACGATAAAGTCCCGACTATCTTTAGCAGGAACTGTCGAGCCTAAGATTTTCTTCATTACTGAACTCGGAGAATTTACAATTGAAACAGGATATATTTATGTACTACCAGATCCTGGGTTGCCCGATCCTCAACAACCTATACATAATAAATATTTGTATACGAGGTTTATAGATAACGGCGATCAATTAAAAATTTGTGCAGAAGCTTCAATGGAAGCTCAAATAGAATTTGAGAAATGGCTTCTTCATAATCCATACGATAAATCTAAAATAAAACGTGAGATGACTGTTTATGATCTTATCTCTTCAAACTCTGAAACACGGAAAAATTTACCACTTCTTTCAAATGTTGATCAAGCTGGCATAGATGCAAAAGCAAAGACATTAAAACCAGAAGAATACAAAAATATATTGTATAGAGATATGCCATTAATAGATAAGTTTATGAGTGAAGTTGCTGATAGCAAGAGCAAGCCCAAAATAGCAGCTTTACTTCTTTGTGGACGATTTGGAGATGGTGCAGAAGGATTGAAAAAAATTAAAAAAAATGGCGGATATACAGCAGTGCAATTCCCAGGTGAATGCTTTAATGATCCATCGAAACCAACAGCACCAACAACTGCTTCAATGCCAAATACAGCATTAAATATAGAGCCTAACCACGCAATTGTTAGTTTGGAGAATCAAAAAGGTAATCTGAAATTATCTGAGTGGTTAGACAAGATAAAATAATCTCAATAGCACTTGTAACAAAAATTGTAGCTTGGTTTGAGTAATATCAAAGCCCAACAAATAACTTTAATGCTTTTTACACTCAACTAAGCTAGAATCATTATTAAGTTTACCAATTTAATAAAATGATTGCTAATCTTCAACCGCAAAAAATGACAATTGCAGAATATCTCGATTGGGAGATTTTACAAGATTGTCGTTATGAGTATGTACATGGTGAAGTTATAGCCATGACTGGGGGGACTATTCCCCATAATGATATTGCTCTCAATGTTTATCGAACATTATACAATCATTTACGGTTAAAGGGTTGTCGGATTAATGTGGCAGATGTGAAGTTACAAGTTAGTTTAGAAAGTCCTTATTTTTATCCTGATGTGATTGTGAGTTGTGATCAACGGGATTTACAAGCGCGAAAATTTATTCAATATCCAAAATTAATTATTGAGGTTTTATCACCTGGAACAGAGGCAAGAGATAGGGGTGAAAAGTTTGCATTTTATCGGACTATTCCCAGTTTACAGGAATATTTATTGATTGAATCTGAAAAAATCGGTGTTGAGTGTTACCGTCGGGGTGAGGGGAGAATGTGGCTTTATTACCCTTATGTTCAGGGTGATATTATTAGGATGGAAAGTATTGATTTTAGTTTGCCAATTGATTTAATTTATGAAAATATTACCTTTGAAAATGTTTAAGGGATAGGTGGGCATTGATTTAAAGATTGTTGTATTTATTCCCAAAATTTCGCTAATGCCCACCCTACAATATCTATTAATTTAAGGCTATCTGCTGAAAATTTGCGGGTGGCTTTTTTTAGTGTTGGAGAAAATTGCATTGACAGAAATTTACATATAGCCTCTATACTGACCATTAGAAAATCGGTTGGTATTTATATAGTTATTAGGAGCGATCGCCATGAAGCCATTTTTATTTGTGACTGATCTGGATCACACTCTGGTGGGTGATGATGATGCGCTGTTGGTGCTGAGTGATGAATTGAAAAGACATCGCCAAGAATATGGTACAAAGATTGTTTACGCTACGGGCCGATCGCCTGTGCTGTATCGGCAACTGCAAGCGGAAAAGAACCTGATGGAACCAGATGCGTTGGTTTTGTCGGTGGGTACGGAAATCTATTTAGATGGCCAGGATACCCCCGACTCGGAATGGTCAAACATTCTTTCTCAGGGTTGGCAGAGGGAAACAGTATTATCTGTAACCAAGCAGTTTTCGGAATTGGTTTTGCAACCAGATTCGGAACAACGTCCGTTTAAAGTCAGCTTTTTTCTACAACAGGAAGTCTCTCACTTGGTGTTACCACAACTTGAGACAGAGTTGCAGAAATTTAACCTCAACATAAAGTTAATTTATAGCAGTGGTCTAGACCTTGACATTGTGCCACGTAGCAGCGATAAAGGTCAGGCAATGCAGTATTTACGTCAAAGGTGGGGTTTTGCAGTTGAACAAACAGTTGCTTGTGGTGATTCAGGTAATGATATTGCTTTATTCGCTGTAGGTGACGAGAGGGGGATTATTGTGGGGAATGCTAGGCCGGAGTTACGACAATGGCATGAACAAAACCCCGCGAATAATTGCTATTTTGCACAAAATCTTTGTGCGGGTGGAATTATAGAAGGTTTAAAACATTTTGGTTTTCTAGCATGATCAGTTATTTAAAAGGTATTGTTGCTGGTGTGCAAACCTCTGGACAGCGCACCATTTTGACCTTAGAAGTGAATGGTATTGGCTATGATTTGCAAATTCCCCAGCGTTTGGCTAAACAGTTGGGTACTGCGGGGAATGTGGTTCAAGTCTTTACCCATTACCAAGTGCGAGAAGAAGTACCGCTTCTTTATGGTTTTTCTTCCCCTGCGGAAAGGGACTTGTTTCGGCATTTACTGTCAGTGAGTGGGATTGGTGCAGCATTAGCGATCGCTCTTTTGGATACTCTAGAATTACCGGAGTTAGTCCAGGCGATTATTGCGGCTAATGTGCAAATGTTGATTCAAACCCCTGGAGTGGGCAAGAAGACCGCCGAAAGGCTATGTTTGGAGTTAAAGGCTAAATTGATAGAATGGCGTAAGTCAGCAGGCTTTTTTGTGGCAACTGGTGGACCCGCACCAGGCATATTGGAAGAGGTACAGATGACTTTATTTGCTTTGGGATATACTGCCCATGAAGTCAGTCATGCTTTACACTACGTCAGCGAAGAAATTGGTTTAGCCAAAGATGCTTATGTGGAAGAATGGATCAGACAGGCGATCGCCCATCTTAGCAGTAGTGAACTAGAAGTCAACAATTTGTAGTTTCCCCAACTGAGTAATGAATAATCACCCTTACGCTTGGATAGAATCAGCTTTAAACACCATCCATCGGGCTGACTGGTATCGTTCTGTACAAACCATTCACAGTCCCCCCGGTGCCACTGTGCTGCTATCTGGGCAAGAGGTTATTAATTTTGCCAGTAACGATTACTTAGGATTAGCGGGTGATCTACGCTTACAACAAGCCGCAATCACCGCAATTCAACAATTTGGCACTGGCAGCACTGGTTCTAGATTACTCAGTGGGCATCGGCAGTTACACAGAGAGTTAGAGCAGGCGATCGCATCTACCAAACAAACACAGGAGGCTTTAGTCTTCAGTTCCGGCTATTTAGCCAACTTAGGCACAATTACCGCTTTAGTCAGCAAAAAAGATTTAATTTTCTCCGATCAATATAACCATTCCAGTTTAAAAAATGGGGCAATTTTAAGCGGTGCAACCATCTTAGAATACCCTCATTGTGATGTTGCAGCATTAAGAGATTCTTTACAGCAAAATAGAGAAAAATACAGACGTTGTTTAATTATTACCGATAGCGTTTTTAGCATGGATGGGGATTTATGTCCCTTACCAGAATTATTAGATATAGCTGAAAAATTTAGCTGTATGTTATTAATAGATGAAGCTCATGCTACCGGAGTTATGGGTAAAAATGGGGCGGGTTGTGTAGATTATTTTAATTGTACAGGCAAGGAATTAATTCAAGTCGGGACATTAAGTAAAGCATTAGGAAGTTTAGGCGGATATGTAGCCGGAAGTCATATTTTAATAGACTTTTTAAGAAATCGCGCTCCCAGTTGGATTTATACCACAGCCCTTTCCCCTGCTGATACAGCCGCCGCTTTAGCCGCTTTTCAAATAGTAGGATCAGAACCAGAAAGAAGAGAGAAATTATGGCAGAATGTCCATTATTTAAAGCAATTAATAACAGAAAAATTACCAGATTTTCAAATTTTACCCTCTGAATCGCCAATTATTTGTTTTCAATTATCAGACCCCACAACCGCATTAAAAGCAGGTGAAAAATTAAAAGCAGCCGGAATTTTTGCCCCCGCTATTCGTCCTCCCACAGTCCCCACCAGTCGAATTAGATTATCCTTAATGGCCACCCATGAACAGCAGCATTTTGATAAATTAGTGGATGTATTACAATATATATGAAGAGAGGAAAGTAAGAATATGTCATCACAAGCGATCGCCACAATTATTGAAATGATAGAATCTCTACCAGCAGCTACACAAGAACAGCTTGTAGAGTATCTTCAACAGTATATTGCTAAGTTAAAACGTAGCACAGAAGCTGAGATTCAAAATACTGAGGAGGATATTACCGAAAACAAGATGCAAATACCAGAATTATCTCACGACGTTGCCGATATCTTCAACCCTAATCTAGATTATCCCATTTGGTCGCCTTATGATTCCTATGAAGCTGCTCATAAATTAGCACAAATGCTAGAAGAAGATAAAAAGGCTCAGTAATGTTTGAAGCACAAAGATTCCCCTATCTCCAAAGGTATAATCGAGCAGGAATAGCTGATTTTGTCCCCCATTTACCATTCACATTAACTAATAGAGAACTCAATTTAGATGTTATAGGATTACTAGATACAGGCTCAAGTGTGAATGTTTTACCCTATAGTATAGGATTACATTTAGGTAAAATTTGGGAAGAGCAAACAACTATCATGGAATTAGGTGGTAATTTAAGCAGAATTGAAACTCGTGGAGTAATTTTATCAGCCAGGATTTGTAATTTCCCTAGTGTTAAATTAGCCTTTGCATGGGCAAAAACTAATAATGTTCCGTTAATATTAGGGCAAATGAATTTTTTTCATGAGTTTGATGTTTGTTTTTACCGTTCACAGTTAGCTTTTGATATCCGTCCCAAGTCAGTTATTGAAAATTAGGTATTTAGCCTTCCTGTTTGATTTTTGGAAAATACTTGATAGATTAGTGGATGTATTACAATATATATGAAGAGCGCAGGGATATTTCAATATGGATATTACCCTCAATGTACCTCCCACCGTAGGTTTAACAGATGAGCAATTTTATCAACTTTGTATCGCTAACGAATTTTGGCAAATAGAACTTAGTGATACAGGAGAATTAATTCTTATGTCTCCTACTGGTGGTGAAAGTGGAATTAGAAACTCAAATATCAATATAGAATTAGGTTTGTGGAATCGTCAAACTAAATTAGGAAAAGTTTTTGATTCTTCCACAGAATTTAAACTGCCTAGTGGTGCTTTTCGTTGTCCTGATGCTGCTTGGATTAAATTAGAACGTTGGGAAACATTAACCCCAGAACAAAAGAAACGTTTTCCCCCTATTAGTCCAGATTTTATCATTGAACTGCGTTCCGAAACTGACTCTTTAGAAAAATTACGTCAGAAAATGCGAGAATACCAAGCCAACGGAGTTAAATTAGCTTGGTTAATAGACCCCCAAACACCATTAGTAGAAATTTATCGTCAAGGTCAAGAAGTAGAAATTCTCAACTTTGCTTTTGACAACCCCCCTCAACTTTCTGGCGAAGATGTTTTACCCGAATTTGTTTTAGATTTAACCTTAATTTTAAACCCTTAAATCAGAAGTTAATCATACAATGAACATTCAAGAATTTTGTGCAATGTTTTCTTTACCAGAAGACACACCAACGGCATTAATGAAATTATTTGCATATCACCAGCAAGTGCAAACAGCTTATAGCGGCGGTTTTGAAGTTAGAATTATACCAGAAAACATGAAATATTGTTTTGATGGTGATACAGAAACCGCGAAACAGTTTATAGAAGTTGGACAAACTCAAGATGATTCTTCCTACTGTTTTTGGTTATATGACAATAAAAAAATCTCAGAAGCACCCATTGTTTTTTTAGGTTCAGAAGGTACAGATAACAAAGTTTTAGCCAATAACTTAGAGGAATTTCTCACCTTACTAAGTATTGGTTATGATGAATTAGGCTATGCTGATTATGGGAGTGAACCCGAAGAAGCAGCAACCCCAGAATTACAACATTTTCGCACCTGGTTAAAACAAGAATTTGGCATCATTCCCCCCGCAACAGGTGAAAGCATCATTGAAAATGCCAGATCCCAACATCCAGATTTAGACCAATGGTTTAAAGCATGGCAGGATAAACATTATGGTAAATAATTTTTCATCTATTAAATAAATATAGGTATGTGTAGGGTGGGCATTTTTTGGTAAAACATTAAACAGAAGCGGAAAAAATTAGGAAATGCCCACCTCAGTCTTTTTCAAAAATCAAACAGGAAGGCTATATTATCTAAAAATATATACGTAGTATGGGCATTTATTAACATAATTTGCTTTGATTGAGAATTTAACTTATAAATGCCCACCGAAATCATATATAATCAGAGACAGTTGCTTTGCAAATTTCAGGTAAGGTAATGACACAAGCACAAACCCAATTACCCACAGATACATGGATTTATGCTTCTTGGGAAGAATATGAAAGAACAATTGCTGAGTTAGTCAACGAGAAAGCAAAAAGTTACTATTATAAAGGTTACATGAGACTGGAAATTTTACCAGTAGGTTTTGATCATGGTCAGGATCATATTGTAATTATTGCAGCAATAGCTTTATTTACAGCATTAAAAGGGATTCCAGCTAGAGGTTTAGATACAATCACGTTTAGAAAACCTGGTAAAAAAGAATGTCAACCAGATTTAGCATATTATTTTGGAGAAAATACGAAAATTATCCCTAGAGGGACAGGAATAGTTGACTTAAATATTTATCCTGCACCAGATTTAGTAATTGAAATTGCTAAAACTTCACTGTTAGATGATTTGGGAATCAAACGCAGTCTTTATGAAGATTTGAATATTAAAGAATATTGGATAGTTGACACACAAAACGCGCAAATTATCGCTTATTCCATCGCTGACAAAGGGAGCAAGCGCATTGAAATATCCCTAGTATTACCAGGGTTAGACTTAAACATTTTAGAACAAGCTTTACAACAAAGTTGGGAAAATGACCAATCTCAAGTTAGTGCTTGGTTATTAACTCAATTTCAGCATTAGCAAACCAAATATAATATGTGTTTATACGTTTAAATAAGGTTGATATGCATATAGCGGAGAAAAATTACCACCCCCTACACAGAACTTTATACAGCAGAAAAAATTAAAGATTTGATAAAGATCGAGTATAGACTGATAAAATATTAAAAATCCTTGAACAAAAATGATTGAGTACATGATACTTTTCAGGGCACGGCATTGCTGTGTCCTTTTATTTTGTTATTAGAGGCTAAAAGCTGCTGTTTATTGCATATCTGCAAAAGGTTGAGTCAAAATTCCTGAACTTCAAGCTAAAGTCATACACTATTTATCACAATATTTGGTATACTAAGCCTCAATCTCTATTATCACCAAACACATCCAGAAGGAATGCAACTATGAAAATCCTTCATGGTACATGGATACCAAACGCGGAAACTGACTTTATTCAACTTGGTTGCTTTTATCTGTGGGTAGAAACCCCTGTGCTGAAAAAAAGCCGCACCAATAAACAGAATATTCACCCCCGTCATTTAGCGAAAAATGATTTAGTTCAGTTTTTGACTCAAGAATTAGGAATAAAAGACACATTTGCTGATTTTGAAAAACGTGTTTCTACTCAATATTTTGCCTTACCAACTGCTAATGATCAACCTATTCCTTCCCCAGAATTAATTAAATATCTGGAAATGGAAACCCCGGATGAGTATACAGGGTTTCAATATTGGCAAATAGATTGTTATGCAACTGTTACGGGAACTAAAAGCGGTAATTTTAAAATTCCTACCGCAATTAATGTGATTAAACTTCTGAGTGATATTCATTTTTTAACTGTTTATAGTTCTGGTGAAATTCAACTCGGTTCAGATTTATTATTCTGGTATCACTACACCCAGGATTTTAAAGAAGTAATTTTAAAAGACCAATATATCCCAGCTTTTAAATATCGAGAATTAGCAACTAAAACAACCAAAGGCAAAACAAAGAAAAATATTTCACCAGAATTTGAACTTTATGGAAACTGGGAAATTGTTTCCGAACAGTATGAAAGAAATATTCAAAAATATGTAGAATATATGCCTTTGATTTGTGTGGCAGGTGCAGCACAACCAAGTGAACAAGTTGAATTTTACCACAAAGAAACTTTATTAAGACACTTTTCAGAAAATCTCCTCAATAGTTTAGTTACTCACACACCTTTGACGGCTGCTTTTCAGAAAAAAATCGCTGATTCTCTGATTCAAAATTGCCTTAACCCTCAAAATAACCCAATAACAGATCGTACTGCTTTAGAACAGTATACACAATGGCAATCATGGAAAAATAGAATTGCTCGGTTGCATACAGATTCGGCATTTTATCTTTGTTTTCAATTGATTTCTCCTCCTGCTGAACAAATAGATAATTGGTATATTGATTTTTTAGTAGCTAGTAAAGAAGACCAATCTTTAAAACTACCTTTGGCTGAATATTGGAGAATGAACCAAACAGGTAAAGCAAGTGTACATAAAAGTTTTGGTGATAGTTTTGAAACGAATTTATTGTTAAATTTAGGATATGCTGCGCGGATGTATCCTCAATTATGGGAAGGTTTAGAAACGGATACACCAGAAGGAATTAAGTTAAGTTTAGAAGCTGCATTTGATTTCTTAAAAGAAAGTGCTTGGATTTTAGAAGATGCTGGTTTTAAAATTATTGTTCCGGCTTGGTATACTCCGGCTGGTCGCAAACGTGCAAAAGTTCGTCTCAAGGCATCCGGGAAAAAATTAGCACCTACAAAGGGAGAGAAAAAAAGTTATTTTGGTCTAGATTCTTTGGTACAATATGAGTATGAATTAGCTATTGGTGATGAATCTATTAGTTTGGAAGAGTGGGAACAATTAATTAATGCGAAAGCACCATTAGTACATTTTCGTGGCCAATGGATGGAGTTAGACCGCGATAAAATGCAGGAATTGTTGAAGTTTTGGGAATCTCATGGACAAGAAAAACCGGAGATGTCGCTGTTAGATTTCTTGCATAAAAGTGCGGAAGGTGGGGAAGATTGGGAAATTGAACATGATGATGTTTTGTTAGAAATGATGACAAAACTAGAGGATAAAAGTAGATTAGAACCGATTACAGAAACGCTAAATTTACAGGGAACTTTAAGAGAATATCAAAAGCGCGGTGTTGCATGGTTGCAATATTTGGAAAGTTTGGGTTTAAATGGCTGTTTGGCTGATGATATGGGTTTGGGTAAGTCGGTACAGGTTATTGCACGACTGGTACAGGAAAAAGAATCTAGGGATGATGTGTTACCAACTTTGTTAATTGCACCTACTTCTGTGGTTGGGAACTGGGAAAGGGAAATTCTCAAGTTTGCTCCCCATTTGAAGGCTATCGTACATCATGGAAGCGATCGCTTGCAACAAATCCCCGAATTTCAAACTGTCTGTAAACAACATGATATCATTATCACATCTTTTACCCTGATTCGCAAGGATGAAAAACTATTTAGCAGTGTAGAATGGCAAAGAATAGTAATTGATGAAGCGCAAAATATTAAGAATCCTAAAGCTGCACAAACTAAAGCTATTCTCAAACTTTCTGCACAACATAGATTAGCTTTAACAGGAACACCCGTAGAAAACCGTTTATTAGATTTGTGGTCTATTTTTAATTTTCTCAATCCTGGTTATTTAGGTAAAGAAGCACAATTTCGTAAATCTTTTGAGATTCCGATTCAGAAAGATAATGATAAAGTTAAATCAGTTACATTGAAAAAATTAGTCGAACCTTTAATTTTACGACGTGTGAAAACTGATAAGACGATTATCAACGATTTACCGGATAAAGTAGAACAGAAAGTTTATACAAATTTAACTAAAGAACAAGCTTCATTGTATGAAGTGGTGGTGAAAGATGTGGAAGAGAAATTGCAAGAAGCGGAAGGGATTAAACGTAAAGGATTAATTCTTTCTACCTTGATGAAATTAAAGCAAATTTGCAACCATCCAGCCCAATTTTTACAAGATGGAAGTGATTTTTCCGTTGAGCGATCGCATAAATTCAGCCGTTTAGTAGAAATGATAGATGAAGCGGTGTCAGAAGGTGAAAGTTTATTGATCTTCAGTCAATTTACGGAGGTTTGCGAAAAAATCGAAAAATACATTAAACATCATCTGCATTATAACACATATTATTTACATGGTGGTACAAGTCGCCACCGTCGAGAACAAATGATTAGCGAATTTCAAGACCCAGAAACCGAACCTTCTGTATTTATTCTTTCCTTAAAAGCTGGGGGTGTGGGTATCACTTTAACCAAAGCTAATCACGTTTTTCATTTTGATAGATGGTGGAATCCCGCAGTTGAAAATCAAGCCACAGACCGCGCTTTTCGGATTGGTCAAACTAAAAATGTCTTTGTGCATAAATTTGTCGCTATTGGGACATTAGAAGAAAAAATTGACCAAATGATCGAAGATAAGAAAAAACTGGCTGCTGCGGTAGTTGGCAGTGATGAATCTTGGTTAACAGAGTTAGATAACGAAGCTTTTAAACAATTAATTGCTTTAAATAAATCAGCCATTTTAGAGTAAATTAGGAGTGCATAATTATGGTAAAATTTAGCCGGACATGGTGGGGAGAAAGGTTTATTAAAGCCCTAGAAGCCTTTACTGATTCGGGACGCTTACAACGGGGTCGTTCCTATGCTAGTGGTGGAAAAGTCCTGCACTTTGAAATCGAAGAAAATCAGATCACTGCCAAGGTTAAAGGTTCAGTAAATGCTTACTTTGGAGTTTACAAAGAACCAACTTACAATATTTTTATTGAAATTGAACCCATTGCTAAGAAAAATTGGGATAAAGTGATTAATAAACTTTCTTCAAAAGCGAGTTTTGTTTCTCGATTGCTATTAAATGAAGTTCCCGAAAATATCGAAGATGCTTTTGCAGAATTAGATTTACATCTATTACCCTACAGCAGCAAAGACTTTACAACTAGATGTTCTTGTCCTGATTATGCTAACCCTTGTAAACATATTGCGGGAGTTTATTATTTAGTTGCTTCCCAATTAGATCATAATCCCTTTTTATTATTTGAATTGCGGGGATTAACCAAACAAGATTTACAAGCAAAACTTGCAGCATCAAATTTAGGGAAAATCCTTGCCCAAGCTTTAGAAAATCAAGAAGCTGATTTAGAAAAATCTACTTCACTCTATACACCATTAGAAAAGGAATCTGTAACAGAAAATCCCACAATCAGAGAATTTTGGTTAGGTACAAAACGTTTACCCCAAACTATTGAAACTCCTTCCCCTAGTCCTGTTTCCGCTATTACCATTAAAAAAGAAGGGGATTTTCCCGCATTTTGGAATCAAGAAACATCTTTTATTGAAACAATGGAAGAACTTTATCAGCGAGTAAAAACTAAAAACCAAAATTTACTGTAATACGACAGATTGATAGAGGGTTTCTGTTGGATTTTTGCAAAATACTGAGGTGGGCATTTCCGAAAACTTTCCGCTTCTATTCAATGTTTTACCGAAAAATGCCCACCCTACACATATTTAGTAATTTTGATTACAATTGAATACCGAAAATGAGGCGATCGCCTAAAATTACCCGAAATTGACCAAAATTAAAAATCTCGTGAATAAATAGCCAGGTTTATACTAGTAAAGCGGCTATAATCTTACTGTCAATACAACTTATTACCTTACCTCTTTCTTTACGTCTTGTATCTAAAGGTAGAAAATAATATATAACCAAAATAAGTCTTTTTTTTGAGGTGGTTCATTCTAGGGAAATATTTACTAACGCAGCTGGGCAGGAATAACTAGCCATTTAAAAAACCAGGAAAAATTGACATAAAAAGCTGTCTTACCTCCTGCCTCCTGCCTCCTGCCTCCTGCCACTAGAGAGTAGACCACCTGTTGTTATTCAAGAGTATAGCTGAGGTCAAATGACACAACCTTTAAATCAAGTCGTAGAGTGGGAACAACGTTGTAATACTGCTAATAATTACTATCAACAGGGTAAATTTCTAGAATATCTCCAATTTGCTAATGAAAATTTAGAGTTAGCAAAAGCTATTCCAGATCGAGCTAAAGAAGGTTATGTGTTAAACCATATTGGTTTAGCTTACCTGAATTGCTGGCAACCGCAAATAGCCGCAGAATATTTTCATCAAGCCTTAGAAATTGCGATAGAAATTAGGAATGAACGAGCTGAAGCCACAGCACTAAGTAATCTTGGTTCAACTTACAGCCGTTTGGGACAATTTTCTTCAGCATTGACATATTTTGATAAAGCTTTGCAAATTTTGCAGAAATTACAAGACGTTGCAGGACAGGTTTCGAGTTTGAATGAAGTAGCTTTAATTTACACTAGATTGGATGAACCAAAACGGGCGTTAATATTACAAAATCAAATTTTAGCTATGCGTCGCTTGTTAGGAGATTTTGCGGGTGAAGCAATAACTCTTAATGGTATTGGTTTTGCTTATAATGCAATGGGTAAGCCCAAAAAAGCTTTAAAATTCTTTCAACAAGCATTACCAATTCAACAATCTTGTAAAAATTTAGCAGGTGAAGCCACAACATTAAATAATATTGCCTCTATCTATACAGATTTAGGTAAACCGAAACAAGCATTATTGATTTACCATCAAGTGCTATTAACACGTTGCGCTTTAAATGATCGTGCAGGTGAAGCAACAACATTAAATAATTTGGGTTTTACCTATAGCACCTTAGCCAATACTTATAAAGCATTGCAACTATATAAAAAGGCGATCGCTATTTATCAAGAATTAGGTGATACACTCGGCGAAATTTCCACCTGGCTCAACATAGGCAGCATTTACACCACCACAAAACGCAAACATCTAGCCCGTTCCTCCTATCAAACTGCTCAAGAATTAGCGCAAAAAATCCAAAATCAAACACTTTTAGATAAAATCCAACAGTTTATAGATGCTTTATAGCTATTACTTTACTCATTTAATCAAAAAGCATCACAATATCATTTTGATAAAATTCTGTGGCGTAAGTTGCAGAATTTTGTCGTTTTCTAGTGATGTTTAAACAGTGAGATCCCTGCTATTAGTTATGTTAAGATTATAAAAGTATCTCTATGTAATCTTACAAGTAAAAGCTTTTTTGTTTAAGTTACGTCTTGCCTTTATCTAAGTAACACTAATTCAACCATATTTTACAGCCGCAATCACTGACAAAATTTTAGCTAAATATTATAAATTTTTGCTATTTTGTAATTTATATCACAATAAATTGAAAATTCATCAGTGAAATCTATTGCCTTAGTGATCATCAGTTGTTTATAATAACCGGCATAAATAAAGATTTTCTTAAATTTTCATAGTTTCAAGAAACGCGATCGCCTGCTAAACCATACATACTCACCAACTCACCATGCACGCTTTCCAACTGAAGCAACAACCCACCCTTGCACCAAATTTTGCTCAAGCAGGAAAAACAGCCCAAGCAGCCAAGTTACTCAGCTTGCAAACTAAAGCCAAACTCGGCAAATCAGACGATTTAAGTGCCGTTTCCAACATTCTCAAGGCACAATATAAGCGATCGCAATCAGCCAAACTACAAGCCGAACCCACCCCAGAAGAAGAAAAGCAAGGCCAACAAGCCCAACTCCAAGCCGAACCCACCCCAGAAGAAGAAAAACAAGGCAAACTCGGCTTTGGTACATCTCAAGCATCTAAATCCAAACTTCAGGGTAAAGCAGATTGGCAAAAAAAAGCTAATCTTTCCAATATCTTTGGGGGTAGTGGTAGCCGTCTTTCTAATGGCTTGATGGGCAAATATCAAAAACTCATGCCCGGAATCAGCTTAGGACACGTTCAAGTATTCCAAGGGGCATCAGTAGATCAAGCACTGCACCAAGCCGGACTACAAGGACTAACCGACGGAACAAGAGTAGCCGTTTCCTCCAAAGCTCAAGCAGGCACATTAGAACACGAATTAGGACACGTAGCCCAGCGCCAAGTCCAAGGTTTCAACCTCAATGAAAGTAGCCGCGAAGGTTACGAACAAGATGCAGATAGCATCTCAGCCAGCCTTGTCAATAATCAAACCGTCAAATTTCCAGGTTTAACTCAAGGAAAAACCCCACCCAATCAAGCCCAGCAATCTAACATTTTAGAAGCCAAATGTGCCGATTGTCAAAAAGAGCAGCAACCAAAACAGTTACTAGCCAAAACCATTTCTATTTCTGGTAAAGGACAATTACAAGCCTCATGGCTTGATAGCTACTGGACAGAATATGTTAATTGTACTGTCAGTGGTATTAGCTGGCTAACCACAGCTACACTCCTATTAATGAAAGAATGCGGAGCTGCAATAGGTCAACAGATAGTTAATGTCTTGATAGTTCCTCTCATTGGATTATTAGAAAGAGTAGGAGGAGGAAACAATGATACCAATCCATTTGGTTGGTTGACCGGTATTTTATATGCTATCTGGCACTTCTTGAACATACTTAAAGGAGGTTTACAAGCAACAGTCGTTTGTATAACTGCTCTTGTAGGTATAGTTGCCAGCTTAATTGGCTTTATTTGGTGTATAATCTCAGCCGTCAGAAGAATTAGAGCAAAAATAGAACAGAAACAAAAAGATGCAAAAACTCAAGCAGAAAAAGACGCACTACAACGACAAGTAAACGAAGCCGATCAAAAAATACAGCGATTAGAAGGTGCTGTGAACCAATTGCAACAAGAACAGGACGTATTAAAACGACAACAACAGCAGCAGCAGCAAAAGCAGCAGCAGCAAACTACTCCGTAGTATGTCTGACCATTAAATTGCTTACGTTTGTTCTTAGTAGTTAATGATATTGGGAGCAACAATAAAAAGCGATAATAAGTAGGGAGTAAAAGCAGCAGAGATTATCAATTTTTTTCTCAACCTTTTACTTCCTTACATATACAGCCCGTTTCAGGTAAATGAGGTACAAATTTTTGGAACAAACTCTTATACAAAGAGACTTTCAACCCTGTTCCCTGTTCCCTGTTCCCTGCTGTAAATAGTTATTGGTGCAAATTCATTTGCTAAAGTGAATGATATCAGCAACTTTGCTAATGCCATTTTAGAAAAATCTGACTTTTGATAGTTGCTCCCATTTTTTGGAAACCTAAAATGAGTTACTGCTTTAATCCCAACTGCCAACAACCCCAAAACTCCCCTGAAGCCTTAATTTGTCAAAATTGCGGTTCACCCTTATTACTGGGTAATTCAAACTCACCCCGTTATCGTTGCTTAAGATTAATAGGTCAAGGTGGTTTTGGTAGGACATTTTTAGCAGTAGATGAATCACAACCACAAAAACCCCGTTGTGCAGTCAAGCAGTTTTTCTCTCTCAATTCCAATTTAGTCACACCAGAAGTTAAAGCTAAACTGATTAATTCCGAAGTTGAACAACTACAAAAACTAGACCATCATCCCAGTATTCCCCAATTTATCGGTTACTTAGAACAGGATGAACAATATTATCTCATTCAAGAATATATTGATGGCGTAAATTTAGCCCAAGAATTAGCAGAAGTTGGCAACTTTGACGAAACAAAAATTCGCCTAGTGCTTAAAAGTGTTTTGGAAATTTTAGATTTCACCCATTCCCAGCAAATAATTCACCGTGATATCAAACCAGAAAATATTATTCGTCGTCGTAGTGATGACAGATTAATTTTAGTAGATTTTGGGGCAGCTAAATTTGTTACTGGAGCAAACTTAACCCAAACCGGAACAGTCATTGGTAGCCCTAAATATGCCGCACCAGAACAGGTATTTGGTAAAGCTTCCTTTGCCAGTGATATTTATGGTTTAGGCGTGACTAGTATTTTTTTATTAACTGCTATAGACCCCTTTGAATTATATTCTTTTGCAGAAGATCGCTGGATTTGGCAAGATTATTTACCTCAACCTATTAGTTCATCTTTAAGTCGGATACTCGATAAAATGATTAGTAGGGCAATTAATCAACGCTATCAGTCCGCTCAAGCTGTTTCGACTGATTTAAACAGTAATATTATCCCCATTCCTACTAATGAAAATGCCCTATTAGCACCAGTTGCCAACCAACCATCAAGCGTAGTTTTAAACATATCGAAAACAGGTTTACAACCCCAACCAGATAGATGGAACTGTACACTTGATTTGAAAATTGAGGTATTTCCCCTCAATGGTTCTACAATTGACTTGAGTGCTGATGGTAATATCTTAGCTATTGCTGGCAGAACTGCTACTGAAATATGGCGTTTAGATAATCAAACCCTAATATCTAGTTTTGAAGTTTTAAATGCCAATATTACCATGAGTCCTGATGGACAGATATTAGTTACCAATAGTATAGCAGTGCAAGAAAAAGATAAACCTAACACTAAAGTATGGCACATACCCAGTAAAAATTTAATTCGTGGCATAGATACCAAATTATTCGTTATAGACTCCCTACTATTAAGTCCTGATGCTCGGACTTTGACTATTGGTGGTGTGGGAGGAAGAATTTATGTTTGGGATTTATCCACAGGAAAAAGGCTACATAAAATCTCTGGACATAGGGGATGGTTTAAGTTTTTCCCTGGAGTTTATAGTTTAGCTTATTTACCTCAATCCTTGAAACTTCCTGAATTAGATATCAAAACAGAAAATAATACTAATACTCTGCAAACATCATTTTCTCATCAGTTGTTAGCCACCGCTAGTCGTGATGAAACAATTAGAATTTGGGAAATAAATACAGGAAAACTTTTGAAAACTATTCAAGTAGTTTGTAGTACATTTTCTGTTACTCCTAATGGAAAAATGCTAGTAACCGGTTCTTCAGACGAAACTATCAAAATTTGGAATTTATATACTAATGAATTAGTGCGTACTTTTTCAGTGCCTAATATGGTATCTAAAATAGTAATTAGCCCAGATGGACAAACTATAATTGCTGGGGGTGGAGATAATAAACGAGGAGCAATGTTGATAATTTTAGACATAGAAACAGGTAATATACTTGCGACTTTAGAAGGGCATAGCACTAGAGTTTGTGGTTTAAAAATGAGCATTGATGGCAAAATTTTAGTCAGTCAGGGAGCAAAGACTGATATTAATTCAAGTTCACAAATCAAAGTCTGGCAACGGGTTTAAATAAGAATTAAGTAGATATTAATTATGCTTCACGAATATATAAATCTGATGGAAGATGAAGAAGTGCAACAGTCTGATGAAACCTTTGGACTGACACTAGAAATAATGAAAGTGCAATCAATGCTGCATAAGGCATTGTTAATTAAACAAGCTTATCAAGATGGACTACCTTTAGAAGATTTACTAACAAATTTTCCTGAATGGGACTTTGATTTATCTGATAATACTTTTCTAGGTGTACTTAGTAAGATATTCAAATTAACTCGATTTGAACAATATGTTTTATTATTGGCTACTGGGTCAGAAATAGACCCTCAATTTGCATATTTGTTTGCTGAAATTCAGGGTAATGAATTATTAATTTTTCCTACAATTAGGTTAGCTTTAGATGTATTACCGGAAGGGACTTGGCAGGCTTTTACGGCTGAAGCAAAATTGCGACGTTGGCAATTTATTGATATTGAAGTCCAACAAAATGAAAAATTTACACTCAGTTCGATCCAAATTGACCAAACAATTTTATTTTATTTATTAGGTCAGGGTTATAGTGATAAAAGATTGATGGGAATAACAGAAAAAATTTCTCTTGATTCTGTAGAGCATAAACCTTTACAATCATCTCATCAAAAAATTGCTGAAGATTTGGCAGCCGTTTGGTCAGATCATGTTGATAATTCTAACTTTCCGCTAATTCAACTTTGTGGAAGTGAACGGTTAGTTAAACAAGCAATTATTAATGCTGCTTGTATATTACAGAATTTTAATTTAAGTCGAGTTTCTATTACTACTTTGTCAAGTTCTACTTCTTTGCCAATTTTGAAACAACGTTGGGAAAGGGCAGCAAGATTAACTGATAGTGTGTTGTTAATAGATTGTGATGAAATTAATACTAATGATATAAACCAAATACAGGCTTTAACTCAATTTTTGGATGCTGTGCGGACTCCGTTAATAATTAGTAGTCGTGAAAGACTATTTTTTTCAGAACGTTCTCTAATTACTTTTGATATTCCTAAATTAACCCAAGAGGAACAGTTGACAGAATGGCGGTATAATATGGGCAAATTATCCCATCTCAACCATCCCGATTATCTAGATTCCCTATTACAAGTCCTTGCCTCCCAATTTAATCTGAATGCCAGCACTATTCAAGCCATTTGTACACAAGCCATTAGTAAATTTATTTATAACAATCTCCAACTAAATAGTAAAACTACTATAGATAAAACCTTATGGCATTTGTGCCGACTGCAAGCACGCCCTGGTCTAGATCATTTAGCTACACGTATTGAAACTAAATTAACTTGGGATGATCTGGTTTTACCATCAAACACTAAACAACTTTTACAGCAAATTTGTCAACACGTCAAATACAAAAAATTGGTTTATGACGACTGGCAAATGGTGAACAAACAGGGTCGGGGTTTAGGAATTAATGCTTTATTTTTTGGTAATAGTGGTTTAGGTAAAACCACCGCCGCAGAAATCATCGCTAAAGAACTCGACCTTGACCTTTACCGCATTGATTTGAGTGCTGTAGTTAGTAAATATATTGGAGAAACTGAAAAAAATCTTTCCCAAATCTTCGATGCGGCTGAATCGGGTAGCGTTGTCCTACTATTTGATGAAGCTGATGCTTTGTTTGGTAAACGTTCTGAAGTTAAAGATTCTAAAGACCGCTATGCAAATATGGAAGTCAGTTATTTACTACAAAGAATGGAAACTTACCGGGGTTTATCCATTCTGACTACTAATAAAGAAGATGATATGGACGGGGCTTTTCGCCGAAGATTACGCTTTATTGTGGAGTTTCCTTTTCCGGGAATACCAGAAAGAATAGAATTATGGCGACGGGCTTTTCCTCCCCAGATACCCAGCAAAGGTTTAGATTTTGCCAAACTAGCCCAATTACAGGCGACTGGTGCAAATATTCGCAGTATTGCCCTCAATGCCGCATTTTTAGCAGCAGCAGCAGATGAACCATTACAAATGATCCATCTTTTACAAGCCACCCGCCAAGAAATGACTAAATTAGGTAAGTCTTTAACATCGGCAGAAATAGAAGATTGGGTGTAGTTAAATTTGGATTGCTTTCAATTTTAATGAACTATGATAATCAGGTGTTTGCTATGAGTAATGATACTGCGATTGCTACAGTTACGACCACATTAAAATATATTTTGCAAGAAGGAGTTAGTAGAAGTAGTAGTGCTGTTGAAGTAACTACTCTTCCTCCAAATAGTGAAGGGGAAGGAATGCCGAAATTAGGGGTCAATATTTATCTTTATCGAATTATGCCTAACTTTGCTATGGCTAACTCAGATTTACGTCCTCTGCGTCCTAAAGGAGATTTAATCAAACGTTATCAGACTGCTTTAGATTTGCATTATTTAATTACTTTTTATGGGAATGATGCCAAATTAGAAGCTCAAAAATTATCTGGTTTAGTGATTCGGACTTTAGCAGACCATCCTCTACTTACACCAGAGATGATTAATAGAGCTTTGTCTATGTCTACTGATCCAGATTTAGGAAGTTCTGATTTAATGGATCAACCTGACAGAGTGAAAATTTCGCAAATTGCCCTTACTAATGATGAGTTATCAAAAATTTGGTCAACTCTGATTCAAACACCTTATAGACTGTGTTTAGCTTATCAAGCCAGCATGGTATTGATTGAAGGTAACAGACATGGAGAAGTTCCTTTACCTGTGCGCGATCGCCAATTATATCTGCTCCCCAATCAAGCAGTAATAGAACGTGTTTTATCAGATGGAGGACGAGGACAAAGGATTCAATCAAATAGCACTTTACTTATTCAAGGTAGACAATTAGCAGGAACACATACTAGAGTTCAAATCGGTTCACACAGATTTATACCTGATAAAGTTACAGATGAACAAATAACACTTTCTCTCGCAGGAGTAAATCAAGATGATTTAAGAGCAGGTATTCAAAGTGTGCAGATTGTTCATCTTAAATCCGATACTAATGATCTAGAAACAGCTATTGCAGTTGAATCTAATGCTGTAGCTTTTGTCTTATCTCCCATAATTCAATCTGTCCAAATTTTAGATCAACAACCCCAGCGCAAAGGGACTAAAGATGGTTTGATTAGAATTGATTTAGATTTGCCTGTAGGACAAAATCAACGAGTGCTATTGTTACTAAATGAAATAAATGGTAATTCTGAAGATGGAGCAGGTGCTTATATTTTCCGTGCTGAAAAACGTAAATCAATAACACGCACAGTAACTTTTATGGTACAAAATGTCAAAGTCGGAAATTATCTAGTGAGAGTACAAATTGATGGGGCTGAGAGTATACTAACAATAGATGATAATGCTCAAAGTATCACTTTTGAAAAGTACCATGAACCCCAGAAATGTTGAATGTCGTAACAAAACTTTACATACTAAGATATAATAGTCCTATCAAGAGGTTAAATGTCAACATTTCATGATATTCTCCATCCAATGAACATAGCTAGTTTGTTGACACATACATGATTGTAAATAGC
>DATGXB010000079.1:0-21866 GCA_035299225.1 Nostocaceae cyanobacterium | reverse complement strand
TCCTGAGCCAGGATCAAACTCTCCGTTTTGTATCGTTTTGAGTTTGTCTTTTTTATTGGCTCCGAAAAATTCTTTTTCCGGAATCCTCTATAATTGTTTCTTGACGAGGATTGGTTTATCTGTCTTTCAAAGTATTATTTTTTCTCGGTTCAGTTTGTCGGTGCGTCTCGCCTCCAACCTCTTTAATATAGCAATCTACTTCTGGAGTTGTCAACCCTTTTTTTAAAAAAAATTCCTAAAAATATAAAATACCCTGCAATCCTTTTTGGGTAAGGGTTTGGGGAACGAGGTAATTGGGAAATGACGTTGTAACAGCATATCTACTACTTCAATTTCTTCTTTTTCTGCTCAATAACGATATATATTAAGATGGTTAATTGTATTGGTTGTTATAATAGCTGGTTAATAAACTAAAATCGAGTGTTTAGCCATCAAGAACGGGTTCTGATTGCGATCGCCTGGTATAACCCGGATTTCTCACCAAAATCCTCAAACCCTTATAAAATCTGGATTCTGGGTTTTTACACTGCATCAAAAATCAGATCTGTGAAAAATGCCCGAAACCATTTCTCTATAAGGATTATATAGATTGCGATCACATTGTTTGTGAGAAATGTTTGTGAGAAATGCAGGTATAAGGGTTTGTGGTTTGTGATTAAATTGCCTTGAAATCGAGAAATGACTAAATTTATCTTAAAAATCTTGCTTGCATATTACTTGTAAGGAATATTACAAAATATTTTTCTTTGTTCTTTTTGTCCTTGCTACTTATAGGTTGCAGCTTAAGATTGAGTTATTACCCCCTAACATCTCTAAAAAATTAGCATTATCCTATAAACAGGGGAATTAACTCAGCGTAAACTGTCAGCAGGTGCTAGATGCTGCAAGCAGACCAAATATTACAGGAACGTTATCAACTCCAATGCCAACTTGGCAATAATGGAATCCGTCAAACTTGGTTAGCGAGGGATTTAAAGGCGATTGAGCAAGAGGAAGCTACAGTAGTAGTGAAGCTTCTGGCTTTTGGTGGTGCTGTGCAGTGGGATGACCTGAAATTGTTTGAACGAGAGGGGCAAATTCTCAAACAGCTAAACCATCCACGAATTCCCCGATATATTGATTATTTTTGTATTGATGACCGAAATCTTTGGTTTGGTTTAGTTCAACAATATATTCCAGGGGAATCCCTAAAGGAAAAACTACAAACCAGTCATAGGTTTGGAGAAAGACAAACTCGGCTTATGGCTGTTGAAGTTTTAAACATTCTGATTTATCTCCATGAATTAAATCCGGGAGTTTTACACCGTGATATTAAACCGAGCAATTTAATTTGGGGTAAAGATGATCATATTTATTTAGTTGATTTTGGGGCAGTGCAGGATAAAGCTGCTAAAGAAGGTGTAACTTTTACGGTTGTGGGTACTTATGGCTATGCACCAATGGAACAGTTTGGGGGTCGAGCAATTCCAGCTTCGGATCTCTATGCTTTGGGGGCAACTTTAATTCATTTGTTAACGGGTATTACTCCTGGTGATTTACCTCAGCAAGATTTACGCCTGCAATTCCAAGATAAAGTTAGTTTAAGCAGTCATTTTACTACTTGGTTACAGAAACTCACTGAACCTGCACCAGAACAGCGTTTTCCTAGTGCTCGTGCAGCTTTAGAGGCATTAAAAACGGCTAAAAAAAATTTACCTGTACCTGTACTAGAAGATATTTTATCTAAAAACAATTCTGGTTGTGGACTTTATAGTAAGGAGCAAATACCCGAAGAAATTTTGGGCTGGAATTGGGGAGCGTTTTTGATGCCTTGGTTATGGATGTGGCCTAATTATGTCTGGTATGGATTATTTTGCTTTGTTCCCCAGGTGGGTTGGATTATGACGCTGTTTATGGGGGCAAAAGGGAATGAATGGGCTTGGAGGAGTAGAAAGTGGCGCAGTGTTCAACATTTTAAGGATCATCAAAGAGGTTGGGCGATCGCGGGAATTTTGATTGGTGCACCTATGAGCCTGATGTTATGGGTGACAGCGATCGCTGCATTGGTGGCAATGTTAGGAATGTAGGAGGTATGGAAGGTATCACCGCCAACCATTAGGAAGACGGTGATGATATAGCTCTATTACTGTACTTTGGCTTCTGCAAGACCTACAGGACAAGATACTCCTGTTCCACCTAAACCACAATATCCATTAGGATTTTTGGCTAGATACTGCTGATGGTAATCTTCGGCGTAGTAGAACTCTGGTGCATCTAAAATTTCTGTGGTAATTTTGCCAAAACCAGCAGTGCTGAGAACTTGTTGATAAGCACCCCGTGAGGCTTCAGCTTGTTGTTTTTGAGTACCCGAATAGACATAAATGCCTGAACGGTACTGTGTACCAACATCATTTCCTTGACGCATTCCTTGGGTGGGGTCGTGACTTTCCCAGAAGACTTTGAGTAATTGGTTATAACTAATAACTTTGGGGTCAAAGACCACTAAAACCACTTCATTATGACCTGTTAAACCACTACATACTTCTCTGTAAGTGGGGTTAAGTGTATAACCTGCTGCATAGCCAACCGCAGTTGTATAAACTCCATTTTGTTGCCAAAATTTGCGTTCTGCACCCCAAAAACAACCTAAACCAAACATGGCAGTTTCCAAACCTTCAGGAAAAGGAGGTTTAAGTGGATGAGAATTAACATAATGCTTTTCTGGTACGGGCATCTGTTCAGTTCTACCAGGTAAAGCTTGTTCGCGGCTAGGCATTGCCGATTTTTTACCAAATCCAAATATTCCCATTGATTTTTGATTGGTGTTATGAATAATCCCTTGGACTTTTTTATTGTAAAGATTTTGGGACTTTTGGGGGTGAGTTTTGGCGATCGCTATAAAGCGGGCGTTTCGCCATCGCCGTACCCCTCCGGGGAAGCAAGCTACGCGAAGCATCCCGAAGAGAAAGTGGGCGTTTTCCTGCGGAACTCTACGCGTAGCTTGCTTTCCCAGTGGGATACGCCATCAACTAGGGTAGGAATTTCCTTTTGGGACACTACACGTAGTTTGCTTTCCCGGAATTGAGTTTTGCACGTATGCGCGAATATTTTGAGAACATACAGTTAATGCTAGGGATTATTAAGGATTTGAATCTTAATAACCGCATCTGGCACTAAATCATTACATTACTTAGTATATCCAAACATTTGTAAAAGTTTTGTATAAAACTCACGATAAATAAAATTTATGCCAAATAGATTACACAATACCATGTATAGCAATCAGGAAACTTTATAGGTTGAAATAGAGACATGACAAATCCATGTCTCTACGAAATAAATATATGAAACTTTGTGTTTCAAAAAAATCTATTTTTAGCTTTTCTTCACTAAGCCTTTTTCTCTCATTCGCATTTTGACTAAAACTCTAACTCTGCGCTTGAATTTTTCAAAATCTTCTGTGCTGATTTTGGTTTTTTGCCATATTGGGCGCTGTTTTAAACGTTCGCTCCAAGCTTGGATTTTTGGGTAATTATTTAGAGTTATGCCCAAATGTTCTAAAGTGGTTATACCAATTCCTACGTCAATATCTCCTAATGTTAAAGTATCAGTACCAAAATAAGGCGAATCTCCCAATATTTCCGTGAAGAATTTAAAGACTATATCTATTTTTTGCTTGGCTATAGGAATTTGGGGTGAGTCTTCATCTTCACAAATTAAAGTCACCATTTGGGGAAATAATTCATTATAGTTTACTAGTTGCACCATTCGCACTTTCGCTAATTCCTGGGGGTTTTTAGGTAATAGTGATGGAGTGGGATATTTACTTTCTAAATAATCCATGATGGCTAAGGATTCTACCAACTTAAAACCATCATCTACTAAAGTGGGAATATGGTGAAATGGATTAATTGCTAAAAACTCAGGTTGTAATTGATCTCCATCTAGGTTAAGAATAATTGGCTCAAATTCAATTCCTTTTTCCAGTAGTGTAATCCATACACGCCGGGCGTTAGGGGAAAGTGGGTTGTAGTAAAATTTCAACATGAATAACTCCTGATTAGTGAATAAATACAGACCGTTTGGTCTGTAAATGAGTAAAAAAATAAAACGTCGTATTTTTAAACGTTTTTACTCTAAACATAATAACTTAAAATAATTTTTGTTGATAATATTTAGTTTGTATCATTAATTTCTAAATTAATTTTGATGTATTGCTGTAAATGTTTTACGACTCTTAGCATATAAATTTTGTCGCCATAAAGTTTACTCATCATAATTGCTCCTTCTAAGGTGGAAATTATAATTGTAGCTACTTCATCGGCGTTAATTTCTGATTTAATTTCTCCTCTTTTTATGCCTTTGTTAATAATGCGAGAAATTAAGTTTAACCAAGAATTCATTTTCTGTTGAGCGTGTTCTCGGAGTGTGGGATGATTATCATCGCTTTCAACAGCTGTGTTTAGTAATGGACATCCGCCTTTAATGGTTGGATTATCTACAAAACTACTGAATAAATCAATTAAGGCCAAGAGTCTAGCAATGGCATTTTGTTGATTTTTGACTACAGCTTTCATTTTCTGCTCAATTTGAGTAATGGCAAATTCAAAAGCTTGTATTGCTAATTCATCTTTGTTCTTAAAATGATTATATATTCCTCCTTTCTGTAGTCCAGTTACACGCATGATGTCGGAAATAGATGAACCGGCGTAACCCTGCTGGTTAAATAGTTCGGCTGCTTGTTGCAGGATTCTGGTTTTTGTTTTTTCACCTTTTGCCATCAATTTTTCAAACCGATTGGTCTGATTTACTTTAACATGAGATAAATAGAGAGTCAAGATGTTTTTTGGCAACCAGTAACTAAAATGGTGGTTGAGTAGATATTATGCTAATGCAAGAAGGCAGAGGGCAGGTTGCAGGCTTTCCGTGAGCGAAGTCCAGGTTTATTTCATTCTCATCCAGCTTGCTTCAGAATAAATTCTGAGTCTCACAGCAAAAGTCGTCTTCAGACGACTACAGGAAAGTTTGCAGTGCCTTTGAAATCATTTTTGGCAAATAACTTTTAATTTTGAGTAGCTAATAATTTGCTTATGTCTTCCTATACCCCATTGTGTAAAGCTATCACTAACTATATTGTTAATAGTCCTCAACAGCGCATTACGTTTGCTGAATATATGGATTTGGTGCTATATCATCCAGAATATGGTTATTATTCCAGTGATGCGGTCAAAATTGGTTTTCGTGGTGGTGATTTTTTTACTGCTGTGAGTTTGGGAGCGGATTTCGGGGAGTTATTAGCCCGACAGTTTACCCAAATGTGGGAAATTTTAGGAAAACCAAAACCTTTTTCGCTGGTGGAAATGGGTGCGGGTCAAGGTCTTCTGGCTAATCATATTTTGAATTATTTACAACAGTATGAGCCGCATTTTTTTTCTGGGGTAGAATATATAATTGTTGAAAAATCTCCTAGTTTAAAGCAAGAACAGCAACAAAGATTACAGCATTTTTCTGTGCGTTGGTGTAGTTGGGAAGAAATATCATCAAATTCTGTGATTGGGTGCTTTTTTTCTAATGAATTGGTTGATGCTTTTCCCGTTCATGAGTTTATTGTAGAAGCAGGGGAATTGAGGGAAATTTATGTGGCAATAGGGAATCAGGAGAGAGAAGAATCTAAAAGTGGTAATTCCCTATTTACAGAAGTTATTGGTGAACTATCTACCCCCAAATTGGCAGAATATTTGCAGTTAGTGGGAATTGAAATCAAACCAAGTATTTATGCAGATGGTTATCGGAGTGAAATTAATTTAGGGGCTCTTGATTGGTTGAGTATAGTGGCTGACCGCTTGCAGCGTGGGTATGTGTTAACTATTGATTATGGTTATCCAGCGACTCGTTATTATAACCCCAGGCGATCGCTTGGAACTCTCCAGTGCTACTACCAACATCATCACCATAACAACCCCTACATTAATATTGGGCAACAAGATATTACTGCTCACGTTGACTTTACAGCTTTAGAGTTGTGGGGGGCAAAATGTGGTCTAAATCTGGTTGGTTGGACACAGCAAGCTTTATTTCTCATGGCATTGGGGTTAGGAGAAAGAATTGCTGCCCTTTCCTATCAACAGCTACCCCTCTCACAATTACTTAATCGTCGGGAGGCATTACATCAATTGATTGACCCCACAGGATTAGGCAATTTTGGAGTGCTGATTCAAAGCAAAGGACTGAAAGAACCAGAAGCATCTCAAACGCTTCAGGGATTCGCTGTGCCGTAGGAGTCTGGGGGTAGGAGGAAAAGGGAGGAAAACACTGTAATTATTTATCTTCTCCCCACTCTCTTCACTCTTCCCTGACTCCGCACTCTAGTTAAAACATCCTATAAAAATCCTGTCTTGGTTTTAGTTGGACTAGCATAGCAGTGATAGATCAAAAGTCACAAATAGAAAGGAATGTATTAATTATGACTGCTCATGAACTGTTAATGCTAGTAACTTTACTTGCTCCTGGTCTTTTATTGTCAGTGGTGATCATGGCTACTTTTGCAGCAGGTGGCTGATCGCCAAGACTGAAGAGAGTAGAGTAAGTCCAGAGATTTGGGATCTGATCTCAAATCTCAGGGTTTAAATTTTCTATAGCTACTCTCCATGAATGAAAACAGAACAATGCTTATGCGATCGCTTTACCAAAGGAAATTGAAACATGAAGGTGGCATTTCTGGGAACTGGATTAATGGGACTACCAATGGCTCAAAGGTTATTAGCCGCAAATATCGAGCTAATCGCCTATAACCGCACCCCAGAAAAATTAGAACCACTACGGGCAGCAGGGGCGGAAATTACCACAAAACCACGTCAAGCTATTCGCTCAGCTGATTGTATCATTCTCATGCTTTCTAATGCCCCAGCTATCTATCATGTTTTACTCACAGATACTTCTTGGCATACTCTATCAGGTCGGACTGTGATCCAAATGGGAACAATTACACCCGAAGAAAGCCAAGAAATCCGAAATTCAGTGGTAGCTGCGGGTGGAGAATACATCGAAGCACCTGTACTGGGCAGCATTCCTGAAGCAGAAACGGGTAGATTAATTGTCATGGTAGGGGCAGAAGAAAATCAATATCAACGTCATCGTCAATTACTAAAAAACTTTGGCCCTGACCCTGTATACATTGGTCCTGTAGGGTCTGCCTCAAACCTCACCCTAGCACTTAATCAACTGATTGCTTCCCTCACTACTAGCTTTGCTTTGAGTCTTGCTTTTGTACAGATGCAAGGCATTGATATAGATTTGTTTATGCGCGTTCTCCGCGAAAGTAAACTTTATGCACCCACCTTTGATCAAAATCTACGACGGATGTTAACAGGGAATTACACTAACGCCAACTTACCCACCCAACAATTGATCAAAGAAATAGATTTATTTATCTCTGAAGCTAAATCCCTTGGTTTGAATCTTGGTAGTGTTGAAGGTGTACGGCACATCTTACAAGAAGCAATGAAAATGTCTTACCCCAATGATGATTATTCATCGGTATTCCTGGTAATTCGTGAATGGGGTGAAGCAAGTGGTAAATAAAACATTGCTGTGAATCTAGCAAATTTTCTTAACAGTAATTAAAAATTTTTATTAGGGTTGCAACTAGATTGTAGCCCTAATATTGTGATGTTATAAAAATTCTTAGTGGATTTTCAAAATAAACTTGTGATTTGATACACAAGTATAATATAGTATATTTAGCAAAATCACTTTAAGAATTTAGAATCTAGGATTCTTAAATTGTATAGAAATCCTGGTTGATTTTTGAAATATACTCTGGTGGGCATTTCTGGGCATAATTCGCTGCTATTAAGGATTTTACTTATAAATGCCCACTCTACAAACACCTAAAGTTTTCCACGAATCATTTATGATTCCTATATTTAAGAAAGTTTGTTTTTAGCATTCTCAGGTTTTCTTCATGAATAAAAATATCAAATTTACAGGACTATCGGTATTAGCATTACTAGCAATTTCTAGCTATTGGCTAATTCAAAGACCTGAAATATTACAGTATATCTTCTTTCTAAGATATCCGATTATTATAGCTTGTTTATTATGTTTTTTACCCAGCATATCTATTTATGTTGCACCAAGTTTATTAAAAAATTTATTTGTTTTACGTAATAATTTACAATTAGCAATAGTGATAGTTAATACTGTTTTAGCTGGAATGGCCACGACAATAGTTTATAATACCATTTTAGCAAATGCTTATCTCCGGTTTGCTGTAGTTCCTTTTACACCTATTCCCAAACCAATAGAATATTTATTAGCAGTCATTTTAAGTTTACCAATTACTCTCAAATCTATAGCTCTTTCGCACTCAGAAATTAAGCCTAAATCAATTAAAAATGGCCTATGTTTAGGGGTGATTTTATCAATATTTATTCTAGTGGCTATTGCTTACGTCCGCATCTTAGTAAATAGCAATAATTTTTTCAAACAAATACTATTAATTAGTCTATCAAAATTACCTATAAATCTACAGAAAGGCTATATATTATCCTCTGGTGAATTAGCGTCGGGAATTACAGAAGTATTTGCATTTTATTTAGTTTTATTAGTAGTTTATTTTATTACATACAACACGTTAAAACCACGAATTAACCCACGAAGATTTGAAGCACCAGCTTTAGGTTACATCCCCCTTATTCTTTCCTGGATAGTGCTTTTACTAGGAGGGCTTTCTTTCTTTTTAGACTATTTTCGTGTGCCTGTAATATTGGTATTTTTGTTCATTTCTGCGATTAGCTATTTATTAGGTAACGTAGATCATTTTTATGATTTACAAGAATCTGACAATAAAAAACCAAATGCAAATGAATGGAAACAAGTAATTAATCAACGTTTAGCAAAATGTCCATCAAAAAATAAAACTTTAGTCGTTGTATCTGCTAGTGGTGGAGGAATACAAGCTGCTGCTTGGACAACTACAGTTTTAACTGGTTTGCAAAAAGTTTTAGACCCTACTGTTATTCAATCTATTGGGTGGATAAGTGCAGTTTCTGGTGGTTCAGTAGGAACAATGTATTATCTGGATATGTTTGGAGAAAATGGTTATCCAGAAGCGGATACACTAGAAAAGATTGTTCATAATGCCAGTGAAGATAGTTTAGATGCTGTGGGGTGGGGGTTTGCTTTTCCCGATTTATTAAAATTTATTGGTCTACCGTTTTTAATAAATAAAATGGAAGACAGAGGAACAGCAATTGAAATTGACTGGAAAGGTGAGTTAAAAAACAAAGATGCTTCTTTAGTTACTTGGTATGAACAAGTTAAACAAGGACTTATACCCATTCCTATTTTGAATGCAACTTTAGTAGAAGATGGTCGTCGGTTTTTAATTAGTCCGATGACATTTTGTGCAAATCATGATCATAAATATAATGGTAACAAAACTAAAAGTATAGACTTTAATACTCTTTATCCTAAATATAATATTAATGTGACTACAGCTGCTAGACTTTCCGCATCTTTCCCTTATATTGCTCCTGTTTCCCGTCCAAATCAAGAAATTAAGCAAATATTTCATGTTGCTGATGGTGGCTATTTTGATAATTTTGGGGTAGTAACTAGCGTAGAATTACTAGATAGATTTTTGTCATCAGATGCAGGTCAAGAAATTAAAAAGGTGCTATTTTTACAGATTCAAGCTTTTCCTAGTTCTCAAATTTCTAATGAAAATTCTGGTGATCCGGGTTGGGTAATGGAGGTATTAGGGTCATTAAAAGGAGTTTTTAAGGTGCGGAGTTCAACACAAACTGCGGGTAATTTATTGAAGGTAAATTTATTAAAGGAAAAATGGGAACAGAGAGGAATAGAAATTGCTAATTTTACAATTGTTTTTCCTGAGCATTTTAATCAAAAATATCCTCAACCCCTTTCTTGGCAACTTACCAAAGAACAAAAATTAAATATTCAAGCAGCTTGGAATTATTTAGTTAATTATCATCCTCATCAGTCAAATCAGCATAATTCAAACCCAGATCAAGTAATTTATGATTTACAACAAAAATGGCAAGAGTGGCATCAACCAAATCAAGCAGAATAACATTACACAAATTCTTTCCCTGTTCCCTGTTCCCTGTTCCCTGTTCCCTGTTCCCTACTGTATTTTGACGATAATAAAGGTTGCCACCAATGCCTGTTTTGAAGATACCATTCTACAGTTAAACGTAAACCTTCATTAATTTTAACTTGCGGTTGCCAGCCGAGTTGAGTTATAATTTTATTGGCATTAATAGCATAGCGCCAATCATGTCCGGGTCTATCGGAAACGAAGGTAATTAATTTTGAGGAAGGACGCACGGGTAAATTGGGTGATAGTTCATCCATGATTTGACAGATAAGCTTTACAAGTTGGATATTTTCGATTTCATTATTACTACCAATATTATAAGTTTCTCCTGGTGGACTTTGATGAATAACTAAATCTAAAGCGCGACAATGGTCTAAAATATAAATCCAATCTCGGACATTTTTACCATCACCATAAATGGGTAATTGTTTACCTAATAAGATATTGATACAGATTAAAGGTATGAGTTTTTCAGGATATTGAAAAGCACCATAATTATTAGAACAGTTGGTAATAATTGTAGGTAATTTATAGGTTTGATAATAAGCACGAACTAAATGATTACTTCCCGCTTTAGATGCTGAATAAGGACTATTAGGTGCGTAGGGTGTGGTTTCTGTAAATGGTGGGTCGTCTGAACTGAGACTACCGTAAACTTCATCAGTAGAAATGTGTAAAAATAGATAATGATTTGGTTGGTTTTTGCTTTCCCAATACTGACGAAAAGACTCTAATAAGGTGAAAGTTCCGACTAGGTTAGTTTGAATAAAAGCGTCAGGACTAACTATAGAACGGTCAACGTGAGATTCTGCGGCAAAGTTGACGATGGTATCTATATTTTCGCCTATTAATAATTGATTGACAAGAGAGCGATCGCCTATATTTCCCTGAACAAACCGAAAGTTGTCTCTTCCCTCTACAGCTGCTAAACTGCGACGGTTTCCAGCATAGGTTAAAGCATCTAAAACCACCACTCGACTATCTGGATAATTTACACACCAATAATGTACAAAATTTGACCCGATAAACCCAGCACCACCAGTTACTAATAACCGCCTACTCATATTTTAACTCTCTTTGTGCAGTTTCTATTGGGAAAAATATTTTTTCCGAAATTTATTAATTATTCTTTGTGCAAATAGTTGAGTTAACCGCATTGTGGTTAAATTTTTAATCTGATGTTGATAATCTTGTTGATGGTCAAAGAAATCATTAATTTCTGCTAAAATTATTCTCAACTTTTTAATAATGTTTTCCGTCCGATATTCTGCTAAAACTTGTTCTGGTAAGGTCAAAGATATTGGAGATTGTAGGACTTGGAGAATTTTATGCACATCATACTCCAAAGCATAGCCAGCGATTTTATAACAATTAAAACCAGGATCTAAATAATCCGATAAACCACCATTAACGCTAGAAAAAACTTGACAACCACAAGCTAAAGCTTCCATTGGTTGCAGTCCAAAACCTTCACTAACGTTTTGTTGTGCCCAATATTCAGCCGAATCATATAAATAAATTTTTGCTCGGTTAAACATTTTTGGTAAATCTTCCACATAAGAATTAATTACCATAACTTGGCATTTTTTTTGTAAAGCGGGAATTAATTCTTTAATTAAATATTCTGAAGATTTCCGAGATTGTACCAAAACATCAATATCTCTAGCCAAGTTTAAATTAATAAATTCATCAGATATTTGATTTGGTAAATAATAAATTAAAGAATTGGGTGATTTTTGCCCCCAATATCCCAGAGTATTCCGGCTGACTGTTATAATAGGAACTGAAGCGGGAAGGGTAAATTTATAACCGGCACTGTGGGCATGATAAACTACATTATAGCCTTTTAATTTATTAGCTAATTGAGGAACATCAAACCCCCAACTAATAATAAAAATTACCTCATCTAAATTTTTAGCTGTGAGTAAATCAGCCAGAAAAGGTTTCCCCGCTTCCTTTTGACGATAGGTAACAACTTCAGCTTCACAAACTTTTTGAGCGAGGTTAAAGGTTTTTAATTCTGCCCATAAGCCACCACAGGCAAATTTACCACTTGTTCCAGGTACTAAAAAATAAAGTTTTCGCATGGGATTTGTTGTTGATGGTAAATAGCTCTTTCCCTTTCATGGGGAGAAAAGGGAAAAAGTTTAATCTTTAATTCTGCGATTTTAATTGTTTGACCAACTTACTTTTACAAAATGTCCTTGCTTTCCCCACATATCACGAGCTAAAGTGACATTTTCGATGGATAAATTAAAAGGAATTGCTGTTGTTAAATAACGTTGAGCAAGTATTCCTATATCTGGGGAAATTTCCACCGCAGTGGTAGCTGCTAAACCTAAACCAATCAGCTGTTCTACAGGTCGAAATGGGAGTAATAAATTTACACCCATAGCTAAACCGGCGGTTAAGAGGATAGCTACAGATAAATTTGTACCACAACGCGGATGTACAGCTAAGTCCCATTCTCCATTAACTAAGCGGTCTTTTGCTAGGGTAACGGCTCGCCGCAAATCGCTAATATTGACATCACCATATAAATAAAAGCCATTTTCAGTAGATAATCCGCTTAAAAGTTCATTATCAAATTGGACGTTTGTACTTCTACCAGGACGGGAGAAGGTGCTTCTAGTTTCGCTGAGAACCCAGACGGTAGCGTGTTCTAAAGCGTGAACTTGTCGCAACATGAGAAGTTCTTTTAACCCCGGAATAAACTCTAGTTGCTGGAGTATATCAGCATCTTGGTTAGGTTGGGGTGTTGTCAAGTCCAAGTTAAAAAAATTAAAGGGAAAGGAAACATCTGGAAAAGAAGCAGACGTATTCATGAAACTAGTCTCCAAGTGGATGGAGAAATAAAGTTTTTTTTTAATGTAACTCTTGCATCAAGAGATTGTGGCTAAGTTTTGTTGATTAATTTCTGACTGGAGATGTATTTTTATCGCTCATCTAAGATTATGATAGTTTGATGGATATTAAGGGGATGTTGTGGCTAGTTTTTTTCCAGAAACCGAAGTGGATACTTCTGAAAATTTACCACCTTTAACTGAAGCAGCTATTAAAAGAGTAGAGGAGGGGGTGGCGGCAGCGAGCGATCGCCTGGTGCGTGCTAAAATTGAAACTACTTTAGAACAACTATCAGCTATTGACCGGGAACATCGGGAACATCGGGAACAGCGAGTACATCCTAAAATTAGACAGTGGGTGATGCGATCGCTCATTCATTCTTTGTTCCGGGTTCAAGTGGAAAACTTAGAACAAGTCCCCCAGCAACCTGCTATCCTCGCAGTTAACCATCTTCACCATATTGATCCTTTACTTTTATTAGCAGAATTACCCACACAGCCTTATTATTACATTATTGGTGATGCCCGTACTCTTTATAACAAGTGGTGGAAACGGCTAGTTTTAAGTTTTGCGGGTGGTGTTATTCCCCTACAAAGAATTTGGAAGGAAGAATTAGCTGTCATTAATGCGGCTAAAGCGGGTAAAACAGAATTACAACCACTAGCTACTGCTATTGAGCAAAATGTTAACCCTGGTGGTAGTATTCAAGTATTACGACAAATAGAAAAAATTGTTTTAGCAATTTTAGCACAGGGTGATAGTTTAATTGTCTTTCCTGAAGGGAAATTAGGAGAAAAAGAAGGATATTTACACCCATTAAAACGGGGAGTTGTTATTTATGCTTTACGTGCTGGTGTTCCCATTATTCCGGTAGCTTTAACAGGAACTCAAGATTTATTTTTTCGCAAACAGTTAACTATTCGTTTTGGTGAACCGCTATATTTTCCTAGTAGTAAAAGACCTAAACGGGAAGAAATTGATGACGCTTTGAAAATTGTACAAATATCTTTACAGAATTTACTACCAACCAATTATCAAGAACCCCAAGGAATTAAACTTTTTCGGCATTTCCTCAACCATTTATTATGGTAGTGGAAGGAGGCAGGAGGGAAGAAAGATTTGTGTAAAAGTTTTGGTTTTTGAATTAATAGTATGTGTAGGGTGGGCATCTTGGGCAAAATCATGAATAGAAGCGAAAAATTGTAAGAAATGCCCACCGACCTATTTTTCAAACTGGGTGAAAATCTCTGAATCAGGATGACCAGGATTTAAGAATTTACAGGATGAAAACAGGAATTTCATCACTCAGATAAATAGCAACCTGGGTTAAAAAGAATCTTTGTCTGTTTGACTTTAAATATTAGCGGATAGTTCTTCCTTGTCAAAGTCATGGTAACAGAAATTTGGGAGCAAGTCAATAGGTAAAATCCAAAAAATCGCCCAATTTTAGATAAACCTTCGACAAAATAAAGAAATTCATCTGCGTCCATCTGCGTCCATCTGCGTTTATTTCCCTAATAATAACCCCCGACAAAAGTAAACCAGATTTAAAAACATTTGTTCTATCCAAGCCATTGCTAAATCTAACCATTCTAAAACCTGCTCTAAAGGGTGTTTTTCATAACCTAAAAACTTGGCTGAAGTGTCTATCCAGTCTTGTTCCGCTTCTAGTTGGGGTGTAAATTGTTGGTAAAATTCCGCTTGAGAACTTCTTGAATTTTCCTTGGATGTAGACTGATTTGATTTTGCTGAGTTGGTAAACCTTCTTGTCCAACCTAAAACTTCCCTCGCTTGGGGTTTGGGTAAATTATCCTGTGCTGGGGTTGGCTGGAATTTTTCTACACTGGAAATCGTCGAAACGGGATTTTGATTAATTTCCATATTCCCAAATAAATCATCCCAAGTCAACCAGGAATCATTGGATGAATTTAATAAATTTCTTTCTGGAAATTGCTGATTTTCTGGTAATATATTTCTGCGGATATTCTCAGGGGTAAAATCTTTTAAGATTTGTTGTCTAGGTTGAGTACCAAAAAAGTAATTAATTGCTGCTTCTATTAACTCAGAAATCGAAGGTTGTTGATTTTCTAAATCCTCAGCATTGTTTTGTCCTCTAGTCACGGGTTGATTTTTTCCAGACAACAATATATATAGTTGTGTTTGGGTTTGATGAATTATTTCCTGTCCACGTTGTTGGATAGGAATAATAGTTTTAACTTCTAAGTTAGCCAAAAAATGATCTAGAAAACCTACAACTTTCGGAGGTTGAGGTAAAGATGTTGTAGGAAGTTGGGGGACTTTTTGCGCGTTTAACCCAGCTAATTTTACCAAATACCAATATTCTGCAACTTCTTGATTAATTTTATCGGTTAATTTTGCTTGTTGCTGGGGGTTTAAAACATCTAAAATACGATTATCTGGAGTAACTAGGACTAAATCACGTTTCGAGACTTGACAAGCGATCGCTCTTACTTCAGGAATATGATACTGTAATTTCCCTTCTGGCGGAAGTGCCTGGGGTGGTTTGTGAACAAATTTTTCCCATAACTGCCCAAACCAAACAAAAGGACTTACACTTAAATCAGTTTGAGAAGGAGTAACAGCTGCACAAGGTAAATTTTGCACCTCTTCTAAAACTTGCTGAATAGCTGCGTCTGTAGCTGGTGGGTTAGCTGCTGCCTGTAGTCTTTTCCCTTCCCATTCGTCTGGTTGAAACAGCTTGTATAATGGGTAAAGTAAAGCTTCTACACTTCTGATAGTAGCATCTTGTAAACTGCGAACCGTGCTTTCCCATTGTTCAGTCAAACGCTGCGACTGCTGATAGACGAAGTTGAAGAGTTTGCTTTGATAACGACTGGAGGACATAATAATTAAAAATTAAAAATAAAGAATTAACAACTTAACTTACAGCATATTTCAGGTAAATGAGGTACAAATTTTGGGAACAAAACCTTATACTAAGAGACTTTCAACCGTTCCCTGCACCGCACTGAGCGCAGTCGAAGTGTTCCCTGTTCCCTGTTCCCTACTGTATTTCTGACCTTATCATTTCTCGTCAGTGACATAATATTAGCGAAAATATGACATCTTATATATCTTCATCTAACACAAATTCTATTATTACAGCAATTGACAGGTTACGCTCTTGTTGTCAAGTTAATACCAAATCTAACTGGATGTCTCTGCTGGGTGACAGGGAAATGACGGAAGTTTTAACATCAAATTTGTTAAATTGGCAACCTGTTCAACTTAATGATAAAGCAAATATTCCTTGGTCGGCTGGTCAGGAAGTGCTATGGTTAAAGCAAAAATTTATTATTCCTGAAAATCTACACGGGTATCTTTTAACGGAATTAAGTTTGCGCTTGTCCTTGCTTTGGTGGGCGGATGCGGTAGATGTTTACGTTAACGGTAAGTTAGTATTAAGCGGAGATTTGTTTGATTGTTCTCCTAGAGTTTTGTTAACTGGGGATGCTAAACCAGGAGAAGAATTTTCCATAGTTTTGCGGTTGGTAAGTCCGGGACATTGTGAAGGTGCTTTGGTGCGATCGCTTCTCATTTTCGAGTCCCCAGATTACAATAAGTTAGATCCCGGTTTTGTCGCTGATGAGTTGGCTATAGTTCAGGAATATCTGGAACAATATCAACCAGAAGATTTACCCAAACTCACAACCGCAGTAGAAAAAGCTTTCAACCATCCCGACTGGGAACAGCTTTTATCATCTCTCCATGAAACTTTAAGCTTAACCCCCATTCCCCAAAAATTTAAAATTAACTTATTAGGGCACGCTCATTTAGATTTAGCTTGGTTATGGCCTGTTGCAGAAACTTGGACAGCAGCACAAAACACTTTTGAATCAGTGTTAAAATTACAGGTTGATTTTCCCGAATTAGTCTTTTGTCATTCTACCCCAGCCTTGTATGCTTGGATTGAAGAACATCGCCCAGATTTGTTTGCGGAAATTCAAAACCGGGTAAAATCAGGAAAGTGGGAAATCTTCGGTGGCTTTTGGGTAGAACCAGATTTAAACTTACCCGCCGGTGAGTCCTTAGTGCGTCAACTTTTGTATGGTCAAAAATATTTTCAAGCCAAATTTGGTAAAATCTCTCCTATAGTTTGGGTTCCCGATACCTTCGGCTTTTGCGCTACCTTACCACAATTTCTCGTCAACGCCGGAATAGAATATTTTGTCACCCAAAAACTACGCTGGAATGATACCACTAAATTTAATTATGGCTGGTTTTGGTGGCGATCGCTCGACGGTAGCCAAATATTAAGTTATATGTCCGCACCTATCGGCGAAGGCATTGACCCAGTTAGAATGTTCAAATATGCCTGCGAATGGGAACAGCAAACAGATTTACAAACATCTCTCTGGCTTCCCGGAGTCGGTGATCATGGTGGGGGTCCTACTCGTGATATGTTGGAAACAGCCAGAAAATGGCAGCATTCCCCAGTTTTCCCCCAAATAGAATTTACCACAGCCGAGAAGTATTTACAGGACATCAAAACCCCAAATCAAAATTTACCAGTTTGGGAAGATGAACTATATTTAGAATTTCATCGCGGTTGCTATACCACCCACGCAGACCAAAAACAATATAACCGATTTAGTGAAAGACTTTTATATCAAGCGGAGTTATTCGCAACCTTAGCCAGTGTTTTCTGCAAAGTCACCTACCCGAAAACAGAAATAGAAACAGCTTGGAAACAAGTTTTATTCAACCAGTTTCATGATATCTTACCTGGTTCATCCATCACCCAAGTGTATGAAGATGCTCTACCAGAATGGAAAAAAGTGCAAGAAGTGAGCAACAAAATACTACAGAACTCACTAGAAGCGATCGCCTCTCACATCAAACTACCACAACCACCCCAACCCCAAAGCATCCCCGTTATAATTTTTAACTCCCTCAACTGGGAACGTTGCGAAGTCGTCACCCTCACCCCTCCCAACAATTCCCCAAACTGGGAACTATATAATATAGATGGCGAAAAAATTCCTACCCAACCAACTCCACAAAACACCTTAAAATTTTTAGCCTCCCCCATCCCCTCCATCGGTTATCAAATCTTTTGGCTATCCCCAACTTCCCAAACTCCCCCAGCACTCCCCACTCCCGAAAACTGGATAATCGAAAACGAACATCTACGGGTGGAAGTCAACCCCCAAACCGGAGATTTAACCAGCATTTTCGACAAAACCCAACAACAGGAAATTCTAGCCGGTCCTGGCAACCAACTCCAAGCCTTCACAGATAAAGGTCAATATTGGGATGCTTGGAACATAGATCCTAACTACCAACAGCACCCCCTCCCCCCAGCAGAATTAAAATCTATCCAATGGCTAAATTATGGAATTGTAGAAAAATCGGTGCGGGTAGTCCGGCAAATCGGCACTTCGGAATTTTGCCAAGACTATATTTTACAAACAAACTGCCCAATTCTTAAAATTCATAATACCATTAACTGGCAAGAAAGTCAAGTATTAGTCAAAACCGCCTTCCCCCTGCAACTGTCCGCCGAAATTGCCAGCTACGAAATCCCCTGCGGTGTCATCCGTCGTCCCACCAACCCCCAAACCCCCGCCGAGCAAGCAAAATGGGAAGTACCCGCCTTAAATTGGGCTGATTTAACCGCAGCCACGCCTCAAGGATTTTACGGAGTAAGTTTACTGAATAACTGTAAATATGGCTACGATGCCAAACCCAATCAAATCCGCCTCACCTTACTGAGAAGCCCCAACTGGCCAGACCCCAACGCCGACCGAGGTATACATGAATTTACTTATGCAGTTTATCCCCATACCGACACCTGGGAAACAGCCCAAACAGTAAAACGAGGTTATGAATTAAACACACCTTTACAAGTGATTATTTCCCCACCTGCAAATAGTGAAAGTATTACGGCAAAAAGCTTTTTAAACTTCTCCGCCGAAAATTTAATCTGTATGGCACTGAAACCAGCAGAAGATAATCCCGAAAAAATCATACTTCGTTTTTACGAATGTCATGGTAAAAATGCTGAATTATCCTTACAAAGTGATTTTGATTTAACTTTAGGAAATGCGGTAGACTTATTAGAACGTCCCCATCCCCAAACCCCAACTATCCCACCTTGGAAAATTGCCAGTTTTGAAGTTATAACAGGAAAAAGGGTTAAAAATCCGATTATCTCAAGATAACAGAAGCAAAACTTCTAGTCCGTTTTAACGGACTTTAGCTATTAGCCCAAAATTTATTTTAGGGGATTATATTGAGAATAAAACAACATTTTTCTTCTATAAATTATTACGTAAATGCAGGTAAAATAAAAGCAATCAAAATTCCCAACAAAACCATTATTTCCAAAATCTTTAAAGTTAAATTTCTTTGTTTCCATTGATTAACAAATGTGGGGAAATTAGCGAAGAAACTATTTAACCGACTTAACCAAAGCTGGGGACTATCTTCTGTACGAAATTGCCAATTTATCATGGAAACTAACAAACTTCCCCCACCCACTTTAGCCGAAAATAAAATGTGAATCGCTAAACAACCAATCATGACTATCCAAGCGATTAAATGCAAATAATACCAAATATGATCTAATTCACCACTGGGTAGCCATTCTTCCTTCATCATTCTACCAGAAATCACCGCCAAAACCGCAGCGATAAGCATGAAAGTATTAGCTAATCTTTGCAAACTTACCCACCAAATTGGTTTTCCGATTTGAGTAAGTTGCTGTAAAGAATCTGGTTGAATTAAGCGTCTTTGTCCTGCATATAAACTGTAAAGTGCAAAAGCCGGAAGCAAAATTAAGAAAAATAAACCCAGTGTACCGTGAATATCTTGGATAGGATCAATTTTGGGAATTTGAATTTTACCAAATCTACCATCAAAAGTATTGTAAACTAGAAATCCGCTCACAATTGCGCCAATAACTAAAATTGCACTGACACCATGCAAAATTCGCAGTAACAGGGGTTGATAAGGTGCTGTACGACTCATATTAAGCTAATTTGACAGGTTCTTTAATTTAATTTACAGTATTTTCTACTCACTTTATATTCAGTATTGTTCAATTAAAAATCTAAAAGTTACAACAGTTTTGAGTAAATGAAGTCCAAATACTAATAATAAACCTATATAGCATTCCTGTTTGATTTTTGAAAAATACTGAGGTGGGCATTTCCTACAGTTTTCCGCATCTGTTTAGTGTTTTAGCAAAAATGCCCACCCTACACATACCTTAAATGAGTTTTAAACTTCTTCCTGTTCCCTGTTCCCTGTTCCCTGTTCCCTGTTCCCTACTATGTTAAAAAGTCCCCTGCGTTATCCTGGTGGTAAAGCTAAAGCTATTAAACAAATAGTGAATTATTTACCAGAAAGTTTTACAGAATTTCGAGAACCTTTTGTTGGTGGTGGTTCGGTTTTTATTTATTTAAAACAAAAATTCCCTGATTTAAAAATTTGGATTAATGACTTAAATCGGGAACTGTTTTTATTTTGGCAATTTGCTCAAAGTGATTTATCAAAGTTGGTGAAAGAAGTGAGTAATGTTAAGAAAAAATACACAAATGGGAGATTATTATTTACTGAATTAACTACTGTAGATGTGAATAGTTTATCAGACTTGGAAAGGGCTGTAAGGTTTTTCGTTTTAAATAGAATTACTTTTTCAGGAACTATCGAATCAGGGGGATTTTCTCAAGAAGCTTTTGAGAAAAGGTTTACTAATTCCTCTATTGAACGTTTAGAGAAATTAGCGAGTATTTTAACCGCAGATGTGAAAATTACAAATTTAGATTATAGTGATTTAATGCAGGTTGGGGGTAAAGATATTTTTATATTTTTAGATCCACCTTATTTGAAAGCTACTAAATCTAAACTATATGGTAAAAGAGGGGATTTACATACTTCTTTTGATCATCAAAAATTTGCTGATATTTTAAAAAAATTTCCTCATCCTTGGTTAATTACTTATGATAATTCACCACAAATCCGGGATAACTTCCACTGGGCTAATATTTTTGAGTGGGAATTACAATATGGTATGAATAATTATAAAAAAAATACTGCTGATAAAGGTCAGGAATTATTTATTAGTAATTATAAAATTAACTCCGATCAGATTAATAGCCTTGATGTATAACTAAAGCTTGACTTTTAAAACTCTTTTTGTTGTTCATTTTGCTAAGTTGTGTTTGGTGAAGTAAATACTCATGGTTTGAAATATCAATTATCGTTAACACACTTCCTTCTATGAACACAACAAGGTATCATAATCAAGGTTCAATTTTCCATCAGCACATTAAATACTGTCTATTTTGATCCGACCTTTCACAACAGCACGCAGTAACCTGTTAATAGTTCTTGCTTCATCTTCGTCCAGCGACTCATCTAAAATTGCAGCCATTAATCCATAGCGATCGCCTAAAGTTAAAATCCCTGTATCGGCAGTAGTAGCAACAATTTCAGAAATTGCACCAGGAATAAGTTTGATCTTCATAGTAGGGTTGTCCATAGAACTCTGTAAAAACTCTATATCTTTACTATCTCTTTAAATTGTTTTTGATTTGGTGATTCAATAAGACCTAGCATTGTGATATTAGTTGTTTTTTTTTGTGATTAGATTAACTCTATAGCAGTGATTTACATCACTAACTTTGTCCATATTTATAGTAAACTTGATATTGGTAAAATTGTCAGTATTTGTCTGGATTTTTAAGTTAAAATTGATAGTTTAAAATTTGCAATATTTGTAGTTAAAATTACTTAAGTTTTATATTACTAACAGAAATGTTGAATGTCGTAACAAAACTTTACATACTAAGATATAATAGTCCTATCAAGAGGTTAAATGTCAACATTTCATGATATTCTCCATCCAATGAACATAGCTAGTTTGTTGACACATACATGATTGTAAATAGCG
>DATGXB010000078.1:0-53170 GCA_035299225.1 Nostocaceae cyanobacterium | reverse complement strand
AGCAGGGGGCAGGGGGGAATAAATTATTTTTACTCCGCACTCTTTACTCCGCACTCTTTACTCCGCTTACTCCGCACTCTTTACTCCGCACTTTGCACTCCGCACTCATGCCTTGACTTCTCGACTAGCAGCCCAATCCCGCAGGGATAAAACCGTAAAAACTACCAAACTACCCAGTAAAGCAGCGCCAATGGCTTGGTGAGAAACGGTTAACGGTTCAACTTGTAGATGTAAGCGAAAAGTAGCGACTCCTAAAAGCAATTGGACGATTAACAAACTACCTGCAATATTGGCTAATCTTCGTAAAGCTGGATGAAGTGCAGGAGTACGCCAAGAAATTAGAACTACCGCTAAGGTGGCTAAGGTAGGAGGTACTAACCCGAAAATATGACCATACATCACGCCACACAGTTGATCATCACCAAAGCATTGATGTAAAGCCCAACGAGAACCCACCACCGCACCGAGCAAGCTTTGTACGTACACTAAAACAGCTGCCGTTAAACCCACCCAAGGCAGTTTACCAACCGTTTTAGTTGCTTGATAGGGAGTCAGAGTTGTACCGATGACTAATAGGGTGGTGAAAAATAATAAAGCTGTTCCTAAATGGGCGGTAACAATATCAAACCGCAATAACTCAGTCACAGTGAGTCCACCCAGGATGCCTTGAAACACAATCAAGAACAAAGCAAAGGAAGCAGCCCAAGGTAGCCAGTGGGGTAAGGCGCGACGATGCCACCAAGATAAACCACAAAGAGCGATCGCACTCACGCCAATTAAAGCTGCATCCAAGCGGTGAAACCACTCCAAGAACACTTGGAAATTCATTTGTTGCGCGGGGATCAACTCCCCATAGCATAAAGGCCAGTCAGGACAAGCCAGCCCAGCATTCATCACACGGGTTGCACTGCCGATCGCCATTAAAATCAATGTAGCGACGCACATCCGCCACACCAAGCGACGAATTATATCTTTAGGCTGTTGCGGGGAAACTTTCGCCTCATTCTGTTGTTGTAGGACAAATTCGTTCATTAAAGATCCCTTCTGCCCATTTTGGTAGAGCGATAAAAATACTCTTATTGATTCAGTGCAAACCTATCTCCACCCTAACGTATTTTATTAGGGTCTTTAGATTGGCTGTCACTTAATACTTTGCAGCACTCCAGCTAGTCTTAGCTGTAAGATTTAGGTATTTTTTAAGATGTGAATGGTTGATTACTGACAATTAGATTAAAATTGCTAAATTTTCCTTAAATTTGTTAACGATTTTTCCTGATCTCTTAGCAATGCGGCCTAACTATCTTTTACTCAAACTTGCCCCCATCCTCAGAAAAATTAATAAAAAATTCAGACATCACCGGGCTATATCTTTCCATCTGCACTACCTTAGTATGTGAAGAACTTTTAAATCCTACTTCTCAATTAACTTTCAGTAAGCTGTGAAAATTCCAAGTTCAATCTGGACATTACTAATTGGCATCATCCTCACTTTGGTGAGTCTGTGGTTTGGACAAAATCACGGTCTATTACCAGTGGCCGCAACAGATGAAGCCAACTTAATTGACGGTTTATTTAACACTATGATGACCGTCTCTGTCGGTATATTTTTACTAGTTGAAAGTGCCTTAATTTACACTGCAATTAAATATCGTCGTCGTGAAGGCGACAATGAAGACGGCCCACCAATTGAGGGTAATGTACCTTTAGAAATACTCTGGACAGCGATCCCAGCGATTATTGTCATCGGTATTTCTGTGTACAGTTTTGAGGTCTACAATGACATAGGCGGTTTTAATCCCCATAGTGTCCATGAAGCCCCAATTACCCAAGAATCTATGGCCATGCCAGGAACAGCTATAGCTGCCACTCTGACAGAACCAAATCTCCATCAGGAAAAATCCGACGCAGCAATGCAAGACCCCGCCACTACCACAGTGAGCGATGCTGATATTCCCCAAAAGCAGAATGCTCCTAGTGCGGGTAGTGTAGCCCCTACCATTGGTGAGAGTCCAGAACGGGAAGGACAACCACCAGAATTAGTTGTCAATGTCACCGGACTCCAATTTGCTTGGCTCTTCACTTACCCAGAAACAGGGGTAACAAGTGGTGAACTGCACTTACCCATTGGGCGGGAAGTTTTAGTTAACATGACAGCAAATGATGTTATTCACGCCTTTTGGGTGCCAGAATTTCGCCTTAAGCAAGATGCAATTCCCGGTAGACAAAGCGAAATTCGTTTTACACCCCGCAAAGCTGGTGATTATGCTTTAATTTGTGCCGAATTGTGCGGACCCTATCACGGTGCAATGAGAACTCAAGTAGTTGTCGAGTCCCCAGAAGAATTTGCAAACTGGATGCAGGAACAATTAGTTGCTAGTCGAGAAAATCTTAATCAAGCTGTGGCTGTGAATCCAGCTGATTTATCCCCTGATGAATTTCTTGCTCCCTATACTCAGGAAATGGGAATCCAGCCAGAAATGCTGCATCACTTGGGACATGGGAGTTAGCAGCGATTAACCTTCAGCTATTAGTATTGATTCATAATAGTTCATAGCTGATAGCTGATAGAGCAATGATGAATAAATCAGTAATTAGGCAGAATTAATTACACAACTTATTTTCCTGTTCCCTGTTCCCTGTTCCCTGTTCCCTGTTCCCTTGCTTTAACAACTATGACACAAGTAGAATTACAAGAAACTGTCAATATCCCGGCATCTGTAGAAGAACCACCGGTCAGAAATTGGAAAGATTACTTTACTTTCAACACTGATCATAAGGTAATTGGCATTCAATACCTGGTGACATCTTTTATTTTTTACTGCATTGGTGGCGTTTTAGCTGACTTAGTGCGAACAGAACTCAGAACTCCAGAAGTAGACTTTGTTACGCCAGAAGTTTACAACAGTTTATTCACACTCCACGCTACAATCATGATTTTCCTCTGGGTTGTACCCGCAGGAACGGGGGGTTTTGCTAATTTCTTAGTGCCTCTGATGATTGGGGCGAAAGATATGGCATTCCCTAGACTTAATGCTGTGGCTTTTTGGATGATTCTGCCGGCGGGTTTATTATTGATTGCCAGCTTGGTAGTAGGTGATGCACCGGATGCTGGTTGGACTTCTTACCCACCTTTGAGCTTATTGACGGGTCAGGTAGGACAAGCTATCTGGATTATCAGTATTTTGCTTTTGGGTACGTCTTCGATTTTGGCGGCGATTAACTTTATCGTCACCATTTTGAAAATGCGTACTCCGGGCATGGGATTTCACCAAATGCCTTTGTTTTGTTGGGCGATTTTTGCCACTTCTGCCTTAGTTTTGTTGTCTACACCAGTGTTAGCGGCGGGTTTGATTCTGCTGGGTTTTGATTTGTTGGCAGGAACATCATTTTTTAATCCCACTGGTGGCGGTGATCCGGTGGTTTACCAGCACATGTTCTGGTTTTATTCTCACCCGGCGGTATATATCATGATTTTGCCTTTCTTTGGGGCAATTTCTGAGGTGATTCCGGTACACTCCCGCAAACCGATTTTTGGTTATAAAGCGATCGCCTATTCTTCCCTCGCTATCAGTTTCTTAGGTTTGATCGTCTGGGCTCACCACATGTTTACCAGTGGTATTCCTGGCTGGCTACGAATGTTCTTTATGATCACTACCATGATCATCGCCGTACCTACAGGAATCAAAATCTTTAGCTGGTTAGGGACAATGTGGGGCGGCAAAATCCAGCTAAATACTCCCATGTTATTCGCTATAGGTTTTGTCGGTACTTTCGTGATTGGCGGTATTAGTGGGGTAATGTTGGCGGCTGTTCCCTTTGATATTCACGTCCACGACACCTATTTTGTCGTTGCTCACCTGCATTACGTCTTATTTGGTGGTAGCGTCTTGGGTATCTACGCCGGTATCTATCATTGGTTCCCCAAAATGACCGGCAGAATGTTGAATGAGTTCTGGGGTAAAGTTCATTTTGTTTTAACCATCATCGGTCTAAATATGGCCTTCTTACCCATGCACAAGTTAGGCATGATGGGAATGAACCGCAGAGTTGCCCAATATGAACCTCAATTCACATTTTTAAATGAAATCTGCACTTACGGCGCCTATATTTTAGCCGTTTCCACCTTCCCCTTCATTATTAATGCGATTTGGAGTTGGTTATACGGTGAAAAAGCTGGTAATAATCCTTGGCGGGCTTTAACCCTAGAATGGATGACAACTTCACCACCAGCAATAGAGAATTTTCACGAACTCCCAGTTTTATCTACAGGCCCCTATGACTACGGGGTAAAACACAACGAAGACGGTGCATCTGTAGTAGCTGCTGCCCCTAGTGATGAACCTTATCCCACTATTGGAGCAGGCGGTTATTAAGGAAGCAGGGGGGCAGAGGGGCAGGGGGGAAAATAAGAATTAATTTCCTATTCCCCATTCCCTGTTGCCCGTTCCCTATTCTCTATTCCCTGTTCCCTGTTCCCTGTTCCCTGTTCCCTGTTCCCTTTACCTTTAATAAAGATTCATGATACAAAGTCAAACTATTGACCCAGCAAAAGCCGAGTTAAATCATCACCACGTAGCAGCCGTTTCTCACCATGATGAACATCCAGATCATCGGATGTTTGGCTTGGTGTTCTTCCTCGTGGCTGAGGGGATGATTTTTATGGGTTTGTTCGGCGCTTATCTCGCTTTTCGTTCTACTTTACCAGTCTGGCCACCGGCAGGTACTCCAGAGTTAGAACTGTTGTTACCTGGTGTCAACACAGCTAACCTGATTGCTAGTAGTTTTGTGATGCACAATGCTGATAGTGCAATTAAGAAAAATGATACCCAAGGAACACGCTTATGGTTAGCGATTACCGCTTTGATGGGTGCGGTTTTCTTGGTTGGTCAGGTGTATGAATATACGCATTTAGAATTTGGTTTAACTACAAACTTGTTTGCTAGTGCGTTTTATGTTTTAACCGGTTTTCACGGTTTACACGTTACTATAGGCGTGTTGGCGATAGTGGCTGTATTGTGGCGATCGCTCAAACCAGGTCATTACAGCAGCGAAAAACATTTCGGTATTCAAGCCGCAGAATTATACTGGCACTTTGTTGATGTAATTTGGATCATTTTGTTCGGATTATTGTATTTACTCTGAGTAAAGAGTATTAGTTGTTCACTCCACTCGAATAACTTTTCAACCCCCCCACTTGGGGGTTTTTTATTATTAAGGCAGGTGGCAGGTGGCAGGTGGCAGGAGGAATAAATAATTACTTCCTCATCTTCCTTATTTCCCTATTCTCCCCATAGTTTAATTTTTTGGTCAAAACTCCCACTAGCTAAGGTTTTACCATCTCGGCTAAAGGCTAGGGTACTGACCCAATCATCATGGGCTGTAAGTGTTTGTTGTAACTCACCTGTAGTTAAATTCCACAACTTAATACCGTCTTTGCCACCACTAGCTAGAGTTTGTCCGTTGGGATGAAGAGCGATCGCATTTACCCAGTTATTATGTCCTGTTAAAGTACGGTATCTAGCCCCATTTTGAGTATTCCATAATTTAATCGTGCGATCGCGGCTGGCACTCACTAATATTTGTCCATTAGCCGTAAAATCTAAATCCGTCACCCGATCTTCATGGGCAACTAAACTCCTGATTAACTTACCACTCGCCAAATCCCACAGCTTAATCACACCTTTAGCATCACCACTAGCTAAAATCTGGCCATCAGGACTAATCGCTAAACTATAAATCGAGTTATCAAATCTCACCAATGTTGCCAGTGGCCTCTGTTGCTGCAAATCCCACAGGCGAATACCATCTAAACCACCACTCACCAACACTTTATTATCTGGGGACACAGCCAAAGCCATCACATGACTCCTATGCCCCACCAAAGAACGGTTAAATTTTAGACTTTTTAAATCCCAAAGATTAATTAAATTATCACTACTACCGCTAATTAAAGTTTTGCCATCTGGTGTAATAACCACCGCTTCCACAGCCGTTTGATGCGCTCTGCCAATATTACCAATATTCCGACCCGATTGAATCCGCCAAAACCGGATAATACCCTCATTATCAGACCCACCACTCACCAAAATTTTACTGTCAGCCGTGAAAGCTAAAGATTTAACCGTGCCAGAATGACCCGTTAAAGTACGGAGTAGACGAAGATTAACAAAGCTTTTATTATCTAAAACACTGCTAACAGCTTCATTATTTCCATAGGCAGGAACATGATCAAACCCCCACCTGATCAACATCGGTGGAGTCATAACCAATAGCAGCACCATCATCAAACCAGGGTGAAAGATAGCAAAAACTTTACCCTTTCTTACTCTCCTCAAAATTTTTCCCACCACATCGCAATTTACGAACGTGACTTTTTCTTAGGAGCATTCACCAAAGGAACAGCTGAACTAGACGAATGAGGAGGTAAATAACGTTGAACGACAGGTTCATCATCTACCATTGAAGGACGCTGTTGAAATCGCCATAACTTTATCGCTAGGGTGACACCAGCAGTTCCCAAACCAAAAGCAAACAAAGACCAGCTATCGTTAAATCCGCCAATTATACTGTCTACTACACCCACCGTTATTAAAGCACTGATAACAGGCTCTTTACGGTAAGCTGACTTTAAGAAACGAGGAAATAAAACATTCATCACAGCTGAGTGGATTTTGGTTAACCTAATATAAGCTTGACATGAGTTAAAAATTCCCAATGTAGATCAAAGGTCTTAGCCTACGCCTTTATCGTCAGCTTTAGCCTGATCAACGAAACTAACTTCTTTCAGGCTCTAACTCAAATAAGCCGTTATATCTAAAATATAACTAGAATTTAACTTCTGACATTACCCCCTAATGAGGGCACATATAATTATATATTCGATTGTCAAAATTAGAAGTACGGAAAATCAACCCACAAAGTAACTAGATTTTTCCCTGAAATTCACCGAAAAGAAAGTTAAAGGGTAAAGGTTGTTTTTTCCTTTCCCCCTTTACCCTGAATAGACGTAATTAACTGCTGTCAAATTTAGCTGATTGTGCTGTTAGTTAGCACTATCTTAAACCTAACCATGTTAATACGCCTTGGTTAGTAGCATACTCAATCACTACCATCAAAATAAAGCCAATCATCGCAGCACGACCATTTAGACGCTCTGCATATTCATTAAAACCAAATTTGGGTTCTTCTAGTTTGGGTGTAACACTTGGTTGTGGTTGTGCCATTGGTAATAATTCCTCTCTTTTTTTCGGCAATGGAAACTTTAAGTGTGTATTAATCTAGTTGCAGCACTTTAGTTTCAAGTAGTTTGATAACTTCCAGCACTACAAACAGTTCTTTACAATTTTTAATTATTCTTTATCTATTTTAGGAATTCTGGGTAATTCGTCAAGGGTAAGATAGTCCAGTTTATTGGCTCAGTTTATGCTAAGTTCCGCAGCAAACCTAGTCTAGAACAGTATTTTTATCAATTGGGCAGGTTGGAAACAATCATTGAAAAAGCTGAGAATAAAGATTAAGAAGGGTTAATACATAGTATTAAACCCAGCTATATCATAGATTTTAATCTATATAAAATTTCTAATGTAATGATTTGTGTAAAATTTACAACCTAAAAAATAATATAATATACTGTACTTAAGCTTAAAAAATTAAATTATTTCAATAAATGATTTTTTTGATAATAGTAAAAATTTCATATTTGTTATATATTTTGCAATATGTTAAATATTGTCAATAAACAAGTCAATGAATTAACAATTGTACTTAGGTTTTAGTAGAAAGCTATAGTGATACCCAAGCATTTATGAACTAATCTGGTTTGTGTGTTTAAGATTGCTCACTAGAAGATACAGCCTAAAATAAATATTAGCCATCATTAGGATTTTCAATTTAGTTTTTAGATATTAGGGAGGTAGGGAAATGTTAATGCTGCTCTTTTATATTAATAATGAACGTTATGCCTTAGCGTGTGAACACGTAATCGAAATTTTACCACTTGTCACCCTGAAACCTTTACACCAAACGCCAAATTATTTAGCAGGTGTATTTAATTATCAAGGAAATATTGTTCCAGTGATTGACTTGTCTCAGTTCATAACTGGTAAGAATTGTGTTGAACACATGAGTACAAGAATTATTTTGATTAATTATTGGGAAAGTCAAGACAGCAGCACATTAGAAACGACGCAAAAACCGAAATTAATCGGATTATTAGCGGAACGAGTGGTAGAAACTTTACATAAATCAGCAGATCAATTTGTAGATGTAAATATTCAAATAGGTCAAATTTCCTTTTTAGGAAAGATGCTCACAGATGAGCAAGGGATGATTCAGTTTTTGCCAATTAATGATTTATTATCAGCAGCAGAAAAAATTAATTATCAACTGAATATTTTGCCAGAAGTAAAAAGCAATTAAAAATTAAAAAATTAAAAAATTAAAAAATTAAAAAATTAAAAAATTAAAAATATACTTTTTTTGGAGTCTGATTGATATGGAATATACTGCTATTGAAGTTTTGATTAGAAACAGAATTGGATTAGATATAAACTCAATTGGTTCTGATGCAATCGCGAGAGCGTTAAAAATCCGAATGGATGATTGTGGTGTACATAATATCATTGATTATTTTCAGATATTACAACAATCTAACCAAGAATGGGAAGCATTAATTGATCATGTGATTATTCCTGAAACTTGGTTTTTTAGAGAAAAAGAATCTTTTAAATTTTTGCAAAAATATGTAATATCTGAATGGTTGGAAAATAAACACAAACATCAAGATAAATTAAGGATTCTCAGCGTTCCCTGTGCGACTGGTGAAGAACCCTATTCGATAGCTATTGCTTTATTAGAAATAGGTTTCAATCCTACAAATGTACAAATTGATGCTATTGATATTAGCCAAAATTGCATTTCATCTGCCAAAAAAGCAATTTATGATCCATATTCTTTTCGTGGTACTTCCTTAACTTTTAAAGAGAGATATTTTCAGCCCATAGAAAATAAATATGGGTTGTGTTCTCAAGTTAAAAATATGGTTAACTTTAGTCAGGGTAATTTGGCTGAACCTAATTTTCTGATTGATAGCTTATCCTATGATATTGTATTTTGTCGTAACTTATTAATTTACTTTGATCAGAAAATTAAGGAGCAAACTATTCAGGTTTTATCTCGATTAGTTAAACCAGAAGGAATGTTATTTATTGGACATGGAGAAACTGGATTACTTCTACATCTTAATTCTCAGTTTATCTCTATGCGTTATCCATTGGCATTTGCCTATCGAAGAGTTATTAACGCAACAAAAAAGAGTAATAGCAAAAACCCCAGCTTTTCTGCAAGAAGCCACGCAAATAGCGATCGCCTAATTCCTAGCCATAAATACCACCCCCCCTCTGGTAGAAAAAATCTCAGTACAATCAAAATTAGTCAACCAGTAGTTAATTTATTAGTAACAGCTAGAAACTTAGCTGATCAAGGTTGTTTTGAACAAGCAACTAAAATTTGTCAGGATTATCTTAAAGATCATCCAATTAGTGCTGAAGCTTATGTTTTATTAGGTGAAATGGAACAAGCATCAGGAAAATATGAACAAGCAGCGAAATATTTTCACCAAGCATTATACTTAGAACCAGCGTTAGAATCAGCACTCACACATTTAGCATTAATTCGGGAATACCAAGGAGACTTTAATACCGCATCTATACTTTGGCAACGTATTCAGCGCTTACACAAAAAACACGAAAAATCCCAGCAATAAAAAGCATTGTCAAAAATACGTCTCTCCAGCATATTGATCATTTTATCTACATTTTATCATTGCTGGAAATCAAGTATAAATAAATTTATAGTTATATCAAGAAATGCAATGAATTCTATTTTTTGCGTAAGGACGTGTTTGAATATTGTTGTGTGAAGATGAAATTTTTAGATAAAAGTCACACATATATCAAGTTAGGGGTTAAAACGGAGCAATTTTCGATATTACAGTATTATTTCCATTCTTAATTGGTAGAAGATAAAAAGCCATTTCATTAACTGTAAAATCATTTACCTATAACGGTTTTTAATGTAGGTAAAATTAAAAATATAGCGTTTCTCTATCAGATGAGGTACATTGAAAAAGCTGTAAAGCTTGTAAAACAAGGGTTTAACTGTACCTCACTTCAGATGGAATGGCTATAATCTATGGAATATTGCAAAATTAGAATGACCAGATAAATTCATTTGATGAATTGCTTTGTTCAAAGCAGAGGAAATTAGAACAATGAAAACTATTAATCAATTTGTTGTTGGTGGATGTGGGATTATAGTCCTTTTAACCTTTATAACTACTTGGGTGTCTCAGAATGCCAGTGAAGCGTTAACACAAGCAGAAATTATTGTTGCTAAAACTTACGCTCATAAAGATAAAATTAGAGAAGTAGAAACAATAATGGTTGATGCCGAAACTGGAGAAAGAGGATATTTGATCTCTAAAAAAGAAGAATATTTAGAACCATATAAATTAGCAATCACTCAAATTGGTAATAAATTAGAAGAATTAAGTAATGAATTTAAAGATGATCCAGAACAATTAACAAGATTAAACAAAGTCAAGCAATTAAATCAAGATAGATTAGCTGTATTGGGGCAAATAGTCGAATTAACAAGAATGGGTAAAAACCAAGAAGCTTTAAACATATTTTTATCTCAGCGTGGCAAAAAATTAATGGATGAGATCCGTATAGAATTAGATGCTATGCTCAGAAAAGAAGAAGCAGATTTAGCTAATTTTACAAAAAATGCAGATGCAGCCCAACAAACAACAAAGTTAGTAATTTGGAGTATTTTTGCTTGTATTGTTATAACTATCATAATTGTATGTATAGCCATAATTTTTATTCCCAGTCGGGCTTTAAGTCAGTCTTTACAAAACGCATTTAATCTAGCCGAAAAAGTAGCAGCAGGTGATTTAACTACTAGTGTTGAAGTTAAATCAAATGATGTGATAGGTAAGTTAATGACTACTCTTAAACAGATGATTAAAAATTTGAGTATTTTAGTACATCAAGTGCAAGTCTCAGGAATTGATGTCACTATTTCTTCTACCCAAATTGCTGCTTCTGGTAAGCAGTTAGAATCAACAATTACTGAACAAGTTGCTTCAACAAATGAAGTAGTAGCTACTACAAAAGAAATAACAGCTACCTCTAAAAAATTAGCAAAGACAATGGAAGATGTAGCAACAATGCTACAAAGTACCACCAATTCAGCTAGTAACAGCCAAAGAAACTTAACTGAGATGGAAAATAGTATGTTACAACTAGCAGAGGCCACAAATTCTATTGGTTCAAGGTTAGGAGTAATTAGTGAGAAAGCAAATAAGATTAATAATATTGTGGTGACAATTACCAAAGTGGCAGATCAAACAAATTTATTATCATTAAATGCGGCAATTGAAGCCGAAAAAGCAGGAGAATATGGTTTAGGTTTTGCTGTTGTAGCCAGAGAAATTAGACGTTTGGCGGATCAAACTGCTGTTGCTACTTTAGATATTGAACAAATGATTAAAGAGATGCAATCTTCGGTAGTGACGGGAGTAATGGAAATGGATAAATTTACTATAGAAGTCAGAAAAGGTGTAGAAAATGTAGCAAACATTGGCACACAAATGGGACAGATTATTGAGCAAGTACAAGAATTATATCCACATTTTGAATCGGTCAATCAAGGTATGGAAATTCAAGTTCAAGGAGCACAGCAAATTAGTGAAGCTATTGTGCAATTAAGCCAAAATTCTGCACAAACAGCAGATTCATTAAGAGAAATTAATAAAGCGATCGCTCAATTAAATCAAGTTGCCCAAGGTTTAAGGCAAGCTATCAGCCGCTTTACCATTAAAGTAGAAAACACTACTCCCCACTCTATTACTTAGAAAGCTTATAGCAATCCTATTTGAATTTTGAAATTACCTACGTAGTAGGCAACAGGGAAGAAGGGCAGTCGAAGTGTTCCCCTCTGCATTTAATACTTAGAGTATTCCAAAAAATAAATGATCCAATGACTGTTGGGCATTTTTTTATTTTGTGTACTCTTATTGACAGAAAATTGTCCCAGAAATGGTTAGTGCCTCCTGTCTTTGGATCATTTATTTTTGGGAAAATTCTTACAAATTTGCATTCACAAAGTTTGGGAACTGTACCAGCCTTTCTTGAGGTGTTGATACCCCCCATTTTTTCCCTGTCCTACTTATAAAAATAATTACTCAATTTATAAAAGTAGAAAACTTTGTAATTAATCTGTATCAAGGCTTATAGGCTCTTATAGTATATCCGTATGCCTGGTTTGAGTATAAACAAATCTATAGTTATATCAAGAATTGCAAAAAAAAAGGAGTTTCTGCACAAGGATGTGATTAAATGTTGCTGGAAAAATAGCATTTTTAAATAAGAGTCAGCCATAAGTTAAGCTAATAAACTTAATAAGTAATTATTAATTTAGAGGTAAAAATGAAATTATTGAGAAAATGAAATTATCGGTATTAATTATATCCTGAGATTGGCACAAAAATAGAAAAATATTAAATTAGCATTAAAATTATCTGCTCAAAGCTGAGATAAATTCATCTCAGAAAATCATTGCTTGGTAGTATTTAATCGTAGGCAAGGTAAAAAATAGTCTATGCTATACTGCAAAACTAAATTGACCAGATAAATTCGTTTGGTGAATTAATTTTTCAAAACAGAGGAAACTAGAGTAATGAAAAGTATTAATCAATTTAGTGAAGTTATTGTGCAATTAAGCCAAAATTCCGCACAAACCGCAGATTCATTAAACATTACCCCTGTTTCGATTACTTAGCAATTATATGAACCAAATACTTGATGTTTGTTGGCAGAAAATTGGTATTTATGGCGATCGCACTTGTCCAGAGTTATCGAATGTTGCTCATTGTCGGAATTGTAGCATTTACACTGGCGCTGGTAGACAACTATTAAATCGTCCACTACCAAATGATTATCGTCAAAAATGGACACAGTTAATAGCTCAACCCCGCACTAAAACCATACAACCTAAATCTTTAGCTATAACAGCTAAAACCACCACATTAAAAGTAGTAATTTTCCGATTACAACAAGAATGGTTAGCACTGCCGGCGGAAATTTTTCAAGAAACAACTACAGTTTGTCCAATTCATACTTTACCCCATCGCAGTAATCAAATTTTACGGGGTTTAGTAAATATTCGTGGTGAACTTTATTTGTGTATTTCCTTAAGTCATCTCCTAAATTTAGAAATTAGCGGTAAATCTTCACCTAGTTTTAGCCCCGTAGTTTATTCCCGGATGGTAGTAGTAAAATATGAAGGAGATATTTGGGTTTTTAGTGTTGATGAAATTTATGGTTTACATCAAATTCAGCAAGAAGAATTAATTGATCCACCTACCAATTTAACATCTGCCAATCGTACTTATACCAAAAGTTTATTTTCTTGGCATTCTTACAGCGTTAGTTATTTAGATACCGAATCATTATTTTCCACCTTAGCTAGAAAGGTGACACCATGACAGAAGAAATAGATTTTAGTAATTTTTCCTTGCTGGATTTATTCAGTATGGAAGTTAAAACCCAGGTAGCTGTAATGAATGATTGTTTATTAGCCCTGGAAAAACAACCACAACCCACAGAAGAATTAACTATTTTAATGCGGGCTGCACATTCTATTAAGGGTGCTGCCAGGATTGTACAAATCAATCCTGTGGTAGATTTAGCCCACGTTATGGAAGATTATTTTTCTGCGGTAAAAGTAGGAAAACTTCATATTAATCCGAATGTAATTGACGTTTTACTACAAACTTTAGATTTATTTTTGGTAATAGCTGATCATTGTTCTAGCAATGGTGGTGCACCTTTATCATCAGCAATTTATGAGCAAACTCAATCTTTTATTGCCCAAATTCATCAAATTTTGGAAACAAATTTATTCACTGCTCCAACTGTTGTTAAAGTTGTGGATAAAACTACCGCTAGTCTACAGCCCATAGTCGTAGAAAAACCAATCCCAGATAAGATTACCGCTAGTGTACAGCCATTAGTTATAGAAGAACCAATCCCAGATAAGATTACCGCTAATTCACCACCATTATTTACAGAAGAAACACTGAAAGAATCCTTACCTATTACTGCTGTTCCTCTTCATCCAGAAGAAGTACAGTTAAATCAAAATCAATTAATGCGGGTAAGTAAGGAAGTTCTGAATCAGTTGATGGCTTTAGCAGGAGAATCATTAGTTGAATCTAAACGTTTAGAACCAATCATAGAATCTTTAGTTCAATTAAAGGTAAATCAAATAGAATTATCTGGTTTGTTAGAAAAACTAGAAGAAAAAGTAAAACAACAGAATTTAGATCGTTCAACTGAAAATACTTTAAGCCAAGCTAGGCAGAAAGTGAGTGAATGTCAAAACTTATTAAGCGAGCGCCAAAATGAATTAGAACTTTTTTATCAACATTCTGCTAATTTTGCCAATCGTCTTTATCGGCAAGTTGTGACTACTCGAATGTGTCCTTTTGAGGAAAAAGGGCAAAGATTACCCCGCATAGTTCGAGATTTAGCTAGACAATTAAACAAAAAAGTTAACTTACAAATTATTGGTAAAACAACTTTAGTAGATCGAGATATTCTGGAACGTTTGGAAACTCCTTTGGTACATATCCTGCGTAATGCCCTAGATCATGGTATTGAATCACCTCAACAACGTTTAGCTATAGGTAAACCAGAAGTTGGGTTAATCCAAATTGAAGTTTCTCATCGTGCTGGTAAGTTGTTTATTACTATTAGTGATGATGGTAAAGGTATTGAAGCAGAATATTTAAGGCAAGAAATAGTTAAGAAAAAGCTGACTAATTGGGAAATGGTAGCTCAACTGTCAGAAGCAGAATTGATGGATTTTCTTTTTTTACCAGGATTTTCTACATCTGAAGTAGTTACAGAATATTCCGGTCGGGGTGTAGGTTTAGATATAGTTTATAGTACCGTGCGTGAGTTTGGTGGTAGTCTCCGGGCAGTTTCCCAGCCACAACAAGGCATGATTCTTTACTTACAATTGCCTCTGACTCTATCAGTAATTCGGACTTTGTTAGTAGAAATTGCTGGAGAACCTTACGCTTTTAGTTTGACCCGAATTGAACAAGTTGTCATGTTGTCAACTTCAGAAATTCAAGTATCAGAAAATCAGCCATATTTTCTTCTGCAAAATCAACCAATAAGATTAGTTTTAGCTCATCAAGTGTTAGAGTTACCAGCACCAAAAGTTAATTCTGAATTGATGAGTGTGGTTGTAATTAGCGATCGCCTCAATCATTATGGCTTAGTGGTAGACCGATTTTTAGGTGAACGCAATTTAGTGATCAAACCGCTTGATTCACGTCTCGGTAAAGTTCCTAATATCAGTGCTGCGGCTATCTTAGATGATGGTAGTCCCGTGTTAATTGTGGATGTGGAAGATTTACTCATTTCTACAGCCAAGGTATTTTCTAGTGGGGAAATTAGTCAAGTCCAACAATCCACCCAACAAGCTGTTACTAAAGCTTCTAAGCGAGTGCTAGTAGTAGATGATTCACTGACTGTACGTGAAATGGAGCGTAAATTGTTAGAAAATAAAGGTTATCAAGTAGAAGTAGCTATTAACGGTATGGATGCTTGGAATATAGTCCGTAGCCGAAATTTCCACCTCATAGTTACAGATATTGATATGCCCAGGATGAATGGTTTTGAACTTACTAACCTGATTAAAGGCGATCAACAGCTAAAAACCTTACCCGTAGTGATCGTTTCCTACAAAGACCGTCAGGAAGACAGGTTGCAAGGACTACAAGCAGGTGCAGATTACTATTTAACTAAAAGTAGTTTTCATGACGATACTTTATTAGAAGCAGTAATTGATTTGATCGGAGAAGCTTAATGTAGTATCATTTCATTTTGTTGAAGATACAAATACATTGCCAAAGATATGGCAGTGCCTTTTACCCTATTTAATAGAACGGAATGAAAATAGCCATTGTTAATGATTCCTTAATGGCAGTAGAGGTACTGAAAAGGCTAATCAATAAAGTACCTGATTATCAATTAGCTTGGATTGCTTACAATGGTTTAGAAGCCGTAAAGAAATGTGTTGAAAACACACCAGATTTGATTTTAATGGATGTGTTAATGCCTAGCATGGACGGGGTAGAAGCAACCAAGGAGATTATGAAGCGATCGCCTTGTGCTATTCTCATGGTGACAGCAAGTGTAAATCGTTATACTGCTCAAGTGTTTGCTGCTATGGGTTATGGCGCTTTAGATGCTATCAATACCCCAGTTTTAGATTCTGATCATGCCATAGAAGAGAACACTAAACTGTTAAGTAAAATTGCCACTATTGCTAGGTTAATTGGTAAATCTTCACAACGGTCAAAGTCTCCTCAGAAATCATTATCTTCTGTTCCACTGATTTTAATTGGTTCTTCCACAGGTGGCCCCCAAGCTTTAGTTAAAATTTTATCCCAGTTCCCAAAAGATTTACCTGCATCTATAGTTATTACTCAGCACATAGATGCGGAATTTGCACAAGGTTTTGTTAATTGGTTAGGTGAACAAATTGATTTATCCGTAGAAATGGCTGTCCCTGGTGTCGTTCCTCAAGCTGGTAAGGTATTAGTAGCTGGGACAAATAACCATTTAGTCATGCGTCCTAATCAAACTTTTGGTTATAGTCGAGAACCTATTAACTGTATTTATTGCCCTTCAATTGATGTATTTTTTAAAACTGTAGCTGAATATTGGCAGGGTAAAGGAGTTGCAGCCCTACTCACAGGTATGGGTCGAGATGGTGCAGTAGGTTTAAAAAGTTTGCGGGATGCAGGTTGGCACACCATAGCCCAAGACCAAAAAACTAGTGTAGTTTATGGTATGCCGAAAGCCGCTTGGGAACTAGGTGGAGTTGTGGAAATGTTACCAATTCAGGCGATCGCATCAGCCTGTATCAAGCAACTAAATCTATAAATTACTGTGTATTATCTTAACAAGTTTTTAATGGTGTTTTAACAGTAAAATAACATAGAAATTAGCCTTAAGCTTTAATCGTAAATTGCTCACTCCCAATTACAGAGCCTTCTTACCAAGCGCAGTACACTATCACCTTTGATTCATCAGCCTTACAAGCTTTTTCAATCTATCTCATCTAATAGATAAGCAGTTGTGCAAAATTAATTTCCTACCTGGGAATAGGGAACAGGGAACAGGGAACAGGGGGAATAAGTTGTGTAATTAATTCTGCCTAATTACTTAAAACACCGTATCACAATCGAGTTTAACTTTTTTATTCTTGGATTATAGTTATAGAATATACATATTTTATGTAATATTATTTAACTTTTAAGATATAAAAGTATATATTAAAGCTATGTTAAGTAATATATCTAATAAAATACATAATGTTACACCCTTAAGTGCGGAACAGGCTTTTGATGGTTAACATTAGTAGTTTTACTTAAGATATAAGAATAAATTATAATAAATATTATTTTTACTTAAGGATTTTCCAGGTTCTCGAAACAAAGTAATTAATTCTATAATTAATACCAGGACAAAGTACAAAATAACTCATTTAAGACTTTTAACTTAAAACTGGGCAGAGAGCTGGAAGTAGAGGGGTATAAGTATACTCGGCACAAACCTTAACACTGAACGGGGGCAACACAGAAAACAACGAAATATTATTCTTTGTTAATTTTTTTATTCATCACCCTTGTATTTTTGTTACTTTTTTTATAAATTTCCCTCACATCTCTTAACCAAAAAGTTATAATTGTTCCCTATTTATATGGTGAAGGCTGCAAATGTTATGAACATTACAATAAAACGGCAACCCATAAAAGTCTTTGATAAAGTTGAGTATAAAAACCAGACAAACTATAATTTCAACTCTACACAAATTCAACCACTCTCACCCTCTCTTCTGAATAACCAGAACTCTCAGGTAACTGTATTGCTAATTGATGATCAGATCATCATTGGTGAAGCAATAAGAAGAATTTTATCTACTCAACAAGATATTTCTTTTCATTTTATTAAAGACTCTACTCAAGCAATACAAAAAGCCATAGAACTTTCACCTACTGTTATTCTTCTAGATTTAGTAATGCCAGAAGTAGACGGTTTAATGCTACTCAACTGGTTTCGCTCTCATCCTGCAACTTATGATATACCTATCGTTATGTTATCTAGCAAAGAAGAATCTGATTGTAAAGCAGATGCTTTTTCTCAGGGTGCGAATGATTATTTAATTAAATTACCTGATTCTGTAGAGCTAATTGCTCGTCTTCGTTATCATTCCAAAGCCTACAATAACCTTAAAGCATTAACTAAAGCTACCGTTACAGCCCAAATTCAAGCACAGCAATTAGAACATACAGTACAAGAATTAAAAAATACTCAAGTTAAACTTGTACAAAATGAAAAAATGTCTAGCTTGGGTCATCTAGTTGCTGGTGTAGCCCATGAAATTAATAATCCTGTTAACTTTATATATGGTAATATTGATCCACTAAACAATTATGTTAAATCTCTATTAGAATTAATTGAATTATATCAGCATGAATATCCACAACCTACACCAGCACTGGAAGAAAAGGTTGATGAGATTGGCTTAGAATTTGTAATTGAAGACTTACAAAAAATTCTCTCTTCTATGCAGATAGGAACTGAGCGCATTCGGGAAATTGTTCTATCACTTAGGAACTTTTCCCGTCTTGATGAAGCTGAGAAAAAACCCGTGAATATTCATGAAGGTATAGAAAGTACACTTTTAATCTTAAATCATCGCATTAAGCAGGGAATTAAGGTAATTAAAGAATATGAAGAATTACCCCTTATTGAATGCTATCCAGCCAAACTCAATCAGGTCTTTATGAATATCTTGAGTAATGCGATTGATGCTTTATTTGAGCAAGAAAAACAAACTGAAAAAAATATCTGGATTCACACAGAAGTTATTAACTCTCAAACCGCCAGAATTAAAATCAAAGATAATGGGCCAGGGATTAGTCAGGAAATCCAAAATAAAATTTTTGATCCTTTCTTCACAACTAAACCAGTAAATAAAGGAACAGGACTAGGATTAGCGATCGCCTATCAAATCATTGAAAAACATCAAGGTAATATTCAAGTTTCGTCTCAACCTGGACAAGGAACAGAATTTATTATTGATATTCCAGTGACTTTAGTAAGTTAAAAAAAAGTGATCTTGCTATCCTGGTCAAAAATCAAGGTAAAAACCTACTAAATACGGAATCCATATTTAGTGCTTAATTAAGCTAAGAATTTATGGGAGATTTTACCATTGTCACTAACAGATAGCAAGTAGTATTTTATAAATAATGAATTATGAAGCGTAAAATCATGAAACTTGATATTATGCTTCACAATTCATAATCTATCTTTTCCCTAAGTACCCGTTTTGCAGTTGATTGTTCTAATTTTACCTCCCAATCAGAGGGTATTTTAGATAAAAAAATAAGGCTGAAGGATAAGATGTCAATGCTTCATCCTTCATCCTTATCAATTAAGCCATTTGATTTTCAATTGCCCATCGCGCTAATTCGGTGCGGTTATGGAGATTGGTTTTACCCAACATATTGGAAACATGGCTTTCAACGGTGCGCTGGCTGACATTTAATTCCTCAGCAATTTCCCGGTTAGCTAGACCCCTAGCTACAAACTGCACTACTTTCAGTTCAGTTGGAGTTAGTTGCACATCGAAGGGAACTTGGATGCGGGAACCGTTTTCCCCTCCTTTGGCTTGGTGTTCTTTCCAGCGAATAGTTTGCTTGAGTGAAGATTCTACTTGAGCGACGAGTTCTTCTGGTTCAAAGGGTTTGACCATGTACACGTCAGCACCTTTATTGAGACCCTTAACACGGTCTGCACTTTGTCCCTTAGCGGAGAGGAAAAGAACAGGTATCCAACTGGTGCGTTCATTTTGTCGGACTTGTTCGACAAAGGTATAACCGTCCATTTCTGGCATCATCACATCACAGATGATCATATCTGGGACATCATGCTCTAAAATGTCTAGGGCTTCTCGTCCATTTTCAGCTGTGATGACTTCGTATCCCCGAAACTCTAGGTAGTCCTTCACCAGCAAGATGAGGTTAGGGTCATCATCAATCAATAGGAGTCGTTTGTGATCTTTCATGCTGGGTTCTTTCATAGCAGTGGCACTTGTCGCGCTTCAATCCATCCAGGTCTTGAATTGTTGCCCTTGATGATGGATTATTGAGATGTTGTTTTTCCCACTTAACTTGCCTTTGCTGCTTGTAAGTCTCAAAAGTGGGGATCACCTTTAACAGACTACTAGCTTGATAGCAAAAGTCCAGTGAGGATACTGAGAGCATTAGTATGTATAATGCGCTATTATATATCGAATTGAAAGGATAAGGGTAAAAAACACTGATTCAATAATAATCCTTGTGGTTGGTTGGTTCAGTATTGGTTCAAGATCACCCTAGCTACTTACCCGTCCTTTCATCTGCTTACTATTGCTCTAGCATATCCTCCGGATGTTAAGCCTCAATTGATATATATGAGCAACCGGGGAAATTTTTGACTGGGGTAAATTGGACTAGAATTGTGGGTTCTACCACTATCTAATCGCCATTTAAGTGTTTTTGGGTATGCTGTTCAATGACTTCTGGGTTTGTTTGACGATACCAGACCTAAACGGGTGGAATACTATTATCTGCTTAGAATGACTAACAGGCAAGCACTTAGTCCTAAGTCTCAAGCCAATAATGGGATGAGAGTTTTACAGATTTTTGACGTTTTGCGCTGACAGTTGCTTTCGTCAGCATTCCCAGAATTATTAACTAGCTAGTTTTGAACAGTAGACGATAACTGTCTAGTGAAAGCAAAAGCGTGTGTGTCTTTCCATCTTTAGTAGTCCCAAACTAACTGCACAATCACTGAGGGTTGATGCTCTGGTGAAGTGTAGTAGTTTTGGGGATGAGATGGACAGTTTTGCTTACTGTATTGTTACTCATTGAGCAGCTCCCTGATTACAGTTCTATAACAAATTCCCACCTTTGCAAACAAACTTATTCATATAAAAATATTCATTACTTACGGAGTAGAACCAGAAAACTCTGGGAATTAGATATTTTTACTTAAGTAAGAGCAGGGGATCAGGAGAGCAGTGGGGCAGAAGAGGCAAGGGAGCAGGGGGCTGTCTTGCCAGGGAGAAGGATTAAGAGCAAGTAATTTTGTTGAGGTTGGGGGTGAAATGGTATGAGGATGATGAGGAAATCATGAATCCAAAATTTAAAATTGAACATCTAAAATCCTCTTTTTCTCCCCTGCTCCCTTGCTCCCTGCTCCCTGCCCCCTGCCCCTTCTTCGCACTCCGCACCCCAATAAGTTCGGAAACCCGTACTTAAGCAATCATTGCCATAGCCTAGCTCTGTCCGGTAAATTAGCACTCAGGAGTTGAGAGTGCTAACTCTGGAGAGAAAATAATTATGGCAGCTGTATCTTTAAGCGTATCCACAGTTAAACCTTTAGGCGATCGCGTTTTTGTGAAAGTGAACGCCTCCGAAGAAAAAACCGCAGGTGGTTTGTATTTGCCCGACACCGCTAAGGAAAAACCTCAAGTTGGTGAAGTAGTAGCCCTTGGACCTGGCAGACGTAACGAAGACGGTAGCCGCCAAGAATTGGAAGTTAAAGTTGGCGATAAGGTTCTTTACTCCAAGTATGCTGGTACTGATATCAAGCTAGGTACTGAAGAATATGTACTGCTGTCTGAGAAAGACATTTTAGCAGTCGTAGCTTAATTAAGTGCTGAGGGGTGAAACAATTCAAAATTCAAAACTTTGAATTGCTGCACCGACATCTCACAACCAAAATATTAACTCAAAAATTCCCATTCAACTTGACTCATCGGACATAGACAGATTATGGCAAAGCGTATTATCTACAACGAAAACGCCCGTCGCGCTTTAGAACGAGGCATTGATATCTTAGCTGAGGCTGTAGCTGTTACCCTTGGCCCTAAAGGTCGTAACGTTGTACTAGAAAAGAAATTTGGCGCACCTCAAATCGTTAATGATGGTGTAACCATTGCTAAAGAAATTGAATTAGAAGATCATATTGAAAATACTGGCGTTTCTTTAATTCGCCAAGCTGCTTCTAAAACTAATGATGCAGCCGGAGACGGTACAACCACTGCGACTGTATTGGCTCACGCTATTGTTAAAGAAGGTTTACGCAACGTAGCAGCAGGAGCTAACGCAATTCTGCTCAAGCGTGGTATTGATAAAGCTGCCAGCTTCTTGGTAGATAAAATTGCTGAACACGCACGTCCTGTAGAAGATTCTAAAGCGATCGCACAGGTTGGGTCAATCTCTGCTGGTAACGACGAAGAAGTCGGTCAGATGATTGCTCAAGCGATGGATAAAGTCGGTAAAGAAGGCGTAATTTCCCTAGAAGAAGGGAAATCTATGTTCACCGAATTAGAAATCACCGAAGGGATGCGCTTTGACAAAGGCTACATCTCTCCCTACTTCGCTACTGATGCAGAACGCATGGAAGCGATTTTTGATGAGCCTTACATCTTGTTAACCGATAAGAAAATTGCTTTAGTTCAAGACTTAGTACCGGTACTAGAACAAGTTGCCCGTGCTGGTCGTCCTTTGGTAATTCTGGCTGAAGACATTGAAAAAGAAGCATTAGCAACCCTAGTAGTTAACCGCTTGCGTGGTGTGCTGAACGTAGCTGCTGTGAAAGCTCCTGGATTTGGCGATCGCCGCAAAGCCATGTTAGAAGATATCGCCATCCTCACCGGCGGTCAAGTCATCACCGAAGATGCAGGTCTGAAGCTAGAAAACACCAAAATTGACAGCTTAGGCAGAGCACGCCGCATCACCATCACCAAAGACAACACCACCATTGTTGCCGAAGGTAACGACGTTGCTGTAAAAGCACGTTGCGAACAAATCCGCCGTCAAATGGACGAAACCGAATCCTCCTACGACAAAGAAAAACTCCAAGAGCGTTTAGCTAAATTGTCCGGTGGTGTAGCTGTAGTGAAAGTTGGTGCAGCCACCGAAACCGAAATGAAAGACAAGAAGCTGCGCTTAGAAGACGCTATCAACGCTACCAAAGCAGCCGTAGAAGAAGGTATCGTTCCTGGTGGTGGTACAACCCTAGCGCACCTCGCACCTCAATTAGAAACCTGGGCTCACAGCAACCTCAAAGATGAAGAGTTAACCGGTGCTTTAATCGTCGCTCGTGCATTACCCGCACCTCTGAAGAGAATTGCTGAAAACGCAGGTCAAAACGGTGCTGTAATCGCTGAACGTGTGAAAGAGAAAGAATTTAACGTCGGCTTCAACGCTGCTACCAACGAATTTGTTGATATGTTGGCTGCTGGTATCGTTGATCCCGCAAAAGTCACCCGTTCCGCACTACAAAACGCCGCTTCTATCGCTGGAATGGTGTTAACAACTGAATGTATCGTAGTTGACAAACCAGAACCTAAAGACGCGGCTCCTGCTGCTGGCGCTGGCGCTGGTGACTTCGACTACTAAAACTCCATAATCCCCGTATCTTAAAAACAGCTGCTTCCCTCGTGGAAGTGGCTGTTTTTTTTGTTACAGAAGGGAACAGGGAACAGGGAACAGGGAACAGGGAACAGGGAACAGGGAACAGGGTTGAAACACCTTTAATGTGAGGCTTTTTTATTAAAGTTTGTACTTGATTTACCTGAAAAGTGCTGTAATTCCAATCTTTAAAAATCATAGTTGGTATAATACAATCTAGATTATCCAACTTTCAGGAGGTTTAAACATGACTCAAACAATTAACTATCAATCTAACTTTCAAAAATTACCTGTAATTGTTAATAATTTAATTGACAATAATCCACTTTATCAAGAAAACCTAGATAGACAAAAAATGCTCAAAATTATTAACCATACTTTCGACCCCCTAGCCGTTCCCGATGTGAATAATATCTCAGAAGAAGAACTAACAAAACGGGTTAAAAGAATTTTATCTTTACATTTAGTCTCAGGAATGCTAAATGATTTCACACCCGAACAAATGCAACTTTTTGATGAATCTGTAAAGCGGAGTTAAATGGGTTATTTATTAGATACTAATATTGTTTCAGCAGCACTAAAACAAAATGTCAAAATCAACTTAAAATTACAAGAAGTAAGTAGATTAGAAATAGACATTTTCATTAGTGGCATAACTTACTATGAAATTCAAAGAGGACTTTTAAGAACCAACGCCACTAAAAAACTAGCATTATTTCAACAATTTTGCCAAGATTATCCCATTGTATGCTTAGATGACCTGAGAATTTTTGAAAAAGCCTCAGAAATTCATGCTGACTTACAAAGCAGAGGTAAAATCATTCAAGATGCAGATATTTTAATAGCCGCTACCGCAATAATTCATAATTTAATTTTAGTTTCTCACGATTCCGATTTAACCAGAATTAAAAATTTACAGTTAGAAAATTGGTTAACTTCTTAGTATAGTTAAAATTTTAAGTATTGAAAATTTCTAACTTTCAGAAAGTGTAAACATGAATCAAACAATTAATTATCAATCTAACTTTCAAAAATTACCTGCGATTGTCAATAATTTAATTGACAATAATCCACTTTATCAAGAAAACCTAGATAGACAAGAAATGCTCAAAATTATTAACCATACTTTCGACCCCCTAGCCGTTCCTGATGTGAATAATATCTCAGAAGAAGAATTAACAAAACGGATTAAAAGTATTTTATCATTACATTTAGTTTCAGGAATGCTAAATGATTTCACACCCGAACAAATGCAACTTTTTGATGAATCTGTAAAGCGGGGTTAAACAGAATATCAAAGTCAACTTAAGTTTTTATTAATTGATGCTGCAAATAATTTTCCATTTTTATCTTGAGCTTTCAATTTTTCAATCACATGATCAATAATAATATTTAAGTCTTTTTTACGACGGATAGAACGATGCGGATCAAGTTGACCATATTTTAAAAGATCCCTGATTTTTTCCCCTAGTTCAGTTAAATAAACTTTTAGTTGCTCTTCTCCTTTTTCCCGCAAAATTGAGCGACATTCAGTTAAAACAGCATCACCATTTTCCAGAGTATTTTTATTATTGGATTTTTTTGATTTTACTTCAGAAGAATCTTGATTATTTTCAGATTGCAAATTTTCAGCTAAATGTTTTTCTATAGCCTTAGCAAACTTTGGATCAGATTCTATAATATCTGCAACTGCTCTTAATAAATTTGCAATTTGTGATGAATCCATTTATTTACCTACCTTTTGCATAAATTCTTCTGCTAGTTGTTTCATAGAATCATGAGAGTCATCATATTTTTGCTTATATGTCAAATAATTATTCAACTCTAAACCATCTGCCATTTTTGCCCTTTCTAGAATTTTAGTTTTAAAAACTGGTGGATAAAAAGGGTTTGTATTGATAGAGTTTAAATTTTCAGTTTGAGTTATGGTTCGATTATAACGAGAAATTAAAGTACCTACAGGTTTTAGTTTATGCAAATAATCTCTATTAAATTTTTCAATGTGTTCAAGTAATAAGTCTAATCCATGAATTGACATTCTATTTGGTACACAAGGGATAATACAAGAATCACTAGCTAAAAATGCACTTTTAGTTATTTTGGTAATGTTCGGTGGACAATCTATCAAAATATAATCATATTTACTCAATAAAGGTTTAAGAATTGTACGTAGGAGTTCAACAGGTTTTAAATTAACAGAATAATACCCTATTGGTAAATCTTCCTGAATTTCAAATAATCTTGGACTACTTGGTATAAGATGTAAACAAGAAAATGAATTTCTATTTCTTACATTTGATACATTCTGTTTAACTATAAAATCTTCATTTTTAAAATTATCTAAAAAATATTCAGGGTTTTTAAATAAATAAGGTAGTGTAGCTTGTCTAATTTCAAATTGTTGTTCCCAGATTTTTTCAGACATTAAAGCACTAGTTAAATTACTCTGTGGGTCAAGGTCAATAGCTAGTACGCGCTTACCATACATGGAATCACCTGCTAAATACTCGGCTAATGCCATTACAATAGTAGTTTTACCTACTCCACCCTTGAGGTTACAAATACTAACAACTTTAGCTGTCATGTTCTATGGTAGATTTACTTTGATTGCTTGATACTTTATTATACTTCCCTAAAAATATCTCAAAGTAACAGATTAAATCAACGATTGAGGAAAAAAACAACAATAACCAATGATTTATCATGATAGTTAAGATAAATTTACATTATGAAAAAATACAGAAAACAACCAAAACATGATAAAAAAATGTTGTTGTTATGAAAAAAATAGGAAAAATTGAGTTACGATAATGTTTGTAAGTATTTAGCTGAAAATTATCCTAGTGATTTTGTCAACTGGTTATTAGGGGTAAAAGTTCAGCAGGTGGAAGTGTTAAAAACAGAATTAACACTTGAACCGATTCGCGCTGATTCTGTGATATTTTTACGAATAGATAACAGAATTTTACATTTAGAGTTTCAAACTTTAACTACATCAAACCCAGCGTTAAACTTCCGAATGCTAGATTATTCGGTGCGGTTAAAACGTCAATATAAATGTGATGTCATTCAAGTGCTAATCTTTTTACAGGAAACTGAGAATGAGGTAGCTTTCACAGACACATATCAGGATGAAACTACTATTCATCGCTTTCGGGTTGTGCGGTTGTGGGAACAAGACACAGCATTATTTTTGGATAACCCAGCACTTTTACCCTTAGCAAGTTTAACCCGCACCGAGTCAGCACCAGTTTTATTATCCCAAGTTGCGGAAAGAGTCGCTAGAATTACAGATAGGGAAGAAAGACAGAATATTGCTGGTTGTTTGGAAATTCTCGCAGGTTTAAGGTTTGAAAAAAATCTCATTCGTCAATTTCTCCGGGAGGATATTATGCGCGAGTCAGTAATTTATCAGGATATTGTGCAAAAGGAAGCTTTGAAATTTTTTAATCGTTTGTTTAAACGTCGCTTTGGTAATATTGATATTTCAGAATCATTGCTTGAACGACTTCAAAAACTTTCTGCTGAACAGTTGGAAGAATTGGGAGAAGAATTACTTGATTTTGCAGAAATTAATGATTTAGTAATTTGGTTGGATAAGCAGGAAGAAGAAAATCAGGATAATTTAACTTTAAATTAGATTCAAAGGTAAAATTCAAACTTCTTTGATAGTATTCCCAGTCTTCGGAGCCTGGGAACGAGATAATTCGTCAATTTCTCCGGGAGGATATTATGCGCGAGTCAGTAATTTATCAGGATATTGTGCAAAAGGAAGCTTTTAAAATAGTGAGTCTTTTTCTTCAAGGTAGATTTGGGAATGTTGACGAAGTGTTAATTAAGCGAATTCGTAATTTATCGGCTGAAAAATTAGAAACTTTAGCTCAATGTTTACCAAATTTTGCAGAAATTAGTGATTTAGTGGTTTGGTTGGAAAAGCAGGAAGAAGAAAATCAAAACAATAATTCAACTGTAAATTAGATTAAAACGAAATTTTTGACTTACATCGAACTTAGGTAATTTATTCTCAAGTTTGCTCATGAAAAAATGGATGCGTTATTAATGCATCCACATAAAAGCTATAAAAGCTCATCAATAAATTTTTGGCAACCTAACCAACATCTTTTGTGCTGAGATTATTTCTTTTTATTAATGGGTAAACCATTATATCCTGTATTTTCTGGGTTAAGAAGTAAATCTCTGAGATAAACGGGAACTACTTCAACTGGATTTGGTGCACTTTGAAGTAAGGTTGGAGTTGCAAGTAGAGGTTGCTTTGTCTTGTTGGCTTGATACCATTTGTTCCAGAGGGGTAGTGCTTTAAAAGCTATATTCATGTCATAGTCTAAAGCTATAGTTCCAGGGTCTTGTGGAACATTGCCGGGACGATCTTGGAACCAATTATTAAAGTCGGTGCTTCCAGGGGTGTAAATTTCAAGGTTGCTATTCTGATCTATAAAGCCAGGTAAGAGGAAGGATTTCATTGGCCATTCAGCTACACCATGACAACTCAGGCAGCTGGAAACTCTTGCTCTGGCTAGTGTTTGATCTGGATTACCAGCAACCTGAGCGTTTTGTACAACAGCACCATCATTAGGCCCAGACAACCTGCCTCCATAACCTAATGTTTCGGTAGCGTAGAGGAGTGCGATCGCATTAATCGAGTTTTCCCTGAGAATGGCATTCGGATTAATGGCAGAATTAATATCAGGATCGTTCCCCCACATTGCTCCTAAAGGTACTAAGCGATCCCAGGCATCTCCGGGAGCTTCTTTATCGTAGGTGAGAGTAGCAAAAACCCAACCTGTTTTCGGCGCTGTTTTGGTGTCTTTGACAATGATGTCAAACTGAAAAACACTTGTATCAAAGAAGGTGGCATTTTTCCAGTTCTGATTGTCTAATGGAGCGTATAACTCCCATTTAGCTGCTCCCTCTAGAGGAGACCAATCTTCTGGTAAAGCTGTTGTTACAGCCACTTTAATGATAATTGCTCCTTCCTGAAACTGAGAATTACTTAAATCTGGGTTCTTGGCTGTATCTCCCCACATTTTTCCTAATGTGTAGCCGGCAATGTCGTTGTAATACACCAGAACATGAGTTGTCATCGGTTTCTTCAACCCGGAAAGGGGAAACATACTAGGGTCGAAACTAGAACCCACGTAAGTACCATGTATTGGATCGCGAATTGAACACAACCAAGGAAGATTGTACCATCCGGCTGTGGCTGCATCCCAGCGTTCATAATTCAGAATCAGGGTACGCATATCTTCGCCGATATAGTCTTTCACTGCCTCGACGTATGCGATCGCATTGTCTTGAGAAATTGGCTTTCCTTTTAAAGCTTTAATCCAAGGATATTGATAAGAACCAACTACTTTTGGATATTTGTAACTCAGTTCAAACGCCGGACCCTGATAGCTACTAGGCAAAGAAACAGCCGCATTTGCAAATGGGTTCGCATTAGGCGCTGTTACAGAACAAACATCATCTACTGCTACAGCAGAATTGTTAAAAGTTATTACGAAAAGATAGACAAATGTGACACAAAAGATTTTTAAGAAATTCAGAAATCTCATTTGAACCTCTGTATTGAACAAAACTCTATGACAAAAAAACGAATCTGTATCTAAAGGACTGTAAAAACATCTATTAATAAGACTTCTAGCCTGAAGATAGTTTTCCGTTTTAGGTTAATTTTCTCAATTAGCGAACTAATTTTATACCTTTAAACTAGAGGCGTGTCAACCAAGCAAATATCTATAAATTGAGATTTACGGTATAATTAATCAATTCTTAATTTTTTGCCATCAATCTAGTGCAAGGAGGCAGAAGGCAGGAGGCAGGAGGCAGGAGGGAAGAAGGTTAATTAAATAGTAATTTTCAGGACTAGGCAGGAAAAAGTTGAACCCCTTTACAGCAGATTTCCTATGAATAAGTTACTCCATAATCTTTGAATTATAGTTTTGACAGATTTAAGCTTTATATATGAACCTCATCTGATAGGCAAACACTCTATTTAATAATTTTAATTTCTCTAACGATTTATCAATTTTTGAAAATGTTAACTTGACCTTTATCGAGGAATTTATGTTAATAAAATTATATCAATATATAGCTTTGTAGTTGTAATAACATTCTTGTTTAAGAGACAATTGCATAATAACTATTCTGTGGGTAATTTCTTTGATGATGGGAACTACTACGGTATTTCCTAATAAGTCAAATGCTTTATTAATAGGTAAGTTAATTTGATAATCTTCGGGAAAACCAAATAATCTTAAACTTTCTCTAATTGTGAGATTTCTAAGTCCATTTCCATCAACTACGGCTAGTTTTTGCATATCTGTAGCGACTAAAGTAGGTGCGATATCATGGGGATGGAGAATTTTATTAATTTCAAAACTGAGTTTACCGACAACAATATTATATCCTTTGGGTAAGTCGGTTCTATATTCTCTCTTTTTGACGATTTTACCATATTTATTGATGACATTTTGCAGGTCTTTTGGATGTTCATATCTTAAATAACCTTTGATGACTAAATCATCTAAAAGTAGGTTTAATTTTTGATGTTTATAAAATGTTTGAATTTCATCTAATGTTAATGGTATTCCATCCATCCAGTGAATACCTTTTTTTGCTGACCAATTTTTTCTACGTCTTTGTTTTAGTAAGAGGTTTAATAGTTCTTTTTGTTCTAAACTGACTTCTCCTTTTAATTCTAAGTCCCAACTATGAATATTATCTGCACCTCCTCTTTTATCTTGAATTGATTTACCATAAAGTTGTTCTATAGAATAAGATGCTAATAAATTTTTGATGAATTTAGTTTGTAATGTGAGATGACCCTGTTCTAAAATATCTAATAATTTAGTTTGGTTATTTTGCTCGAAATTTAATGATATAGGATTTGTTTTAGTTCCAACTATATAAATTCTTTTTCTGTCTTGAGGAATGCTAAAATCTCTAGCGTTCAAAATTTGCCAATTGATTTTATATCCTAGTTTTTCTAGTTGATTTAAAATAGTTTTTAATGTTCTACCCTGATCATGTTTAACTAAACCTTCGACGTTTTCTAATAAAAATCCAAATGGTGATTTATCTTTTAAAATTCGTTCAATTTCAAAAAATAATGTTCCTCTGGTATCTAAAAATCCTTGTTTTGTCCCAGCAGTGCTAAAGGGTTGACAAGGAAAGCCGGCTAATAATATATCAAAATCAGGGATTTTTTGATTGTGTATTTTTGTAATATCACCCGCTATAGAAGTTTGAATAAAGTTTTGTTGATAGGTTTTAATAGCAGTGGGTTTAATTTCTGAAGTAAAAACACATTCTGAGTTAATATTGAGTGATTTACAGGCTTGTTCTAAACCTATTCTCATTCCTCCAATACCTGCAAATAAATCAATAAATTTGATGGTATTTGACATTAATTATTTTATGTTTTATTGATTTTGTATGGTTTTGCGAAATTCTTTGATTGCTTCTAAGGGTGAGGAGAGGAGTAAGCAACGATTGAATAAATCTATGTTTAATTCTGGTAATAATTGACTTTTGGCAATTTTTGTATATTCTTGATTTTGTAAGCAATATATTTCTAATGTTCCGTCTTCCCAAAACCAAACTTCAGGGATTTGCATTAATTTGTATTTTTTTAATTTGATGGGACTACCACTAGTTATGACTACTTCAATACACAAATCTGGTTTAGGTTTATCCTTTTGAAAGCTGTATGATAAATCGGCTTGATATTCAACTATTCCGGGCATTTCCTGGCTATAACTACCACTGGGGAAAAATTCAATTTCTTTAATTTCAAAATAGGTGATTAATAAAGCTGCGATTAAACATTTAAAGGCTTCGTGTGTTTTTCCAATACCCACAATTTCTAAAACTCCTTGACAATAAAATAAACGTACTCCTGGAACTTGCTCGAAACTTTTTTGAATGGTTTTAAATGTTTCCCAAGTTACGCTAAGATGAAAAAAACGCTGTTCTTCTGGTAAATTTAAGGGATTTTCTAAGGCTTGAGTCATGATATTTACTCGCTATTTTCAGAGTATTTATGTTTTTAATAATTGCCTAAGTTAATACTAGATTGTCTCGATGAATGACGGTTTCTGCGCCTACATAACCTAAGATTTCGGGGATTTCTTGAGAACGATGTCCGCGAATTTTTTGCAGTTCTTCGCTGTTGTAGTTGACTAATCCTCGCGCAATTTCGTTACCGTTTAAATCGCATATTTGTACTGTGTCTTGGGTGTCAAATTCCCCTTCTACTGTTTTGATTCCGGCTGCTAATAATGATTTTCCTGATTGTAATATGGCTGCGATCGCACCTTCATCTAAATATAACTTACCTGCTGGCACTAAACCGTAAGCTATCCAGCGTTTTCTGGCTGATGTGGGTTCGGGTTGGGGTGCAAAATGTGTTCCTATTAATTCGCCGGTTAATATTTTCTTAATGTTTGCAGGGTTACGTCCTTGAGTGATAACTGTTCTCACTCCTGCGGCGATCGCTATTCTCGCAGCTGCAATTTTGGTAAACATTCCCCCAGTTCCCCATTGTGTCCCCTGTCCGCCTGTTTGTACTTGTAAATCTGCTAATTCTTTAATACTGCTTACTAAATTAATCGGACGTGCATCAGGAACGGTACGCGGATCGGCTGAGTAAAGTTTATCTACGTCTGTGAGCAAAAACAGCCAATCTGCTTCTACTAAACTGGCTACTAAGGCGGATAAAGTATCATTATCCCCAAATTTTAGTTCTTCCACCGCAACTGTATCATTCTCATTAATGATGGGGATCACCCCTAGCTCTAATAGTTCCCTAAAGGTGTTATAAACATTTAGGTAGCGGCTACGCTGGACTAAATCGGCACGAGTAAGCAAAACCTGGGCTATGGGTTGTTGTAACGTGCTAAATAAATCATCATAAATCCGTATCAGCCGACCTTGACCAACTGCGGCTACAGCTTGCTTTAAGGCGATCGCTTTTGGTCTTTCTGTTAACCCTAATCGCGCACAACCTACCCCCACCGCACCGGAAGAAACCAAAATTACCCGGTTTCCCTGTCGTCTTAAGTCGCAAATGGTTTCTGTTAAAGCCGCAATGGTAGAAAGGGCTAATTGTCCCGTTTCTGGTTGAGTTAGGCTAGAAGTCCCGATTTTAATTACGATGGTGCTAGTCATTGGTTATTAGTCATTAGTCATTAGTCATTAGGGAACAGGGAACAGGGAACAGGGAACAGGGAACAGCAAAAGTTAAAAGGAAGAATAATTAATTATTTCTACCTCCTGCCTCCTGCCTTCTGCCCCCTGCCTTCTGCCCCCTGCCCCCTGCCTCCTGCCTCCTGCCCCCTGCCTCTTCCACCTGCATCCTCAGAAAAAAATACTAACAAAAATCATACAGCGCCAGCCCTTATAGGTAGGGTGACGCTGTACGTGCTTATATGTACTTACTATTATTTAGGGTTTTTATCTGTGAAACCCCATGTTATTAATACCTATAATCCATGATTTTTTAAGAAATCCTTAAATCCTTAATTATTTCTTTAGATTTACTTTCCTGATGATTTGTCAATCTTTGTAAATCTTTGTATGCTTGGGTTGAATGGATGCTCCTAAAATTTCGGATATCCAAACTTCCAAATTACGGATAGGATAGGAGCTCAAAGCGGCTTCGGGGTGAACGATGGGCTCAACCAAGATTGTAAACATTCCTAAACGATTACCTGCTATGACATCAGTAAATAAGCGATCGCCTACCATTCCCACTTGATGGGCCGGTAGGTTCATTCCTTCTAGTGCGGATCTAATTTTGCGTCGAGAGGGTTTAGCAGCGCCCAAGTAGTAAGGTAAATTTAAAGAGCGAGCAATCCCTCCAATTCTTGCTTCACTTAAATTATTACTAACTAACCAGAGTGTGGTACAAGTACGAATTTCCTCAACCCAAATTCTTAATTCTTGGGAAGCTGAACCGACGGAAATCGGGACTAAAGTTTCATCTACATCCAATACTAAGCCTTTCAAACTGTATTTTTGGATAATATCTGGTGTGAGAGTTAATACTGAACCCTGTAAAATCAGGTCAGGCTGTAAAAGATTGTTCCAAGTCATCGTTCAACAATTACACAAATAAATTAATTAACAAAATATAACTAATTTTAACTAAGTTTTGGCAGCTACAGCCCGTTTCATACAGCCCGTTTTAGATAAATGAGGTACAAATTTTTGAAACAAACCCTTATAAGTAATTAGGCAGAATTAATTACACAACTTATTTCCCTGCACCGCACGCTCGCGCAGTAGAAGTGTTAAGAGTTCCCTGCTGTAACTAAACAACCTCTTGTAAAAGCGTATTTTACAAGAGGTTGAAAAAAATAATTAAAAATCAAAAATCCCCAGGTAAAAATTACTGTTTCTAATTTTTAATTTATTGGCAATTTTGATTATTCAACCTGATTAAACAAATGTTCTTCTAAAAGTGGCTGAACTTTGCGGAACTCTTCGGGTGAAAGTAGTTCCGGTTCACCTGTTTTAGTAATGCGAGCAAAAAATAGTAAGGGGTCAAGAGGAGTATAGATTGCATATTCTTGGTCTTCAAAATAGAAACTAGCAATGAGTTGGAGTTGCTCAGGTTCTAACTCTGCTTCATCATCTTCAATTTCTAAAGTGAAGAGTTCTGATTCTTCTACAGGAGGTAATTCACCGGCGACTGTCAAAGCATAAGCAGTATTTTTTACTACTAAATTTCTTTCTGACAGTACAGCTTGAGCAGTGGCAAAAATTCTGTCAATTGTGGCATCATCTTCTACTAAAATGGCCTCTTCTTCGTCCCCTTCATCTTGCCAAGCAAAGATTTCAATGGGAGAGTCTACAGGTAGTAGTAAGACATACTCTTGTCCATCAACTGAGAGTGAGTGCTCAATATAACATTCTAGCGATCGCCCTTTCTCATCTTTTAAAGTGATGGAACTGGCGTTGTTGTGATCATTATCTTCAGGAAATTGAGAGGAGAACATAGCCGCATTACTAAACTTTATTCATACTCAAAACTGTTACTTTACTTCAGCATAAAAATATATTTTTTAGGTCTGGACTGAAATAAACAGTAGTTAAATTTAGCCCAAAGTCTTAATTTTTCATTTTTATGCCTCAGTTTCATCCGAAAATCTCTTTACTTTCGATGACCGCAAATGTCAAGGAAAAATTTGACGATTTAACAACAACAGTCGAGTAATCGTTTTCAGGATACCATTTAATAGGTATCAGTATTCACAAGACATTATTGATCTGTTGTTGGTAGTGCGCCTGTTATCTAACCATTGTTGTAAAATTATAGATGCCGCTTTGCGGTCAATTAAACCCTTATTACGTGAAGGGGCGCGATTTTCAGCGATTAACAACTGTTCTGCTTGATAGGAAGTTAAACGCTCATCTACATATTCCACCGGCAGTTTTAGGGCTGAAGCTAGTTTGTGAGTGAATTTCTGTACTTGCTTGGCCTGAAAACCGAGAGAACCATCCATCGAATAGGGTAAACCTACCACCAGAATTTCTACTTGACGCTCTTGAGCAATTTGCCTGAACTGCTCGACATCCTCTAGGAAAGACTGGCGTTCAATGGTAGTAATACCTGTAGCAATCAAACCCAGGCGATCGCATCCCGCTACACCAATGCGTTTACGCCCGACATCCAAACCTAAAGCGGATATATATTTTGATTGCTGTTGAGATATCACTGACTTTTTTACTCCTGTGGTGGTTCTACTGTTTCCGGTGAATTAGAGAGATCGCAATGTAAGTTTTTGTGACTAAAATTCACAATTTCTGATTGATTGCAGGTTGTGCGTTCTGGCTTTGGCTGTTTTTCCGGTGGATACCATGACATTCCCCCTGGTATGGGTTTGCGTGCTGGTTGTAAGCCTTGTAGCACATCTTGCCATTGAATCCCCTCTAAGGAAACAAGCTTTGATTCCCGGAGTTTATGCCAAACGGAACGAGACATAATTAAAGTATGTTCAATCCGTTTTGCGCCAATCCGTTCTAAATATTCTTCTCGTTCTGGCTGGTAATCAGAGGATGCTAATTTTAAACCTTGATGGGGAAAATCTTGAGTTATCCGAGCTAGTTGAGAAAGTAATTCTGGATATAACCAAGTGTAAGCGGGGTGAACTGTCAGCGTTGCAATGTGAGGATTTTCCCCCTTCCGATCTAGCTGCACTTGAAAATAACCGATCGCTGCTTTACGTTGGGGTTCAAATACATAACCGCTTACAACTTCTGTTTTTGTTGCCCACTGCTTAACAGCATCACTAATTGCTCCGAATAAACTGGTTTTAAAATCGTGAGTGTGGCGATCGTATACCTGACGCACTAAAGGCGGCATTGAGGCGGTATCTAATTGATAGAGTAACTGAGCATCTGCATTACTAACTGGTAGCAGATTGGGTAAATCTGGCTCTGCTTGGGCTAATTCTGCCAACATTTCCGGGCTAATTTCCCAGTATGTCATTTCCGCCAACCGTTGAAATCCATTATGGCGATACAATGCCAACCCATCCAGGTCATTAACATTAACTTCCAATAACCAAGTCCGGGCTTCTACTATTGATTCAAAGCAATAACGCAGAAGTTGTGAACCTATGCCTAACTTATCCGCAGTTCTTTCTAACATCACCTTATCAATCCGCCAAGTGCTGCGAGTGCGGTTAAAAGGTGAAACTTGAATTACTCCCAAGAGCGATCGCCCTTGCTCGGCTACATAAGCACAAAAGCGATGTTGTAAAGGATTGGGAAACCAACTTAAAAACTTCACCAACCCATACCAGTGGCGTAGTCCTTGCATTTGCTGCATGGATAAAAGAGCTAACTGGGGAGATAGCGCCGATAATGACTCTTGAGTTAAGCGTTCAATACCATCCAGATCCCGGTATTGGGCTGGTCGAATAGTAACGCTGAGATTACGGGGGAGAATTGAAGTCATCTTGTTTCCAGCGGCCATTTAGCCTTTACTAACTGCGATGGGTAAGGTACTGCTACGATAATCTTAACGGCTTTCTACTTCTGGCTATTGCTCCAAAAGAGTGATTTTATTAACTAAGATACTGCAAAAAATGACAAAAAGCAGAAACTGTTCTGTGCACACCAGAAGAACACACAACAATATCTGCTACTATTCTATGAGAATTTTGCCAAAAATTTGTTTAATCTATAACCCCTGTCGAGAAGCCAATTTTTCAAAGTTGGCTTGGGTTTGATGGAGTAATTCCTGACGGGTGTCCTGCTGCGGCTGTTTGAGGTTGGGAACTAAGTTGCGAGCTTGAAGAGTCATGTGCAGCTGTAGGTGAGCAACATACTCGCTAATATCTTGATTTTCTCCACCTGCGCCCGTGAGTAATTGTGATTCCACTGCCACTGTGTTCTCCTTGATGAAATTTCCATAATTTCGGTGCTAATCAAAAATTATCATGTTTGCTAATCACAACTTGGAGATTTGCAACGAAGTTTAATGTTTAGAGTTGAATGAAAATACAGCATATTTCAGGTAAATGAGGTACAAGCTGAAACTGAAAACTTAGACAGGACAAGGCTTTCCCTCCTGACCCCTGCCCCGTTCGACTTCGCTCACGGAACGCCTGCCTCCTGCCTCCTGCTGTATGTCGAGTATTTTGGCTTATTTTTTGGGCATTAGCCAGGAATAGAGTTTTTTTGTGAGTGTATTATACAAAAATAAAGGGTCGTAGGAAGATTTAATGGCGATCGCCTGTAAAATACCAAAATAACGGCTATTGGGATTATAAGGATAACTAGCTAACTGGGGAACAGTGCGAGCAATGAGATCAGTTTGATATTGAGCATTTTGGCGCTGACTCTCCGTTAGTCCCAGCATCAGGGCATAATTAACAGCAGAATTAATGATTGGCATTCTCTCAATTTTGCTCAAGTCGTATAACTGTTCTTTGGAACTTTGCCAACCTGCCAAGCGTTGCTCAATATAAAATCTATCACGCCAGTCTAAATATTCTTGCGGTGTTTGTTGTACCCATTGTAACCACTCACGCATACCAGCAATGGCGCTGGAGGTCAATGGTTCTTGATAGTTTTGAGCAATTTTTTCTACACACAGTTCTAAATCATCAACCGTATTTGGTAAAGATTGACGTGCTAAAGCCTTACCCACTCCAAAACACCAACCACCAAGGGAAACCCCTTCTAGTGAATCTCGAACCCCTTGGAGAAAAGGGAGCGCATCACCTGTTGATACATGGCCACCAGTATGCTCTGTGACAATATCCAGCCGACTGGATTGATTATGACTTTTTTCTCTGAGCAGAACGTGCTTGTAGCCTAGTGTAGCGGCTAATTTAGATGGTAGAATGCGATCGCCTACCGACATCCGCGCAGCTATCCGTGTAAAAACTTGCAGATTTATCCCCCCAAGGTAGGCCATAGCCAAAATTAATCGGGAATCAGCACCCGCAGATAACCCCAGCCATAATTGATTCTCTCTTTGAAATAATCTTTTTAACCCCGTTACTAAACGTTGTTGTAGTAATTCTAAAGTTTTGTCATAGCCCAAATCAGGATTAATTGCAGGCATTAACGGACGTGATTTAATTTTACCAGTTAACAACTGTAAAACTTGGCTAGGTAAAAGACGACTAATACCTAAAAATCGAGAATGGGGAGGAGTAAACCAAGATAAACCCTGTTCATAAACTAACTCACGTTGATCAATCTCAGATGAAAGAATAGTTGCTAATAACGCCGGACTACTGGAAACCCAAGTTTTCCCCTCACTTGTTTGCCCATAAAAACAACCCAGTAAACCACTAGCATCTAAATGTACTTCATCTTGGCCAATTAATACCCAACGACCAGCCCAATTAACATATAAACTAGGTACATCATTACTAGCTGTTTTGGCAATTTGTTCTAGTGGTTCTAAATATGATTCCCGTGTTTCTACTGCTAAACCTAATAAAATCCAAGGTACATTGTTAGAATCATACATCCAACTAACACGAAGCGCAGGACAATAGGAAAGCCATGTTGAAGTATTAATTTGACAACAATGCCAGTCATCATATACACAATATGCCTCTGGACCGATGACAAATTGTCGGCGATGTAGTCGCATGGTCGAGTTAGTAATGTTCATTAGGCAAGATTCCCTGTACTAAGCTAAAATTTGTCGTAAAAACATTCCTGACTACGATTTTTGACCAAAATTTTGATATTCCTCTTGATTAATCAAGTTACCACTTTTCTGCCCAATAGACAATTTCTGAAGCAGCTACATCAATTGCTACTCCAGAACTTTCGCCATGATTCCATTTAAAATTTTTTATACCTTTGTCCTGTGCATTTAATACTAAAATTTCATAACTTACTGGAAAAGCTTCTATTTGAGAATTACTGGTATAAAAAAAGGTGGTGGGTACACCATTGGGAAAGTTTATATGTTCGTTTGTGTCACCTCCGCGATATTTTCTGATGGCAGTTTTGCGGTAATTATTTAGTAATTCTTGTATTTTTGCTGGTGATTTCTTCAAGCGAATTTGTAAAAAACGATTACCTTGCTTAATGCCGTCAGAGTAAGCAAATCGTATCACTTGAGTGTGATCAGAAACTGTTGCAGGGAAATGTTGAGTTTGTGTAATCTCAGACCCAAATTTTTGGCGGATTTCTCGATAACGTGATGCATCAGTAATTATTTGTAAATCACTCTTACTACTGGTAGAGCGTTGTAAGAAAAAACTACCAATTACTATACCTAGACTGGCTAGGGAACATAAAAAAATTGTAGCTGCTTTAACAAAAATAGTCCGTTGCATTCAGTTGGGTGGATTTAACTTTTAGAGTTATATCCCAACTACTAAAACTCATTTCCTGATAGTTTTAAATCTAGCATTAGTTAGGGAAATTCATCATAAATTTTCCTGATTGATCACAAATTTAACGAAATAAGAACAGAAGATCAGGGAACTCTTAAGCAGTTGTGCAAAATTAATTTCCTACGTAAAGCAAGGGAACAGGGAACAGGGAACAGGGAACAGGGAAATAAGTTGTGTAATTAATTCTGCCTAATTACTTAACACTTCGACTGCGCTCAGTGCGGTGCAGAAAAAGAATTTGTGTAATTTATTTTGACAGTTCGTTGATGTAGCTTTAGTGGCAAAGCTTTAGTTATAGTATTTCTAGCCAAAAAACTGAAAGGTATATTTACAGGAGATTCCAGGTAAATCAAGAACAGAAATTAATCATCAAATTTTTACATCTCAGAACTTTTAACCCTGTTCCCTGTTCCCTGTTCCCTGTTCCCTGTTGTATTTATAAAGAACCGGCGATCATTCCCCCCAGAATTAAAAACCCAATCCACACATTTTGACGGAACATTTGACCATAGACGGGGTGTGGTAAATCTGATTGTCTTAACTGCCAGGATTGCCACAGCCAAGCTATTGTAGAAATTATTAAAGTAATCCAAAAAATTAATTTCAGGTGAATTATTAAACCCAAAATAGCCAACAGAATAGATGTAGTAATGAGGAAAATTGTAATAGCTATAGGTGCGTATTTACCAAAAAATAAAGCACTAGAATTTACTCCTATACGCTGATCATCTTCTCTATCGCTCATGGCGTAAACGGTATCAAATCCTAATGTCCATAACACAGTGGCACCCCACAGCAGCCAAGTAGGTGTAGAAATATTGGCTGTAACTGCACTCCAGCTAATCAATACCCCAAAACCCCAAGCGATAGACAACACTAATTGAGGTACAGGAAACACCCGTTTTGCGCCGGGATAGAGCATAATAATAGGTACAGCAGCCACAGACAACCAAAAGCTTAAGGGGTTAAGATAAAAAGCGATGACAGCTGCACAAGCTAGGGCAACGATACCGACGACAATACCAACTTTAATGGAAAGGGTACGGGCAGCTAAGGGGCGATCGCGTGTTCTCTCGACTTGCGGATCAATATCCCGATCCCATAAATCATTAACTACACAGCCTGCCGCACTAGTAGCTAAAGTACCTAAAACTATCACTGTTACTAGCGGTAAAGGAGGTTTACCCGCCGCCGCTAAAAACACAGCCCACAATGCGGGAATCATGAGAATTAATCTACCCTCTGGCTTGTGCCAGCGTAACAGTCTAAAAATTACCCGCCATACTGGTTCTTGGGTGTTTTCTGGTGTTTCTAGCATAACAAGTCAAGAAAAAATCACGAAATTACTTGAGCAAAACGGATTAACATAATATTTGCACCTATAGAATATTTTGATTTGCTATTGGAAAAAACACAAGCTCAAGTAAGGTGAATTTGGCTAAAAATAGCCGCTTTAGCAATGATGTGCAAATTAAATATTCTGTAAGCAATCAGCCCTCAGCTATCAGCAAGTGAATTTTACAGCATATTTCAGGTAAATGAGGTACAAATTTTTGGAACAAATCCTTAGAACAAGAGACTTTCACCCCTGCACCGCACTGAGCACAGTCGAAGTGTTAAGAGTTCCCTGCTGTAGATTTTAGATTTTAGATTTTGGATTCAACAATCACAAATTCAAAATTCAATAATGCTGAAAGCTGAATGTTGATGAATAAACGCTGACAAATGCGCTTTTCTAGCGCAGTGTGGTGGAAATAGGCATACAGTTAACAAGGTACAAAAGCTGATAAAAAACTTTTTTACCTCCTGCCTCTATTCAACTACGCTCACGGCAAGCCTCTTACACCAGCTTTTGTTAACATAGAGAGAACCTGATGCTTAATTTAGTTTCAACTAACTGGGAAGGTGTACCAAATCAGCCTATCAAGCAAAACCGGGTTGTTGCTGCTATTGATATTGGTACTAATTCTTTACACATGGTAGTAGTACGCGTTGATTCGGTACTGCCGACTTTTACCATGATTGCTAGAGAGAAGGAAACTGTGCGATTGGGCGATCGCAATTTGGCTACAGGGGAGTTAAAACCGGAAATTATCAGCAAAGCGATCGCTTGTTTAAAACGGTTTCAAGAGTTGGCGACAACTTTAGATGCAGATAGTATTATAGCTGTTGCAACTAGCGCCGTCCGAGAATCTCCCAACGGCAAAGATTTTATTAACCAAGTAGAAGCAGAAATCGGTTTAAGCATTGACTTAATTTCTGGACAGGAAGAAGCGCGACGCATCTATTTAGGTGTCCTGTCAGGAATGGAATTTCACAACCAACCCCACATCATCATTGATATTGGTGGAGGTTCCACAGAATTAATTTTAGGTGATAGTCAAGAACCCCGCAGTTTAACCAGTAGTAAAGTCGGTGCAGTGCGACTAACTGGGGAATTAATTACTACAGACCCCATTAGTAATGCTGAATTTCAATATCTGCAAGCCTACGCACGCGGAATGTTAGAACGATCTGTGGAGGAAGTGCAAGCAAATCTCCATCCGGGAGAAACCCCCCGCTTAGTGGGAACATCGGGGACTGCGGAAACTATAGCTACTATCCACGCTAGAGAAAAATTAGGTTCAGTTCCTTCCACTCTCAACGGTTATCAATTTAGCCTAGAAGATTTGCAAGAATTAGTACAGCGTTTACGGGGGATGAATAACGCACAACGAGCAGAAATCCCCGGAATGCCGGAAAAACGGGCAGAGGTTATTTTAGCTGGGGCAGTAGTTTTACAAGAAGCTATGCAGCTGTTAGGAGTAGAAACAATTACAGTATGTGAGCGATCGCTTAGAGAAGGCGTAATTGTTGATTGGATGCTGCAACATGGTTATATTGAGGATAGGCTGAGGTTTCAGAGCACCATTAGACAGCGCAGTGTATTAAAAATTGCCAAAAAATATCAAGTAAATCTTGAACATAGCGATCGTGTAGCTGCATTTGCCCTCAGTCTCTTTGATCAAACTCAACATATCCTCCACAGTTGGACAACAGAAGCCAGAAAACTACTTTGGGCTGCGGCAATTTTACATAATTGTGGCCATTATGTCAGCCATTCCTCCCACCATAAACACTCATACTACTTAATTCGTAACGGTGAATTACTCGGTTATAACGAAACCGAAATTGAAATTATCGCTAATTTAGCCCGTTATCATCGCAAATCACCACCAAAGAAAAAGCATGACAATTATCGCAACTTAATCCACAAAGAACATCGGCAAATGGTCAGCCAACTAAGTGCCATCTTAAGATTAGCCGTAGCTTTAGACAGGCGACAAATCGGGGCTATATCTCGCATCAAATGTGAATATATCCCCCAAAACAAAGAAGTAAAAATGTCAATATTTCCTAAACGAATTGGAGATAATTGTAGTTTAGAACTGTGGGGTTTAGATTATAAAAAAGGAGTGTTTGAACAAGAATTTGACGTTAAATTATTAGTAAATCTAGTCCCCTACAATGTGAATCACTTTTCTTAAATACTCTGGGTGCGTTATTTGAACGCACCTACAAAACCTTTGATTTTGAAATAACTAAATCAAACATAAATAAAGGTGTGCTAATATTACACACCCTAAATGTAAATCAAAAATTTAAGTTTTCAAAATTTCACATATAATGATTCAAAACCCTTTAACACTAAACTACCACGGTTTATTTTTGGTAGTCGTTCAGTATCTAAGCTGAGATTTGGCATTCTGCTTAATAAAGTTGAAAAAACAATGGCTAACTCCATCCGGGCTAAAATTATTCCTAAACAAAAGTGAACACCTTTACCAAAACCTATATGCTCATTTGGTGAACGAGTAATGTCTAACATTTCTGGATTTGTGAATTTTTCTGGATCATGATTAGCAGCACCCATTGCCAATGCAACCATACTTCCCGCTTTAATTTCTTTACCACCAATAATCATATCTTCCTTAGCAAATCGGAATTGCATTTGTACAGGTGTATCAAAACGAATTAACTCTTCTACAGCAGAATTAACTAATTCAGGGTTTTCTTTCAGTAATTGCCATTGTTGAGGATGCTGGAATAGTGCATATAAACCATTGGAAATCATATCTGTTGTAGTTGTATGACCTGCAATGAGTATGGTAATGCACAAGGAAGGTAAAAATTCCAGACTTACACCATTTTCTTGGCACGCAGCAATCGATAAACTAATCATATCATCACCTGGTTGCCGTTGCCTTTCTACTATTAATTGTTTCACTAAATTAGTAAACTTAACAGATGCCTCCTCTGCTTTTTGGGCTATTTTTTTGATATCACCACCACCAGAAAAACCCCACAATCCTACAATATCTAAACCCCATTGAATAAAATTTCTTCTCTCGGTTTCTGGAACATTAAATATTTGGGCAATTACTGTGGATGGCAAATCAAACGCTAGATCACTCACAACATTCATCCTGTGCTGATGTTGGACTTGATCTAATAAATTATCCGTAATATTTTGGATAATAGAGCGCCAGCTTTCTATAGCTTTTGCCGTAAATCCAGGTTGGGCAATTTTTCTTATTTGTGTATGTATTGGTGGATCTTTTTCAACCAGAAAATTAGATGTTAATTTGACAAAATTATCAATTGTGACAGGCTTTAACTGCTCTGATAAGTTGGAGAATAAAGTTTGACGTTCAGCACTTAATCGTAAATCATTAAATGCAGCTTCTACATCTTGATATCGTGTTAAAAGCCAAAAACCGCCCTTTTCATAAAAATAAACCGGATCTTCTTCCCTAATTTGTTTATACAATGGGTAGGGATTTATTAATGCTTCTGGGTCTAATAAATCGTAGTTTTTGGGAGTAGTTGATGAAATAGACATATACCGCTATGTTTTGATAATTACAAACTTAAACAATGTATGATTTAACTACCAAGTTATCATCACTTAAAAATGAAATAATGCATTACTTTACAAAAATATATATTTGTGCAAATATGCTTAATTTGTGTTAGATTAATAGACTTAAACAAAATTTTAAAGATAAAATCTGAAAATAAATAGAGATTAGGGTGCATCAACTTAGCATAACACACCCCAACATGGAATTAAAAATTGAAAGTTTTAAAACTGCACTTCTAAAGAATCAAAACCCTTAAATACTAAACTATGATGTTTTAATTTCGGTGGTTTTTCAGGGTCTAAGCGGAGATTTGGCATTCTTCTAATTAAAGTTGAAAAACAAGTGGCTAACTCCATCCGAGCTAAAATTACTCCTAAGCAAAAGTGAATACCCTTGCCGAAACTTATATGCTCATTGGGTGAACGAGTAATATCTAAAATTTCTGGATTGGTAAATCTTTCTGGATCATGATTAGCCGCAGCTATTCCTAATGCAACTACACTACCTGCTTTTATTTCCTTGCCTCCAATGCTCAAATCTTCTTTAGCAACTCGAAACATCATTTGTAAAGGTGGGTCAAATCGAATTAACTCTTCTACAGCAGAATTAATTAACTCAGGGTTTTCTTTTAGTAATTGCCATTGATAAGGATTCGTTAATAGTGCATACAAACCATTAGAAATTACATCTGTTGTAGTGGTGTGACCGGCAGTAAGGATGGTGATACACAATGGAGGTACAATTTCTAAACTTATGCCGTTTTCTTGACAAGCTGCAATCAATAAACTAATGATATCATCCCCTGGTTGTTGCTGCCGTTCCCTCACTAATTCTGCTACTAAATTAGTAAATTTTGCAGATGCTTCATCTGCTTTTTGGGCAATTTGTTGGATGTCACTATTATCAGAAAAACCCCAAAATTCTACGATATCTAGACCCCATTGAATAAAATCCTGGCGATGGACTTCTGGAATATTTAATACTTTGGCAATCACCATTGAGGGTAGTTTTAGAGATAAATCAGTAACAACATTCATGTTGTTCTGGTCTTGAAGTTGATCTAATAAATCATCAGTGATATTCTGAATAACAGAACGCCAATTTTCTATAGCTTTAACTGTAAATCCAGGTTGGGCAATCTTTCTTAATTGTGTATGTATTGGTGGGTCTTTTTCAACAATGATATTGGATGTTAATTTAATAAAATTCTGAATTTTAGCCAAATCAAAACCTTGTAGTTGGCTGGTAAATAAAATTTGCCGATCAGAGCTTAAACGTAAATCTTGAAATCCTGCTTCTACGTCTTGATATCGTGTTAAAAACCAAAAACCGCCCTTTTCATAAAAATAAACTGGATCTTCGTCTCTAATTTGTTTATACAGTGGGTACGGATTTATTAATGCTTCTGGAGCTAATAAGTCGTAATTTTGTGGAGTAGTTGTAGAGGTCAACATAATACTACTGTGTTTTGTTACTTAAAAATCTAAACAGTGCATAAGTTAATTGTAAAATTAACTTTACTTAGTACATAAATTATGTGTTTCTTGATAAAAACTTACTTAAATACAGCACGTTTCAGGTAAATGAGGTACAAATTTTTGGCACAAACTCTTATACAAAGAGACTTTCAACCCTGTTCCCTGTTCCCTGTTCCCTGCTGTATGATTAAGAGTTGATTGGGTAATTTAAAATCAAAAAAGCTATTGGCGCAGAAGTTGCGTAATCTATGATATGTATAAAAATTTTGAACCATGTTTTTGAATTTTTGCTAACTGCTGGTAAATAGCTAGTATAAAAGGTTAAAAGTTGCATTTTAGGCAATTAATTGCTTGATAGTTAATTTTATTCGAGTGTTGTAAATGTACTACCTACAAAATCTAATTGTCTTTGAGAAATAAGCGGCTTCATTGAAGTTCAATAGTTTTTGATTTTATACATATAGTAATTATACAGTTTCTGATTAAGTATGTCACAAACTACAAATAAGTATTACTTTCTTCACAATAAGATATGTTTAGGTAAAATTAGGTAAAGTGTTTTTTGTGTATCTGCCCATGCAACTACAACTCAGGGTTTTGAAAAACCCCCTCAACTTCCTACTTTTAATTGCTCCGTTTTTTCTCTGGGGTACGGCTATGGTAGCGATGAAGGGTGTGATTCCTCACACTACACCGTTATTTATGGCAGGAGTAAGGTTATTACCTGCGGGAGTGTTGATTTTGATGGCTGCGGCTGTGATGGGAAAACCTCAGCCCAAGGGTTGGTTAGCATGGTTATGGATTATTTTATTCGCTTTTGTGGATGGTTCTTTATTTCAGGGCTTTTTAGCGGAGGGGTTAGTCAGGACTGGTGCTGGTTTGGGTTCGGTGATGATTGACTCTCAACCTTTAGCTGTAGCTTTACTGTCGCTGTGGTTATTTCAAGAACACATTGGTTTATGGGGTTGGCTGGGTTTAGGTTTGGGAGTGATAGGTATTAGCTTTATTGGCTTACCCCAGGAATTGATTTACCATCTTTGGGATAGTGGTGTAAGTGTGGAGGTTGTTAATTGGCAAGATATTTTTGCTAGTAGTGGTGAGTGGTTAATGCTGCTGGCAGCTTTATCAATGGCTGTAGGGACTGTATTAATTAGGTTTGTGAGTCGCTATACAGACCCGGTAGTAGCTACGGGTTGGCATTTGGTGTTGGCTGGGTTGCCGTTGTGGGGAATTTCGTCTGTAGTGGAAACACAACAATGGCAAAATCTGGTCATGTCTGAGTGGATAGCTTTAAGTTATGCTACGGTATTTGGCAGCGCGATCGCCTATGGTTTATTTTTCTATTTTGCCTCTAGTGGTAATCTGACTAGTTTGAGTTCCCTAACTTTTCTCACACCAGTTTTTGCCTTGATTTTTGGTCACTTTCTGCTATCAGAAGTCCTCACTTCCATCCAATGGCTAGGAGTATTTTTAACTTTAATCAGTATTTATTTAATCAACCAGCGCGAAACTTTAGGAAAATCCAGTCAGGTAGAAGAAGATGAGGCAGAGGGGCAGGGGGGCAGAGAGGAAGAGGCAAGGGTGCAGGGTGCAGGGTACAAGGGGGAAAAAGAGTTAATTACTTGATTACTTAATGACTCTGGGGTGAAGAGGTAGGGGGCAGGGGGGCAGAAGGGCAGGGGGGCAAGAAAAAAGAAAAAAGAAAAAAGAATTAATTTTCTATTACCTGTTCCCTGTTCCCTGTTCCCTGTTCCCTGTTCCCTGTTCCCTGTTCCCTGTTCCCTACTTCCTAATAACTAATGACCAATGACTAATGACTTATGAAGCTATATCTTTCTTCTATTTTGATTTTAAGCTGTGTTTTTTCTTTTGGCTGGTGTCCTAAAGGGGCGATCGCTTCTGATGCTCTTTTGAGTACCAACAATAGTATACCCACAGCTTTAACCCCCAACACTAAAAGTACAGAAGTTCAAGTCTTGCAAGTCCAACTCAAAGCTTTAGGCTATTACAACAATGTAATTGATGGCCACTATGGTATCAATACACAAAACGGTGTGATTCAATTCCAAAAAGCCCAAGGCTTAAAGAGGATAGACGGTGTTGCTGATTCTACAACCAGAATTGCCATCAATACAGTTTTAGCAGGTCAAAATAAATCTACTTCTGCACCTACTCCCATTCCTGCGTCAAAAGCTCCACCACAAGCCAGCAAAATGAATTATATTTGGTGGTCACTAATTGGTGTTGGTGGTTTGGGGAGTATAGCTGCACTCCTCTACTGGCAAAACAGGCTAAAGCAAACTCAAACTATTCAACAGGAAGAAATTTCTACACCAAAACTTTTAAGTGCGGCAAAAACCGATAGTTTAGAATTATCCCAACAATCTCCAGACCTAGAACCGATTACACTTAGCGCAAAATTATTACCACCAGCAAAAACAACTGTATTAAATAAACTTGATCCGGTAGAGGAATTAATCAAAGATTTACGTAGTTCTGACCCGATAAAACGGAAGAAAGCGATTTGGACTTTGGGACAGCAAGGAGACTCACGGGCGATCCAACCTTTGCTAGACTTGATGATTGATGCAGATTCCCAACAACATGGTTTAATATTGTCAGCTTTAACAGAAATTGAACTGCGGATTATTAAACCTATGAACCGGGCCTTAGCAGTTTCCATACAACATGACAGCCCCCAAGTCCGACAAAATGCCATTCGGGATTTAGCCCGGATTTATGACATGATGGGACAAATGAGCCAAATTTTGCGTCATGCGATGGAGGATACAGACGGGGATGTGCAAACTACAGCTAAATATGCTTTAAATCATCTCAATCGGATGCGTATTTTTTCAGAACAACAACCTTTACCAGAACATAGCCCGGAAACGGTTGATTTTTAAGTAGGGGGTGCTGATTGGTGGGATGTTTTTTGTCTCACGCATTAAGTACATTCGCCGCAGGCGTTCCCGCAGGGTAGGCACAAAGACAAAGGTTTTCAGTATTGAACCTGACAAGTTTATCCCGCAACTATGCAACATCCTTAAGTAATTTACTAGATAAAAGCATACCATAAATTAAGTTGGCATTGCTAGTTGTCACTGACCATTAAACATGGTAAATTCCAGTCTAGTCAATTTGAATGTTTTGATTAAAGCAAAAATACACAGACAAAAATGAAACGAGTATTTACCCATATTAGCAAGGTCAATCTTTGGGAAAGTTCAGAGTCAGTATCAGGAATGGGATCAGAGATTAGTTATACTCAAGTAACTAGAGAATTTATTGCTCAAATAGTGTCAGAATTAGGAATTAAATCTATTCTAGATGCACCCTGTGGTGATTTTAATTGGATGAAAGAAGTTGATTTATCTGGAATCCACTATACTGGGGTTGATATAGTATCAGAAATTATTGAGCAAAATCAACAAAAGTATGCTCAAGATCATATTAATTTTTTCACCAAAGATATTACTAAAGATCCGTTACCTCAAGCAGATTTGATTATTTGTCGAGATTGTTTAGTTCATTTACCTTTCTATTATGGATATTTAGCTTTAAAACAATTCCAAGCAACTGGGGCTAGATATCTTTTAACCACTACCTACCCCGAAACTACTAAAAATCAAGATGTTCCTGTAGGTTCTTGGAGAGCAATTAATCTTTGTCTGCCTCCTTTTAATTTTAGTGAACCTATGCTGTTATTAAAAGAAATTAGTGCTGGTAAGGGTAAATCTGATAAATCTCTAGGACTATGGAAATTAGAGGAGATGAATTTTGCCAATATGTCAGATCAGATGAATTGGAAAATTAAATTAATTAACTGGATACGTACAAGTTTTAATCCATCATGGCAATTATAGCTATTTTTTGAGGAATATTTTAGGAAGATTTTTAGAAGATGTAAGAGACTATTAATGTCAACTCAAATTATACCCCCACCGATTAAACCAGGTGATTTGTTAAGAGTAATTGCTCCTAGCGGTGCTTTAAGAGAATTTACTAGTTTTGAGCAAAGCTTGGAAATTTGGCGATCGCGTGGCTATAAACTAGAAATTAGCCCACATATTTATGATAAATGGGGTTATCTGGCCGGAACAGATAGCACCCGCACCCAAGCATTAGCCCAAGCTTGGCAAGATCCCGATTGTCGGGCTATCCTCTGTGTTAGAGGTGGTTTTGGTAGTACCCGCATCTTAGAAAATTGGCAATGGCCAGAAAACTCCCTCAACCCTAAATGGTTAATCGGTTTTTCTGACATCACCGCCCTATTATGGAATTTATCTAAAACTGGTATTGTGGGTATACATGGGCCCGTACTGACCACCTTGGCCAATGAACCAGAATGGTCAAAACAGAGATTATTTGATTTATTAGAAGGTCGTCCAGTTGCACCCCTCAAGGGTTGCGGTTGGGGTGGGGAAACTGTTACAGGTGTATTGCTTCCTGGGAACTTAACAGTTGCAACGCACATATTAAACACACCATTACAACCAGATTTGGATGGAGTGATTTTAGCCTTTGAAGATGTGACAGAAGCACCCTATCGGATAGATAGGATGTTAACACAATGGCGATTAAGTGGGGCTTTGTCTAAAGTCCGGGGTATTGCTTTGGGTAGTTTTACTAATTGTACTGTACCTGCTAATATACCTAGTTTTAGTGTAGAGGAAGTATTGCGCGATCGCCTATCTGACTTAAATATTCCCATTGTCTCAGATTTACCCTTTGGTCATGATCATCCAAATGCCGCTTTACCTGTAGGTGTAACCGCAACTTTAAACGCTCAAGATGGTATATTGCAAATTAATTTATGACAATAAACATCTGATGACTAAACAATATATTCCTAATGCTTTTTTAAAAGCAGAAAATACCCAAGTTTACGCTGTGTTTATTGGTAGTTTGCGTCCTCCAGAACTTATTCCGGCTAAATCTTGGTTAGCAATTTTAGAAATATTTATTCATCAACATGATCTAGAATCAGCATACAATACTTTTCAACAACTAAAATCAACCCCAATTAGTAATACAATTAATCCAGAACTACAAAAGTATCAATCTTTGATTTCTCATCATGGTCTAGTAGTTTTAGGGGCTGGAAATTTAACGATTTTGGAAAGTGACTTTAGTAGTTTTTTTAGCGCAAACCAAAGATTTCCGATTTTGGCATTAAGTCAAGATAACTATCAAGTTTTAGAGCAATTATTTAACTCATTTACCCTCAAAAATGATTTAGAAGAAATTAACAGCTTAGAAGATTTTAGAAAAATAGTTGTTGATTTGGAAAAAATTGGCTTATTATCTGTTGCTAATCATGCTCTAGATTGGGGTGACTTCAGAAGAACAAACCCTTTTTGTCAAGTTTTCGGTTTTTTGAGAGGATCACCAATTGATAGATATTACTTAAATAAATTTATTGATAAAATTAAACCAGAAATTGTTGGTAATATTTTGGAAATTGGGGCTACATCAGAAGCCAAAGAAGCTTATCAATTAAGTGATGATTGTGCATATCATGTTTTGAATATAGAAGCCTATCCAGGAGTAGATATTGTTGGAGATGTTCATGATGTTAACTTAATTCAACCTGGATCTTTTGATACAATTCTCCTCTTTAATGTTTTAGAACATTGTTATGCTCCTTGGATAGTAATAGAGAATATCTATACATGGTTAAAACCAGGTGGTAAATGTTTTGCTATGGTGCCGGGTGCCGTGAGAATTCATAATGTTCCTAAAGATTATTGGCGGCCTCTACCTGAAGCTTTTACTTGGATGCTGAGAAACTTCTCCCAGCATCAAATTTTTGCTTATGGTAATCCTATGACTGTAGCAGCTTCCTTTTATGGCATTTCTCAAGAAGAATTAACCACCGCCGAATTAGACGCTTATCATCCTGATTTCCCGGTTGCCATTTGCATTGCTGCAACCAAATAGTAGATATCAGCTAATGCTCACATAATTATCAAGTATCATCTTAAACCATTTTTCCACGCGATCGCCCATTGCTTCCAGAGAATATACCTTTTCCGCTTCCTGGCGACACACTTGACGGTCTATAGTATGTAACTGTTTGATAGCGGCGATTAAACCCTGCACGCTATCCGGTTCTACCAAAAACCCAGTTTTTCCATCTTCCACAATTTCCACTAACCCACCCCGACGATAAGCAATAACTGGAACTCCGCAGGCTAAAGCTTCAATAGCCACATTACCAAAAGCTTCTACCCAACGTGGGGTAAATAATAAAGCTTGACATTGGCCTAATTCTTGTTGTAACTCTGTTGTCGGTACAAATCCTTTGTATTCTATTTGTGCATCGGGATAGTCTTGACGAACTTGCTGCCAATATTCCTCATTTTGGATAAAACCAAATATTTTTAGAGGTAAACCCAAACTATTGGCTGCTGCTACTGCATCCTCTAAACCTTTTTCTGGTGCGATGCGACCCACCCAAGCCAAGGTATTACCAGGTTGAGCGCAGAACTGATACAAAGATAAATCTAAGCCATTGAGAACACAAACGCATTTTTCAGCACAGGGAAAAGTCGCAGCTTGGGCTTGAGAATGAACACCAATAGCCCCTGGAAACTGATTTGCTACCTGTGTAATCATTTCATCCATCGCATCAATTAGAGAACTCATACTAATCAGATGAGCTACGGGACGGCGAAAAAATTGGGTTAAATATAATGGCAACCAGTCATAGCCAAAATTTAAAATTAAATCATAATTTCCCTGAATTTGATTAACATAACTCCACATATTCGCCAAAACCGCATTATGAGGAATGCAAATTGGCTCATCACGCTGTTGATTTTGGGCTGGGGTTTGTGTGTTTCCGGGTATTTCGATCAGAGGTAATGAACCACTAAGAGAACCTTCAGGGGCAACAATATCTATTTTATGTCCCCGTCGCAGCAATTCTTTCACAATATTAGGCATCGTTAGTTCTATTCCACCACCCAACCCTGAACCCAAAGCACCAACGGCCGTAGACACGAATAATAATTTGTAAGACTGATTAACCATTATCAATATCCTGAATTAAAAATTACCAAAAAATTGGGTTTAAAGCCCCGTCCTTCAAGGACGGCTTTTCGTTGACTTATGCTATAATACTAGCATGAAAACACTGAAGTTTAAACTGTACGAACATAAGCGGAATAGATACCTCAAGCGCATGATTAACATCGCCGGGGTCATCTATAACCATTGTATTGCTCTACATCGTCGCTATTATCGAATGTGGGGTAAACATTT
>DATGXB010000077.1:0-23382 GCA_035299225.1 Nostocaceae cyanobacterium | reverse complement strand
TTTTTTGATGACCTACGTGCTTTAACCCGTTATCTCTACTTTGATAGTTGGAATAGTTTACTCCGTTTCATGCTAGAGGGGTTGGAGTTAGAGTTTCCTATTAACACTTCTTGATTATCATTCTCATAATGAGAATTGCTGGCATTTAACCCAAAAAATTAAATCGCCAGTCACAATAAATCAAAAATAACCATTTATTCACCTTCTACTGACACTTTAGATATTTAATCTTTCTAATTCTGTAACAACTCGTTCTAACTCTTTTATAAGGTAATACAAACCGGTTTTATCTGCTGCTTCTAAGTGGTTAATTTCTTGAAAAGTATCAACTAAAGCTCGATAGTACCAAAGAGTTCCTTCCTTTCGACCTTTGAAACTTTGCCAGATTGCTTCCCCTTGGATTCGGTAATCTTTGAGAATTGATTGGGCATTATGAAGTTTATCAGCTGCGGAAACTAGCAATACTGAGGGTAATGAATGGGAAAGATGCGCCAAATAAGCTTCTTTTCTTTGTCTCCAAGGTGGCTTGGGTATAGTATCGGCATCTGTACAACCATCAACAATGGTGGTTACATTATCCCCAAATCGGCGACAAATTTCTGCTCTAGTGGCTGCACCCCCTTGATCTTCTATGGCATCATGTAACAGAGCTGCGATCGCCTCATCTTCATTTGCACCATATTCTAAAGCAATAGTTCCAAAATCCATAGTCAAACATAGTCAAGCATAAACAGACATCGGATATTGGGTTTAAGCAACCCCATTTCTAGCATGAACACGCCGGAACAATGGAGTTATCCGCCTTGGATGTACTACCACACATCCCCTATCCCGTAGAATAGACTGTAAACAGTCAAACCCTTGAGGATTACATTTTCTACCGATGTTAAATGCCCCATTCACGTCGGCATGAATTTTTACACCATCTTTACTTACATACCATGCCCTGGCCACACGTTTTCCAGAAAATGTGTGTTTGATCTTGGTGTTGGGGTTGTATGTTGGGATATTATCCCAATCAATAAACGAAGCTTTACTTGTGTATGACTCTTCGTTTACCTCAACGGTAATGCCAACTTGTTCTAATTTATAAGTTAGCATTTCAATAAACCGAGCATGGGGAATTTGTGTAAAGTTTTGGTTAGTACGCTTCCCTAAATTAAGACGTGTTTTCCATTGCTCATTTTTTCCTATTGATACATGAGTTACTCCCAAAAGTAATAATTCATCCACAATCATTTTTGTGGTTTGGTGTAGGTAAGAATCTACAAAATTATTCCGGTTACGGACTATATTAGCGATGCGCCTGGACTTCCCAACTTTGAGCAATCCCCTATATTTAGCTACTTGTTTGTTGTAAAACTGATTAACTGACTTTAGGGGTTTCCCATTCACAGCTATGGGTTGAATTGCGGGGTCATTAAATACAATGGTCGCCAAGTTATCTAGACCAATATCAATCGCCGCATTCAGTTGGGGATTTAAACTACAGAAAAAATAACTTTTTTGTTCCACTTCATAGACCACTTCAATCACAAAACAACCTGTCTTTGGGACAATGCGTACTTCACACAAATCCGTGAATTTGAGTTGGGGCTTGACGGGGATTTGGATTGGGGACATTGATAGGCTTATGAAGCCTTTTTTAAAGGCAGTTTTACTGATAGCTTGGTGATTATATTTAACGAGATTTTCATCTTCAATATACCCTGGAGGTTTGGGTTGTCCTGTGAATTTTTCTGGTTCTAGTTTGTACTTTTTTAATGCTTCGTAATAAGCGCACCAAGCATCTGCATTTTGTTTGAGTACCAGTTGTGCCACCTTTGCTGGTAGGGCTTTGTAATGCTTATTCTTCTGAAAGTGTGAGTCTAATTTAGCTTGGGTTAAAGTTCCCCAACCATAGAGAAATGCTTGCCTTTGTGTGTATTGAGCCGTGTTATACAACTTCCGGGAAGTTGCTGTTATTTGACTACAATATTCATACCATTCATGCCCCTTTTTGATTGTGTGCTTCTCTACTTGTTTCATCGTCAAAATTTTCGCTTTATGACTATGATAACTTGGTGATTGACTATGTTTTACTATTAGATGAGTGAAGTTTTATAATACTCGCTACACCTAATAGATGAGCAACATAAGGAACACCTGAACCTTTACGCACTTGTTTGGCGTGTAACTTGGTAGCATAAGTTATAGCTTGGGTAAAACGTTCTGACAGCATTTTTATAATTGGGTGCGGGGTAGAAGAGGTAGGGAAGCAAGGGGGAAGGGGAGCAGAGGGGAAAGTCAAAAGTCAAAAATCAAAAGTCAAAAATAATAACTATTGCCTGTTCCCTGCACCGCACTGAGCGCAGCCGAAGTGTTCCCTGTTCCCTGTTCCCTAATGACCCCTGACTAACGACAAAATTAATCCTGTTGCTAAAACACAAATTATCCCAGCTAAACCTGCTAGGGGTTTTTGATTTTTGCCGGTGAACCATTCCGAGACTTGACCTGTGTAGGTAATTAAGTTGTTGGTATCTATGAGAGCGATCGCACACACCCAACCTGTATGCAGTCCCCAAGCGATACCTAAGTTACCATCACCTGCTAATCTGGCTAAAACTAACACCATCCCCATGAGCCATAAACCTGGTAGTTGAGGGATGGTTTCTTTTTGTTCCCAAACTAAATGCAGAAGGGCAAAAACAATACTAGAAGCGATCGCTGCTACCCATAGGGAAAAATCTCGCTCTAAGGTATTGAATACGAAACCCCGAAATACTAATTCTTCTATCCCACCCACTAACAAGGCTATTAAAAAAATGGTGGGTAAGGTAGATATGACTAATTGTAGGTTAGATAATTCTACATAGCACCAATTCAGCCCATATTGACATGTAAATACTATTAATAAACCCAATATACCCAAACTAAAACCTAACAAAAAAAGTTTAAGTATGGACAGATTGATTACAAAACCATAGTCAGCAAAAGATCCCAGTTTCAACCAAGCAAACCCCCAGATGATCAGGGGAGCTAATAGATAAAGGGGAATTAATAAGGGTATTTTGTGTTCCGATGGTAGGGGTTGATCGGGTTGCCATTTTATGGCGATCGCTACACTAGCGGCAAATGGCAACCAACAAATTACCCAAACCACAAAAAAAGCCATGACAACAGTTATAGCTGGCGCATTTTCAAAAAACGCCAGCAAGTTATTGCCTAATAGTGATAAAAATGCTATGTAACCAGATAAAAAAAACACAACCGACTTCCACCATCATAGAGTTTTTGTTTATTGATCAAAAATCTACTAAAATGGGTCACTCTGACAAGAGATCAAATTGTATTTTTTCTATAAGTTAAGTTTGGTTGTAGGGATAAGCTATCCAGCACTGACTACTAACTTATCCCCAGGATAGATCAAATCTACTCCTCTTCTTCCTCCTCTTCCTCTTCTTCCTCTTCTAAATCTTCCTCTTCTACTTCGTCAACAGGAGATAATTTTTTCTCGCTTTCACCCAGTTGAATCAAGTGAATGTGTTTGTAACCAAGACGGATTTCAAACTCGTCACCTGGCTTTAAACCCATTGCTTTAGTATAGGTCGCACCAATTACAATTTGACCGTTTTGATGAACGCTAACCCGGTATGTCGGTTCGCGCCCACGGCCATCTTTTGGAGCTTCTGGGCTCAGGGGAATGCCTCTAGCAGATAGCAAAGCATCATAAAAATCGGTGAGATTAACACGCACCTGATTATTTTTGGTTACGGTGAAATAACCACACTGCTTTGCTCTTTCTCGACGTGGTAAAGTAGAAAGTTCTTTTACTTTAGCCAGCAGGGCTTTTCCTGTTAATGGGGCAGTTGCAGTTTCAGTCATTATGCTCAAAATTTCCTTACTTTCTCAAGCTGATAAACTAAGTTGTCTTATGCCAGTATTGGCTTAAGAAGCCACTGCATAAAGCTACTCAAGACTTTAGAGTGAAGTGTGAATTCCTGCTGATGCGAGCCTTAAGTACCTCCATTGTGTTTATCCTGAATAAACTTGGAGGTCTTGCTGATCACGGAAGTTAATTTCAGTGATTTTACGGCACTTTTAACCATCATGCGCCATGAACTTAGAGATTATTTTCTCTTCTGGCGTTGCTGTAGCGGTGTTAATTTAATCCACCTTTACAAATCAGGCTAGTTCTACTACAAAAAAGTTATAGAACCAATAAATTGCAGGTTTTTCACTGTTATTGCTTGTCTTTCTTGCTCTTGAGTTGTAGGATTGTCCCTACTTAATCATCTCCAGCAGACGACAGCAAAATATTTTTATTTTGCTCTTATGAGCACACCCTTTTGTCTTGCGAGTCGAGACATAAATTTTTGTGTCTCTTGATCACGAATAAACAGAACAGCAGTAACAGAGCTGATAAAGCTCTTGCTCCTGGTTTCGTTACTTCGTCATTTTATATTAAATACTAGCATGGACTAATAATAGCAAAATATTTGTTTAATTTTGAATACAACTTAAAATTTAAATTTGATCTAAATCCCCAGACTTGGCTAAAGAAAAAGCGGCAGGGATTTTCTTTTGGCTTTATTCGCTGATCAGGGTTGTGTCAAGTCTTTTATGAAGATAGATCCAAGGAAGATGAGTGACATTGAGCATGGAGTTAAATGTTTGGTTTTCTTAATGGTGAGGGGACAAAAAGCTGTGAAGATTTTTAACCTTCTTTTCTTGCATCGGGTAAGAAGCTAGTAGACTAAGTATTCCTCACGTCTGTCCATAGGAAGAATAAATTTACCACATCTATCGCTTGCTTGATAGCCACTAGCCGATGATGGTCATTATCTTTAACACTTCTATATAATTAGAAAATTTCACAAAATCATGAGTCAGGGGTTAGGATTTGGTAGTCAGGGGTAAGAAGTTAAAGTTTTTGATGGGGAATTGTGACTCTATTCTGTGCGATCGCTCGTTGATTCTCTCAATCCTCATATTACAAGGAGGCAGGAGGTAGGGGTTTCGTGAGCAAAATCGTCCGGGGCAGGAGGCAGGAGAGAATAAAACTTGTTGATCAGATTGCCCCGACTCAGCAGAGAAATATTAACTCGCCGACTGCCACAACTAAAATTTTAATGGTTATCCTGAAACAAGAATCATGAGCTGTTTGCAAGTCAGCCTATTATCAGGTGAGAGAAGAAAGAGCAAAAAAAGTATAGCTCATTTTTTCTCACTGTCTACCAGAAATCATGATTTTACGGTTAGATAGGGAAATTTTAAGATTTTGGTTGGTAGCTATGGAAGTTATTTTTAAAATTACACGTCAGCAAAATAATTCTGCTCCTGTAGTGGCAACTTATCATTTGCAGGTCGAGCCAGGTAATACAATCTTAGATTGTCTAAATCGGATTAAGTGGGAGCAAGATGGAAGTTTAGCATTTCGCAAAAATTGTCGTAATACTATCTGTGGCAGTTGTGGAATGCGAATTAATGGCCGTTCTGCTTTAGCTTGTAAAGAAAATGTGGGTAGTGAACTGACTAGATTAGAAAAAATCTTACCCACTAATTGCCCTCCAGAAATCACAGTGGCCCCTCTGGGAAATATGCCTGTGATTAAAGATTTAGTTGTGGATATGAGCAGTTTTTGGAATAATTTAGAAGCTGTTGCTCCTTATGTGAGTACCGCCGCACGACAAGTACCAGAAAGGGAATTTTTGCAAACGCCACAGGAGCGATCGCTTTTGGATCAAACTGGTAATTGTATTATGTGTGGCGCTTGTTACTCAGAATGCAATGCCCGTGAGGTGAATAGCGATTTTGTTGGGCCTCATGCACTAGCTAAGGCTTACCGTATGGTGGCAGACTCCCGTGATAGCGATACAGAAACACGGTTAGAACAATATAATGAAGGAACTAAGGGGGTATGGGGTTGCACTCGCTGTTTTTACTGTGACTCAGTTTGCCCGATGGAGGTAGCACCCTTAGAACAAATCACCAAAATTAAACAAGACATTTTGGCTCGTAAACAAGCTAGTGATAGCCGTTCTATCCGTCACCGCAAAGTATTGATAGAGTTGGTTAAACGTGGTGGTTGGATTGACGAACGCCAATTTGGTATTCAAGTAGTAGGTAATTATTTTCGGGATCTCAAAGGCTTACTAAGCCTTGCACCTTTAGGTTTACGGATGATTGTCCGGGGTAAGTTTCCTCTATCTTTTGAAGCGTCCGAGGGAGTAGAAGAAGTGCGATCGCTCATTGAGTCAGTACAATCTGGCGAATAGGATGAGGGTGAGGAGGAGGATGAGGGGGAAATGAATTCAAAATTCAAAATCTAAAATCCTCCTGCCTCCTGCCTTCTGCCTCCTGCCTCCTACGGAACATTCAACCTTTGCCCCAAACGGTCAGAGAGGAAAATATCCCAGTGGCCATTGTTACTAAACTCAAAAGCAATTCTATTGCCATCAGCGCTAATTGTAGGATTACGCACTTCAGCCTGCAAGTTAGCCGTTAAATTGCGTGATTGTTGTGTTTCCCGGTCATAGAGAAAAATAGAGGATCTTCCTTGACGACTGGCAGCAAAGACAATAAAACGGCCATCTTCAGACACCGCCGGATGAGAAGCCATAACATCAAAAGAATTTAATCCTGGTAAATCTACTAAATTATTTGTTACCCGGTCAAACATATACACATCTTGACTACCCTGGCGGTCAGTTGTAAATACAATATACCTTCCAGAAATTTGGGGATTAGCTTCTGTGGCTAAACTATTTAAACTCCTCCCACCGGGATCAAATGGATAATTTAACAGGCGCGGATAACCAAAACATCCTGTTAACAAGCTGGAACATAAAAATATAAATATTAAAGTATAGTTTTTGGTCATTAGGGAATAGGGAACAGGGAACAGGGAACAGGGAACAGAGAACAGGCAATAGGCAATAGGCAATAGGCAATAGGCAATAGGCAATAGGCAATAGGTAATAGATAACAGGTAATTAGGAATTAATTCTTATTTTCCCCCCTGCCCCCTGCTCCCTGCCCCCCTGCCTCTTCATCCCCCCGGCCCCCTGCCTCTTTCCCTTCTGCCTCACTGTGGAACTGTAACAGGTGTACCATTGGGAATGTCTAACTCGATGGTGGGGCCTCGGTCTAAAACTTCGATATCCCATTGACCGCGAGTAGAGGATTCAAAGACAATGTAACGTCCATCTGGGCTAATTTGGGGATTTCTGGGAGAACCACGATAAACCGATGTGAGAATTTCTGGTTTTTGTAAAGCGCGATCGTAAATTGCTATTACTTGTCTACCTTGTTGATTTGTTAAATAACAAATGTAACGTCCTGTGTAACTTAGACTAGGACTTTCAGCGATCGCATCTGGTCGGTTTAAACCTGGTGTAGGTATAAAACTTTGTGTTGCTAAGTCATATATTAATAACTGTTGATTACCATTGCGATTAGATGTAAATGCCAACAAACGACCATCGCCACTTAAAGCTGGTTGTTCCTCTGTGTAGCGGGTGTTCAGAGAATTAGAAACCACTGGAATAGTACCAGAACTACAAGATCCCAATAAACTTATTAAACCAAAAACAAGGCTCCAACGTATTGGTTTTTGGAGCCAAAATTTATTTGTAAATGTTTTCACATCGAGCTTTTCTGTCCTCTCTGAAAAATTATCTCACCCCAATTGTGCTAAACATTATCATCATAATTACTAGGATTATCTGGCTCACTATCTGGTTTTTCTATGGGGTTGTAGGGTACATAATCAGTGGGAATGGCATCATCATCTTCCCGTTGTCGGTTGCTACTTTCCACAGGTGGACGGCGTTTTCTCGGTCTGGGTGCTACTTCATCCTGTGGGGGTTCTATTCTAGGAGTTCGGTTATTACGTCTAGTTGTTCTTCTTGCTTCCTCCTCTGAATTGTCCCAACTATCAACTTCTCTAGTTGGAGAACCCCAACTTTCTTCATCATAATTATCTCTGGGGCGATTTACTCGATTAGAACTAGAACGGCGTTTTCTGTCACTGGTTTCTGGTTTTTCTCGGTTGCGGCTTTCTCTGCGGGGGGGTTGCTCTTCGTAATAATTACGTGATTCACGGTTAGGACGCTCTTCTCGACTACCAGGAATACGCCGACGTGCGGGGGGTCGTTCTTCCTCCTCTTCCTCTTCGTAATAGGGTAGTGGTTCTAAATCTGCATCCATTTCGGCTTCATATTTGCGTCGGGGACTGTAGCCATAGCGATCGCTCACCGGACGCTCTTCATCTACAATCGGTGTATTCCGTTTGGCTTGTTGTGTAGCAATTCCCCGTAAACGAATACTTTCCACTGCAAAAAATACTGTTGATCCTACTAACAGCAATTGACCAAACTGCAAAATTGGATCTAGTCGCCAACCTTGAAATATTAAAATAAAACCGCACAGCAAACCCACCGCCGCAAAAAAGATATCTTGATCTCGCGACAGTTCTGGACGCACGGAACGAAGAAAATACAGAGCTGCCCCAGACACAGCCAGGAAAATCCCTAGAATACTGGCTGAGTTCAACCCCAAATTTACCTGAGCCAGAACACTGGCTGAGTTCAGCCCAAAATTTAGCATAGCTTTTTTCCCAATATCAAAATCTATATTAACGATTTACAGTTTAAAAACGCTACTCTAACATCACCATATTATTGAAGCGTTGAAGCTTTTGTGTCCACCCCTGAGCTAAAAAATACTAAATCTATCAGCTATTAATTGCCGACAGAGGACAAAAGATAGCTGATAGATATTTGCTGAAGTGGGTTAAACCAACTCCACCAAGTATTAGTAGCGTTGGATTTTATCTTTTTGGCTAATGAAAATCAGTGCAACAGTAGCAGGGATAACTACAATAGCAGCTCCCCATACCAGACTCCAAAGAAAGTTTGCTAAAGCGGGGGTCATAATTCTCAACCTTTTTTTACATAGTTCACATTAATTTTAATGGTGTAGTTGTTTCTTGAAAAGTCGTTCCACAAGAATGACAGAATCAAGTTTAGGATAGAGATTTAATAGGGCTTCTGGCGGTAATTGGTTAAAATGAGAGGGATCAAGCTTAACAAAGCTTAAAGTTATTTCACTTGTGCTGTTAACTTGCCCTCAAAAATAGTAACTCAAACAGATGACTGGTATTAACCTGACTACTTGGATTCTTGGGCCATTTCTAGGGCTGATGACTTTTTTATTTATTTTCCGTATTATTCTCACTTGGTATCCCCAAGTAAACCTTAATAGTCTACCTTGGAATCTCATTGCTTGGCCGACAGAACCTTTTTTAGTGCCTTTACGAAAAATTGTTCAGCCTATTGGTGGGGTTGATATTACCCCCATTATATGGGTAGGTATCTTTAGCTTAGTGCGGGAAATTTTACTAGGCCAACAGGGAATACTCACAATGATGGCGCGTGTGCAGTAGTGGGGTTGTGAGGAGAAGAGGCAGGGGAGAAGGAAAAGTCAAAAGTTAAAAGTCAAAAATAATTAATTAATTAATTACTCCTGCCTTCTGCCTTCTGCCTCCTGCCTCCTGCCTCCTGCCTCCTACATCCCTTTGTTGTTCATTTCCTGTACAAAGTTAGTGTAAACGTTACCTTGTAAAAATTGGGGTGCTTCCATGATTTTTTGATGGAAGCTGATGGTTGTAGGTAGTCCAGTGATCGCACATTCTCTTAAAGCGCGTTTCATACGATTAATAGCTGTGGCGCGGTCTGGAGCCCAAACGATTAATTTACCAATCAAAGAATCGTAGTATGGGGGAATTTGATAATCTGTGTAGACGTGGGAATCTATGCGTACACCAGGGCCACCAGGGGGAAGATAGCCGCTAATTCTACCCGGAGCAGGACGAAAATCATGGTCTGGATCTTCGGCGTTAATACGGCATTCTATAGAATGTCCTCTTAAAACTACTTGATCTTGAGTTAATTTTAATCTTTCACCTTGGGCAATACGGATTTGTTCTACTACTAAATCTACACCTGTAATCATCTCTGTAACTGGATGTTCTACTTGTATCCGGGTGTTCATTTCCATAAAATAGAAGTGACCGGATTTATCCAGCAAAAATTCTATTGTTCCTGCACCAGTGTAGTTAATAAATTGGGCGGCTTTCACGGCGGCTTGTCCCATTTTTTCCCGTAGTTCGGGATCTAAAGCTGGACTGGGTGCTTCTTCTAGTAGCTTTTGGTTGCGGCGCTGAATAGAACAGTCTCTTTCACCTAAGTGAATGACATTGCCGTAGTTATCGGCCAAAATTTGAAATTCAATATGGCGTGGGCGCTCAATAAATTTTTCTATATAAACGCCAGAGTTACCGAAGGCTGCACCTGCTTCTCCTTGGGCAGCTAAAAACAATTTAACAAAATCCTGTTCAGAATGTACTAGCCGCATTCCGCGACCACCACCGCCGGCTGTGGCTTTAATCATTACAGGATAGCCAATTTTTTGAGCGATCGCCAATCCTTCCTGTTCTGTTTCCACTAACCCATCACTACCGGGCACCGTGGGCACACCCGCACTCTGCATTGTTTCCTTAGCCGTGGATTTGTCCCCCATTAAGCGAATAGCTTCTGGAGTCGGCCCAATAAAAGCGATGTGGTGGTCAGCACAGATTTCCGCAAAACGCGCATTTTCCGCCAAAAACCCATAACCAGGGTGAATGGCTGTTGCCCCCCTAGTTAATGCTGCGGCGATAATGTTGGGAATATTCAAATAACTTTTACCACTAGCAGCTTCACCAATACATACCGCCTCATCAGCTAACTGGACATGAAGGGCATTTTGGTCAACAGTAGAGTGAATAGCAACTGTAGCAATTCCCATCTCCTCACAAGCGCGAAGGATACGCAGAGCTATTTCTCCTCGATTAGCAATTAATATTTTGTCAAATTTCATTTTCTAGTTTTGCCATGATGATCATGTAGATTGTCATTTTCCCCCATTCCATCTGTAGGGAAAAGAGAAAGAAGGCAGGGGACAGGAGGCAGGAGGCAGTAGGTAAAGGAGTTAAGGGAGAAAAAACACAGTAATATATTTTTTCTCTTCCCCATCTTCCTCCTCCCCCTCTACCCAGCACTCCGCACCCCAACACTCCACCCCATTCCCTACCCATAGTCATTATCCGAAAATTTATCCAAAAATTTTGTCTCACCTCTGTCCATTTCATTTTTTGTATGCTATATTAAAAATCTAAATAACCTGTGCGGATGTGGCGGAATTGGTATACGCGCACGCTTGAGGTGCGTGTGGCTTTGCCTTGCGAGTTCGAGTCTCGCCATCCGCATTTTTTAATGCTTAATTTTTTAATCCTTAGATGTGGGGAGTTAATTCTCCTTCTCTTCTTTTTTCCTTCCCTGTATGGGTTAATTATTGGTTTTGCTCTCCTATTTTTTGAATTTTGAGGGAGAATAGAAATAGGTGAAGTTTTGTAAAGAGAATTGACTACAATAGTTACCCCAACCAATAACTTAACAATACCAACCGCTTGGTATCGCTTGAACCCAATTTGGCAAGGTGGAGAAGAGGTAGTTAAACAAGGCTTACCCCATAGCCAGTTAGCGCCAACATGGCAATTATTGCTTTTAGGTGATGGTTCTCCGACTAGACACGTCCAACTGTTGACGGGTGAACCAACAGAGGTAGATGTGATTGATATGTCACCCATTGGCATGAGTTTGGATGATGCACCGGTAATTATTGAAAAAGTACCAGGTCCAAGACTGCGGCGACAGGTTTGGGTACGCACCGCTTCTGGTCAACGTCTTTATTATGCGACTTCTTGGTGGGAAGCTAGTCATATAGATGAGTATTTACAAAATCGTTCTTTACCCATTTGGGCTAGTTTAACACGCCTCAGAACTGAATTGTATCGAGATGTGCAGGGTATTTCCTACGGTTACTCAGCAGAATTAGAAGCCGGTTTTAATCAAACTGGACCCTTTTGGGGTCGTCATTATTTATTTTGGCATCATGGTGAACCGCTAACTTTAATTTATGAGGTATTTTCACCGTTTCTAACTAAATATTTAGGGGCAATGCAATTAATAGAGTAGGTGTGTTCAATGTCGCTGATATTTTAGATCAAGTTATAATTTTTCACCTTGGTCTACACCGGGAGGAATGCATGAACGCAATAATTCTAATAATACTGCTTCTTCCCCCTTGATTGGATTTTTCCACAATTCGCATAATTTTGATTTTTGTTTCGCATCTAATGGTAATGGGGGAATACCGAGTTGGGCGCGTTCTTTGCAGTGTTGGCGGTACTCTTGTAACATAGTTTAGTCTCTTCTCCTCTCATGTCTTGTTTTCTTTATTTTATTGTAAAGGAATTGTTACAAGAGTTACTGATAAGCTAATTTGTTATCCAAGAGTAATTATAATTTAATCAAAATATTTTCTGTGGAGTTGTTACTCTAGCTAAAATATGTTTTAATGGCAACTTACTACTTAAGTATATAAAGAAACATAAATCAAGGAGTAAATTAAATTAATGCTAATTGAATTTCAAGTTGGCAATTTTCTGTCTTTTAAAGATATAGTTACTTTTAGTATGGTAGCTTCTGAAATTAATAGTCAAGATGAAGAGTTAGACGAAAATAATGTATTTTCCGTCAATGAAGAATTAAATTTACTCAAAACGACCGCTATTTATGGAGCTAATGCTAGTGGGAAAAGCAATTTAGCTAAAGCATTTAGCTTTATGAAATATTTTGTTATTAACTCTTCCAAAGAAACGCAAGTCACAGATTATATTGAAGTCAATCCTTTTAGACTCAGTACAGAAACAGAAGAACAACCATCATTTTTTCAAGCAACTTTTTATCTCAACAAAAAGATTTATAAATATGGATTTAAAGTTTCTAAGTATCAAGTTGTTGAAGAATGGCTTTTTTGTCAAGCCAAGATAAAAGAGTATAAATTATTTCAAAGAAATAAAAATAAAATTAACGTAAATAATAGGTCTTTTAAAGAAGGGGTAAGCTTAGAAAGCAAAACTAAGCGTAATTCTCTTTTTGTCTCTGTTGTAGCACAGTTTAATGGTAAAATATCTGAGGAAATAATCAAATGGTTCGCTGATTGTCAAGTAATATCTGGCTCAGGAAGATATGATGATTTTTATAAAACAGTTACTTTAAAATTATTGGAGTCTCCTTTAATTAAAAAAGATAGCATTAAATTGATTAAAGAATTAGATTTGTCAATTCAAGATATTAATATTACTAAAGAAAAAATATCTTTAGAAAATTTGCCATCGTCCATGCCAGATGAACTAAAAAGTATAATTTTACGCTCATCCTCAAATGAATTATCTAGTATCTATACATATCATGAAAAATTTAATGAAAATGGTGAAGTAATTGGATTGGAAAAATTTGATTTAGAAGAAAATGAATCAGAAGGAACGAAAAAGCTATTTTACTTTTCGGCTTTACTATTACACGCTTTAAGATTTAGTCAGATTTTAATTATAGATGAATTAGATGCAAAGTTACATCCTATCATTACTCATAAAATTATTGAATTGTTTAATTCCAAAAAATATAACTCCAAATCAGCACAACTGATTTTTATGACCCATGATACTAATTTACTTAATCCTAATTTATTCGGTAGTAGATTATTAAGAAGGGATCAAATCTGGTTTACAGAAAAAAATCAACAAGGAGCAACAGATTTATATTCTCTAGCTGAATATGATGATATAGAAGAAGATGATTCTTTTGCAGTAGATTATATTCGCGGAAGATATGGAGCAATTCCTTTTATCGGTAATTTTAAAGATTTATTATCTAATAATTAAAAATGGCAAGACAAAATTCAAGAGATAATTCAATGTATTCTCAAAGAAAAGTTAGTGGTAGATCCAAAAACAAAACATTTTTGATTGTTTGTGAAGGAACAGAAACTGAACCTAACTATTTTGCAAGTTTTCAGAAAATAGCACACGCTAAGAAAATTGCAAAGATTAACATTGAACCAGCAGGATGCGTAGGAAAAACATTAGTAGAGAAAGCAAAAAATTTAAAAAAACTAGGTAATTATGCAGATGATGAGGTTTGGTGTGTATTTGATAGAGACTTAAAAAAAGAAAACAATAACCAGCAAAATTTTAATGCAGCAATTAAAACAGCTATAGAAAGTAAATTAAATTTAGCTGTTTCTAATGATGCTTTTGAACTATGGTTTTTATTACATTATGAATATTATGTCAGTCAAACCCATCGAAGTGATTATGAGAAATTGCTAAGTGCAAAAACAAGATTAAATGAAAAATACGAGAAAAATTCCAAAGATATGTATGACAAACTAAAAGATAAACAGTTAGACGCTATTAAGTTTGCTAAAAGACTTTGGTCAAGTTATGGTGATGAAAATGAAGTAGATGATCCTGATCAATTAACTATACAGGAAAGAATTAAAAGACACAATATGAATCCATCAACAACAGTTTATCAATTAGTAGAAAAACTTAATCAGGTCATTTTCCCAGAAGAAAAATTTAATCAGAGCAATACCTCCGAAGAAGAAGGAATTATTGCTATTTTAATTATTTTAATAATTGCTTCTGGAAATTTTCTTTTATTATATAAATATTTTCAATGTAAATCACAACTTAGCAATAGTTACATCCTATGAATCCTTTTAAATCTGACTTTGACAACATTACTAGGCATTACATTATTATCAAACTGATTATATTTGATGATACAACAGAGGAAATAGTGCAATGGATAACAAATTAAAATATCAAGCAATTATTAAAAGAATATTAACAGAACAAGCAGAATATCGTGCTTCTATCCCTGATGGTTATAGTTCTCAGATTTTATTTGATGATGAAAGAGGACGTTATCTAGTTTTAGATATTGGTTGGAATGATGATAAATATCTACATACAACACCAATTCATATAGATTTAATTGACCAAAAAATCTGGATTCAATATGATGATACAGAAGAAGGTATTGCTAATGATTTAATTGCCGCAGGTGTACCTTAACATGATATTATACTAGGATTTCGTCATCCTAAAATTCGACCATATACAAAATTTGCTGTTAGTTGATTTTTGGCTGTTTTAAATTTTTAAAAACTAAAATTATTACATCTTGTAAATCTTTAAAACCCTGTATTTCGACTTCGCTCAGTAACCGTAAATCCTGATTCTGAAAATATTAAATTTCATCAGGATTGATGCCTAATTCTCGTAATTTAGCTGCTAATTTATCAGCGCGTTTTTTCTCCTGTTCAAATCGTTGTTTTCCGATTTCGGCTTTATCTTCAGATGTGGGAATTAAATTTCCGGCTTCATCATACCAGCGTAACCATAAACGGTTGATTCCGTTATAAGTTCCTGTCCACATTCCTAAATTTAATAGTATTCCTGGCATCCAAATTTTATTATCTGTGATATCTATTTTTTGATAATTACTTCCTACTAATTGAAAAGCTTGTAATTTATCTGTGTAACGGTCAAAAATTATATAATAAGGTATTCTTAAAACTCGTTCGTAAACTTCCCATTTGGTTGGGGGTTGGTTTACTTCTCTTAAAGTTTGTCCTAAATCCTCTTTTTCTGTTCCAGGTGATAACAATTCTACTATGACAAAAGGTGAAACTCCTTCTTGCCAGATTACATAACTTAAACGTAAATCTTGCTGTTGATAAAGTCGAGAAACTCCCACTACCGCAAACCAATCAGGACGTTTATACCAAAGGGTGTGACGAACATCATAATAAAGATTTAAGTCGGTGGCAACAAATACCTGATCTGCTGGGTAGTTAGGAGGGGAAAAGGTATCTGTTAAAAGTCTGGGTTGTAAAATATGAAATTCGTCTGGCAAACCTGCTTCCTCTGGATCTTCACTAGGAAGATCATACATTGTTGGTAAACATTGTTGAGGAGGAATTGGGGGGTCTGTTTGATACATGAGGAAAATTAATGATTAAAAATAAATCAGGAAGTTGTTTATATTTTATCTGATTTTCTTTATTCTTGGGTTTTGTCAGTGTTGATGGGTAACAAATAAATGATCCCAGATATCATGGTTAAAGCGACGGAAAACCAAAAGCTAATTAATATGGGAGTTTGCCAAACTGTTGGTAAAGGTGCAATTAATAAAGAGATAGCGATAATTTGACTAACTGTTTTTAATTTACCCCATATATTCGCACCGGTGATGGTGGTTTGATTAACTCGCCAACCTGCGATCGCTAATTCTCGTGCTAACATGATAAATACTGCCCAGGCTGGGATTTTTCCCAATTCTACAAAGACTAATAAGGGTGCTAAAACTAAAAATTTATCCACTAAGGGATCAAGAAATTTACCTAAATCGCTAATTTGATTTAATTTTCTGGCTAAGTATCCATCTAACCAGTCAGTTAAAGCAGCAATTAAAAATATTGTGAGGCAGATCCATTTGGCTTGGGATGTGGGATTATATAAACCATAGAGTAAAAATGGTATTCCCAACAGTCGAGAAAATGTAATCCAATTTGGTAGAGTCATAAACACTTAAAAATTAAAAATTAATAAGATTTAGATTTGTGTGCTTATTCTACAATTTTAACCAATCAAATAATTCTCCTAATGTTAAATGTAAATCTTTGACTAAATTCGGAACTGGTAATACATCTTCTGGATTTTCTAAAAATATTGGTTGCTGATTATAGGGATAAACTAAAATGTTATATTCTTCTGGATCAATTAACCAACCTAAGCTAGTTCCATGATTTAAACAATGCAAAATATTTTTAGTAACTTTGCTGGAATTTTGTTCAGGGGAAAGTATTTCTATTGTCCAATCTGGATAAGTATTAAAAACATTAGCAATGTTGCCTTGTTCATCTACTGGTATTCTGTTCCATGCAAACACTGCGACATCTGTAACTATTGAACGTCCCCCAAATGTACAGCGTAGTTCGTGAAAAGCTAATGCAATTTTTTGATTTTCGACTATATTATTAATTGCGCTGACTGATTTAGCTTGAAGTCGGCTATGTTTACCTTGTGGCATGGGTTTTTGAATTATTTTTCCGTTGATATATTCGCTGGCTGGTTTGGTTTCTGGTAGTTGTAAAAATTCTTCTAGGGTGAGTTTTCGAGTTGGTGTTTTTATCATAACTTTACTGATTTTTGGTGTTTAACTCTTAGTTTAAACTAAAATGGGCTTTTTAACTTTTGTGGTTACGATTAAACGTAAACTAATATGATTATAAATTTAAAGTTACTATGTGGATAAATTTGCTTTAACCAGCATCTATGCAAAATTTTTGTAACAATGTCATTGTTTTTTGATTAAGTTGAACACAGCAGTTTCTCAGGTTTCTGTTGGCTGCTAGTTGTAGATTTTTTTGGGTATTATAAACTACAGCTTGTAAAATAATGCCCAAATATATGATCAAAGCGATCGCTCAAAAACTTCACTCAGTAAACAGTTACTTTTCTCAACATTACCGTAAATATTTACTTATCCCTTTGTTGGGATTAATGGTATTTTTGCTGGTTATTTCGCCTGGACTAGCCCAACAACCACCAGCAGCAACTAAATCTTTCACTGTCGCTACTAGGGTAATACCTCCCTTTGTCTTTTCAGAAAAAGGTCAACTATCAGGATTTAGTATAGAATTGTGGCGAAATATTGCCCAAGAAATAGGAGTAAAATCACAATTTGTAGAATATAAAAGCGTTCCAGATTTACTCAGTGCTGTCAAAAATAACCAGGCTGATGTAGGGATATCAGCTATATCAATTACTGCCCAAAGACAGGAGAATTTTGATTTTTCTTTACCGATGTTTGCTTCTGGCTTACAGATAATGGTACGTCAATCAAATGAAGGTAGTAATAACTTTGCTGGCATTTTACAATTGTTTTTTTCCCCAGCTTTATTACAAGTTGTGGTTTTAGCTTTAATATTAGTAATTGTCGCAGCACACATACTGTGGTGGGCTGAACGTAATCATGATGAAGGAATGATTCCTAAAGCTTATCTTCCTGGTATTCTCAAAGCTAGTTGGTGGTCTGCTGCAACATTAGCCACCCAAGCCGATGAAATGCCTAAAGGTCCCGTCGGACGAGTTATTGCTATTATTTGGATGTTTATTGGTGTTTTGTTCGTTGCTTATTTTACTGCTGTAGCTACTACTTCCCTCACAGTGCAACAACTGCAAGGAGATATTAAAAGCATTGATGATTTACCAGGCAAAAAGGTAGTTACAACTGCTGGTAGCACTGCTGCGGCATATTTAAAGGAAAAGAATATTTCGCTGGTAGAAGTAGGAAAAATTGAAGAAGCTTACGAAATTTTAGAACGTAAAAAAGCTGATGCTGTTGTATTTGATTCGCCAGTTTTGCTATTTTATGCTGCTAATAAAGGTCAAGGAAAAGTAGAGGTTGTTGGTAGTGTTTTCCGTGAAGAAAACTATGGTATTGTTCTCCCTAACAATAGCTACTATCGTAAATCAATTAATAGTGCTTTATTGGTTTTGAAAGAAAATGGTACTTACCAAACCCTTTATGATAAATGGTTTAAGCCGCAAGATTAAGCTTTTTTGGCTGCTGCTAAACGTTGATTAATTTCATCCCAGTTGACCACATTCCACCAAGCTTCTAAATATTCAGGTCGGCGGTTTTGGTATTTTAAATAATAGGCGTGTTCCCAAACATCATTACCCATAATCGGATATTGGCCAGCCATAAAAGGACTGTCTTGATTAGGGGTAGTGATAATTTCTATTTTATCATTGGGATTACGCACTAACCACACCCAACCACTACCAAATCTAGATGCACCGGCTGAGTTAAACTGTTTTTTAAAGTTATTAAAGTTGCCAAAATTGTTGTTAATTACTGCCGCTATTTCTCCCGTTGGTTCACCTCCACCATTAGGTTTCATAATTCGCCAAAACATAGAATGATTAACATGACCACCGCCATTATTACGTACTGTGGTACGAATGTCTTTAGGTATTTTTTCAATATTTATCAGTAAGTTTTCTACAGATTGTTTTTTAAGTGCGGGATATTTATCTAAAGCAGCGTTGAGATTTTTGACATAAGTGCCATGATGATTATCGTGATGAATTTGCATTGTTCTGGCATCAATATAAGGTTCTAGGGCATTATAAGCATAGGGTAAAGGTGGTAATTGTACAGCCCCAGGTTGATTATTATTACTAGGATTATTGTCAGCTAAAGCATGGTTTTCTAAAACTAAAGCACCAGCACTAGCACTTAGTAAAAATAAGAAATGACGACGATTTAAAACCATAAACAAATTTTTACAGCTAATCTTCAGTAATTCAAAGATAGTTAAATCATTTCAGATCGTAGCTACAAACTTTTTGGAAAAAATCTATCAATAGTAACTTGATATTTTTGGAAGTAAGTTATTTATGTGATTCCAAATATAGGATGCTGATTTGATTTGTGAAAAATAGGTCGGTGGGCATTTCCGACAATTTTTCGCTTCTATTCAGGATTTGTCCCAAAATGCCCACCCTACACATACTACATATACTAAAATTCGGTGGGCATTTCCGACAATTTTTCGCTTCTATTCAGGATTTGTCCCAAAATGCCCACCCTACACATACCTACTAAGGAAATATCACCCTCTAGAGAGTAGAGGGTAATCAACTATTAACCGAAATGCTTGATAATTGCGTCAGCAAATTCTGAACATTTCAGGGGTTGAACGGGGGGTTCAATTAAGCGGGCTAAATCGTAGGTAACTTGACCATTAGCGATCGCACTTCCCAGTCCTTTTTTAATCAAGTCGGCTGCTTCTTGCCATCCCAGATACTCCAGCATCATCACACCAGAAAGGATTACGGAACCTGGGTTAATTTTATCTAAGCCTGCGTGTTTGGGGGCTGTACCGTGAGTAGCTTCAAAAATCGCGCAGGAGTCGCCAATATTTGCCCCTGGACCCATGCCTAAACCACCAACAATGGCCGCAGCTGCATCAGATAAATAATCCCCGTTTAAGTTCATCGTAGCCAGGATAGAGTATTCATCTGGTCGGGTTTGGATTTGTTGGAAAATGCTATCTGCAATCCGGTCATTAACCATGATTTTGTCTTGCCATTGGCCGTTACCATGAGTTGACCAAATCGCATTTAAGACACCTTCCACTTCTTTGATGATTTGTTGCTTTTTCTCTGGGGTTAAACCATCAAAACCAGGGTCAATCAACCGGGCATTTTCTTCTAAGCTGATCTTGGGGTTTTTCTCCTTGTTGCTTAAAATCCATGATTCTCGTTCTGTAACACATTGTTGCCGAAATTCGGTAGTTGCTAACTCATAACCCCAATCTCGGAAAGCGCCTTCGGTGTATTTCATGATATTCCCCTTATGCACCAAAGTCACTTGCTGCTTTTGTTTGGGGAGTTGTAAGGCGTGTTTAATCGCCCTTCTGACTAGACGTTGAGAACCTTTTTTGCTGATGGGTTTAATCCCGATTCCCGCATCCAGGGGGATTTGTTTTTTACCGTGTTCGGGGGTGGCAGGAATCAATTCTTTGTTCAAAATGGAAATCAGGCGATCGCCTATTTCGCTTCCTTGTTTCCATTCAATCCCTAAATAAATATCTTCGGTGTTTTCCCGATAAACAATCACATCTAGTTTTTCCGGGTTTTTGTGGGGGGAAGGTGTGCCGGCATAATAACGACAAGGACGCACACAGGCATATAAATCAAAAATCTGCCGCAATGCCACGTTTAAAGACCGAATCCCACCACCTACGGGAGTTGTTAATGGTCCTTTGATAGCCACCCCATACTCTTTAATTGCTGTGAGGGTATCCTCTGGTAAATACTGATAGGTGCCGTATAAATCACAAGCTTCATCACCAGCATAGACCTTAAACCAGCTGATTTTCCGCTTTCCATTGTATGCCTTAGCGATCGCCGCATCTAAAACCTTTTCAGTTGCTGGCCAGATATCAATCCCTGTTCCATCTCCCCGAATAAAGGGAATAATAGGGTTATCCGGTACAACAGGTTCACCATTTTTAAACGTAATTTTTTCGCCGGTGGTTGGGGGGGTAATCTTTTCGTACATACATCTACTCCTGATCAATACTCTGCCAGACAATGAGAAAATATATCTTTGGCAGGTTAGCAAATTTCGCTGTATCTGGTATTCACCAAATTATGAAGCGCAGATTATCCCCTGCTATTGCTCATCGGTTATGCTGGGTTAGGTGGGGATATTCAGTGAAACCTCTGCTATTTTGTACGATCTAAAGATAGTACACTAATTTTCGCCAGCTGTAGCTTCCCATTCTAGAAACTCAGATGAGCGATCGCCTAAAATATGCCCATTAGGGCTTCCCCTTTTTCACGCTCACGCTAACACGAGTAATGGCATGACAGACCCAATGATTCTATCAGGCACTGCAAATGACATAGACTCCCTCCGTCAACAGTTAATCGCTGGGTCTGAAAAAATCCAACAACAACTCATCCCGCAGATAGCTGCTATGGGTAATGAGGGGTTAGAACTGTTGCAAGAATTTCTACTGAAACGCCGTGACACCCCAGCAAATTGGATCGATGGCAAAGCCTATCAAGTAATTTACAACTCTGATGCACCTACAGCCAAAGATTTTCTACAAACTTATGTTCCTGAAGGAATTGTACCTCTAAAATCAGACCGTGGGATCAATTACAATTCTTTGCAGGCAGCTTTGGCTAAACAAGAATTTCAAGCCGCCGACCGCTTGACAATCCAGAAAATGTGTGAATTAGCTGGACCTTCAGCAGCACAAAGAAAATGGTTATACTTCACAGAAGTGGATAATTTTCCCATTACCGATTTACAAACCATTAATCGTCTATGGGTAGTCCATTCGGAAGGCAAATTTGGCTTTTCAGTCCAGCGCGAAATGTGGTTAGCTTTAGGTAAAAATTGGGACAATCTCTGGACAAAAATCGGCTGGAAAGATGGTAATAAATGGACACGTTACCCCAACGAGTTTACTTGGGATATCAGCGCCCCTAAAGGACATCTACCCCTATCTAACCAACTCCGAGGAGTGCGGGTGATTGCTTCTTTGTTCTCTCATCCTGCCTGGAAGTGAGGGTAATTAAATAATGCGTGGTGCATTTAGCTATGTACCACGCATTGAGAATAGATAAATTTTCGGTAACTTTAAAACTAAACTTTTCGCTTTCCTAGTTCTCAGTCATCAAAAAAATTTATGAGGGATCAATTTCAAATCAAAATATAGCCAGATATTTTGACATACCTCCTCGTCCTGAAGGAACAAGGATTCCTTGACACTTCACTGGGGTGTGCCACATAAGCGGTTTTATCATCCTTCCATGTCCGTTTAAAGTCTCCCAATGCCATAATAGGCGACTATATCTACATTTTAGCACAAAGCCGTCCTAGAAGGACGAGGCTTGTATCCCATTTTTTTTGGTCAATCATCCACAGTTATATCTTTTACATTTGTCGGCAAAACCCGTAATCCATGCCTGACTTTGTTGATGTTGTGCTCCTGCTTGCACAAATGATGCTTTGCATCCATATTCTGCGTTGACATTATTTAGTCTCTGTACATAAGGCAGAAGATCAACACCATCTACTATATTGAGGTTTCCGGGTGCAATGCTTAACTTACGTTGATTTGGTGGTTGTCCCACTGGTGGCCAAACCCCCGCTAAATAACTCAGCCCCTTGGATGCCCCATTTTGATATACTGATATATGCAGTGGTACTTGCTGATTTGCTGGTTTACTTGGGTTAATTGGTCTAAATGTACTGTGTATATCTCTACCATTGTTCAGCCCAAACTCACATACAACTGCATCCTGGGATGGGTCAGATAAATTAGTACATGAGTTCTGATTGTAAGCGTTTCCTGCTAGAGTTAGGGCTTGACAATATGGTACTCGTTCTGCTTCTCCTGGCACTGTTTGCGCTTTCACATTTTCCACTCCTACACACATCACCAGGATCAACCCCAGCATTAAGAGGCCAGCCTTTTTGATCAAGTTGGTTAAGTTTTTATACATCATTTTTCTCTTTTGACCAGAAATAATGGGATACAAGCCCCGCCCTTGCAGGGCGGCTTTACTTGTGTTATGGTATAGATGCCGTAGAGGTTTTCCACGTCAATGATAGTTTTAGAGTTTAAAGTCAAAGGGAAAGAAACTCAATATGCAGCCATAGATGATGCGATAAAAACGGCTCAATTTGTCCGCAATAAGTGTATCCGTTTTTGGATGGATAATCGTGATGTAGGACAAAAGGAGTTATATCGCTACAACACTGCATTGAGGGCTGAATATCCCTTTGTTAAAGATTTAAACTCTCATGCTTGTCAAGTAGGAGTAGAAAGAGCATATAGCTCAATCGC
>DATGXB010000076.1:0-5461 GCA_035299225.1 Nostocaceae cyanobacterium | reverse complement strand
CTTTCTTCCCTGTTCCCTGTTCCCTGTTCCCTGTTCCCTGTTCCCTGTTCCCTGTTCCCTGTTCCCTGTTCCCTGTTCCCTGTTCCCTGTTCCCTGTTCCCTACTCCCTACTCCCTACTCCCTACTCCCTACTACTATAATAATGTTAAAAATGAATGGTAAATTTATCATTTTGGTGGCGATGTGTTGCGCTCTTTTCATCACTAATATTGATGAGACTATTATGAATGTGGCACTTCCTAAAATTCAGATCAGTTTGGGTTTAAATGTGTCAGGTTTGCAGTGGCTTCTTAATGCCTATACTCTAGCGATGACTAGTTTAACTTTAACCAGTGGGATATTAGGAGATATTTATGGGTGTAAACGAATTTTTTTGATAGGATTAGTGATTTTTACAAGTGCTTCTTTATTATGTGGTTTTGCCCCAAATCAGGGTATTTTAATTGGTGGGCGATCGCTTCAGGGAGTTGGTGCTGCTGCTTTATTAACTGCTTCTCTGTCTATTCTCACTGAGACTTTCCCTCAACCCCAGGAGAAAGCCAAAGCAATCGGTATCTGGACTGGGGTATCAGGAATTGCTTTGGTTGCTGGCCCTGTTGTGGGTGGTTTGCTTGTGGATAATTTTGGCTGGCAAAGTGTGTTCTTTTTTAATCTGCCTTTTGGTGTGATTGGTTTTTTGCTAACTTGTCGTTTTGTACGGGAAGTGCGGAATTTTAAACGGCAAAGTATAGATGTCCCAGGACTATTACTAAGTATAGTTTTTCTGTCTTCCCTGACTTATGCACTAACGGAAAGTCAGATAATTTTCTGGTTATTAGCAGGTGCGGGAATTAGTCTTGGGGCTTTTTTGGTTTTGGAGTCTCGCAGCGCTCACCCGATGTTGCCTTTAAATTTGTTTAAAAGTCCTACCTTTGCTGTAGCCAATTTGGTCTTAGTTTTACTATGTTTCACTTTTATGAGCTTGCTTTTTATTTTTAATTTGTTTTTGCAGCAAGTACAGGGATATTCAGCAATGGGGGCAGGTCTGCGTTTTTTGCCATTGAATGCAGCTTTTGTGTTTGCGTGCATTGTTTCTGGGTGGTTTGTTGTTCGATTGGGCGATCGCTTGACTCTCCTAATAGCCTTGACCCTAGCTAGTTTAACTACATTGTCATTTATGGGAATCACGGTTGATACTGAGTATAGAGCTATTGTGTTTCCCCTTGTGCTTTCGGGTTTTGGTGGTGGTTTGGCACTGGCAACCCTATCTACAATCGTCATGAATACCGCACCCCCAGATACAGCTGGAGTTGTTTCTGCTATGGTTAACACTAGCTCTAGTCTTGGTAATGTGTTGGGAATTGCTATACAAGGGACAATTCTAACCCACTGGTTAACTTTAAATTTAGGGCGATCGCTCTCAGCTTGGAATCTACCCTCAACCCTTCAAGAACAAATTATCTCTCACATTTTGCACAATGGACTCCAAATCCCTGATCATTTGCCAGCTGAGATTTCCCCTTTAGCTTTACATCAAGTATTTAATCATGCCTTCGTTTCCGGTCTACACTTGGTTGTCTTCATAGCTAGTATTGCTTTGCTGGTAGGGATGTTGTTGATTGTAGGATTTATGCCATCAAAATTGAAAGAGCGATCGCATTTGTGATACAGCATATTTTAGGTAAATGAGGCATAAGCTGAAACCGAAAACTTAGACAGGACAAGGCTTTCCCTCCTGCCTCCTGCCTCCTGCCTCCTGCTGTATCACCCAACAAACACAAATACATCACTATTACTCAAACTTAATCCTTTCACATCCTGAACAATACCAATCAAATCATTTTCTAAAAAGATGCCAGTACCTTTAGGTAAACCCGGCACATCAACCCCCAAACTGTAATTACTAGCAATCCCGGACAATTGGATTTTGTCTAATTGATCTAGTTTAAAATCATTAATCAATCCGTAATCAAGATTATCTTGCCCTACATAATAAGCTTGATTCGAGTCCCCTAGTACAAACAGATCAGCCTGATTTCCCCCCTTGAGTTTATCTATCTCACCCCAGCCTGCTAAAGCTGCATCAGGATTTACCCCCATCAAAATATCCAAACCATCTCCACCATCTAACTCATCATTACCGCTACCACCAGTGAGGGTGTCATTGCCAGCTTCACCAAAAAGCTTGTCATTACCGCTACCACCAAGGAGAAAATCATTACCACTACCTCCCTTAAGCTCGTCATTACCGGCATCGCCATTTAAGGTATCATTGCCCTCTTGTCCCTCAATTTTGTCATTCCCAGCCCCACCGCGTAGGTTATCATCATTCTGGCTGCCTTTGATGTCATCGTCACCAGCCCCACCATCAACAAAGGCTACATTCAAAAGAGTGGTTTTTCTGAAATCGAGAATGTTTTTGTGAGCATTGCCCAGGATGCCGTAGCCATTGCCATTAAAGGTTTCAATGTCCCAACTATCCCTAAATTGATTGAAGACCACATCAGTATAACTTTCATTCACAATGGTGTCGCCATAGGGGTTAGTCAACAAATTATGGCGATCGCCTGCAAAAATATCAAATTCCGCTTCTGTCGCTTGTTCAATCACAAATAAATCATTGTCATTGCCCCCTTGGAGCAAATCAATACCACCACCACCATAAATTACATCCTCACCGTCTCCTCCCTCAATCGTGTCATTACCATCCCCACCATAAAGAATATCATCCCCTTCATTACCCTTAATCGTGTCATTGCCCCCAAAGCCATAGAGAACATCATCACCCTTCCCCCCTTCTAGTTTGTCATCAGCGCTACCACCAAAATAAATATCATTTCTATCCGTTCCTTTGTAATCTACTTTGGTAGTGCGGTTAAATGTCCCACTTTCTAAGAGATTCTTTCCCAGCATTGTTGGCACAGAGTTTTGCTGACGTGGATCAAATACCGAGGCCAGATGATCAGCAATTTGTCCATAATCTATCAGACTGATGCCTGTATCACTCCCTGCTGTGGTTTGAATGCGATTATTTCCACTAGGCAAGCTGTTTGCAGTCACCAATTTACCACTAATATCAACTGTGGGAATTGCTCCGGGATTGCTAATGTTGAGCAGATTTCCGGTATTTCCCACAAAATTTTGTAGTTTTCCGTCGCTAACAGCTAGTTGAGCCACCCAAGCATCTACAGCTGCACCTTGAGATGAAAAATTGTTACCATTCCCCAAAAATCCTTCCGTAAAACCAGTGACAATTACCTGACCTGTATTATTGACAGCAAGACGAGTGGCATAGTCGGCTTTATCTTTAATTCCGATTTTCTGAATCCATTTATTGTTGCCATCCGTATCAAACCTACCAACCCAAGCATTATAGGATTTATCAGCGTCGCCGTTGCCTAAATCAGCGTTAGTATAGCCAGAGATGAAAATATTGTCTTGGGAATCAATCACCAAATCCGCTAAAAAAGCCCCATCATCGCCATTTGTACCAATTTGTTTTGCCCATACCTGTGTTCCCTCTGGAGTAAATTTGGTCAGCCAAACATCATAAGAACCAAAACTCTGAGTGCCAATTGTCCCAGTAGTCCATCCTGAAACGTAAATATTACTTTGGCTATCTGTGGCCACTGACCAAGCAAAATCTAGTCCTTGATCAATACTACCAAATTGTTGGGTCCATTGAATTTGACCGTTAGCATCTACCTTGGACAACCAAGCATCATATTTCAATAATTCTCGTGAGGGATCGGATTCTTTAACTAAACCCTGAGTCCAACCACTCAAGTAGGAATTACCTTTTTGATCAATTGCTAAATCATAGTTTTCATCAAAGAAGGGTGTTTGGTTAAGTGGGAAGGGTGCTTGAGGGTCTTTAATTTGTGTGTACCACTGCTGATTTCCCTCGCTGTCAAATTTAATTAACCATGAATCATCTTCCACATCAAAATCTAGAAAACGTGGTTCTGGATTGTCTTTGATTGTCAGTCCAGAGAGATAAACATTACCATGATCATCAACCCGAAGCCCGAAACCACTTGTAGAAAAACCACCTGTTAGGGTTTCTCCAATTTGTCGTCCCCAAAGTTTGTTACCATTGCTGTCATACTTGGCTACCCAAGCATCTGTTCCGTTGGAGGATTGTTTGTTGCCAACAAAACTGCCATCTGTACTGCCTGCTAGATAAAAATTACCATGCTGATCTGTGACGATATTGTATAGTAAATCACTAGCCCCGGAGCCAAGTTGTAAGGCTAAGACCTGATTGCCATTGCGGTCATATTTGGCAACCCAGACATCATTAGAACCTTGGTTGAGTCCATATAAAGAACCAGTGGTAAAGCCGGCGATATACAGATGTCCTTGAGAATCAGTTGCTACACCGTAACTAATATCAATACCATTAGTTCCAAACTGTCCAATCTTTTTCTGTGCAGGTTTGTTTTTGGGTTTGTTACCAACAAATTGAAAATAATCACCTTTAAGATTTAATTCTACTTCTGGCTTCTGAACTATTAAGCTCACAAGATCCGGTAGTCCTGTTTGCAGTGAAAAGAGGGCATAACCAGAAAAGAGTCCAGAGACTCCGGGGATGGCTAAACCATCTACTTTTAATAAGGTGTAATCCTTTTTTTTACCATTTAGCTGAATTTGATCCTGTGTGGGATCAAAATCGTAAATAACGGCAAACTCATTCAGTCCTAAAATGTTGGTGCTGAGTAGGGATAGGGGGTTAAAGCTGGTGTAGTAAGGTTGAAACTCATCTCCTAAAACAAATCTATCTTTTCCCACTGATGGGATGTTTGCCTCCAGAATAGCGAATGTGTTGCCGGTTGTGATGTTTAGAACAACCTCAAATTCTGCTGGTGAGTTATCAAACAGGTCGCCAAATAAAACATCTATATTTATTTTTGCATTGGCATCAGCGATCGCATCATAGGAGTAAAATACATCATTCCCAGCCCGTCCAAAAATAATATCAAAGTCTATACCATCAACTCCTGTAACTAGGTCGGAAGCAGGTGTCAATAATGAGACATTCAAACTCAAATCTTCATTCATGCTTTTAGTCCTTAATCTGATGAGGAGATAAAATACACTTAAAAGTAAATGGTGTAGATTTTTAAATGCTCAATAAGTATGTGTAGGGTGGGCATTTTTGGGTAAAACTCTGAACAGAAGCAGAAAACTGTAGTAAATGCCCACCTCACTATTTTTCAAAAACCAAACAGGAATGCTATATACTGGACAAAAATAATACAAAAATTCTATCAAAATAATTTCCAAAGTCACTAAGTCTTAGGAAATAGTAATTGGTTTAAATAAGTTTAACTATATTTAATTAGAGTATTTCAAAAAATAAATGATCCAATAACTATGTCATTGCGAGCATAATGAAATGGAGCGACGCAATCTCAAACCCTTGCGATTGCTACCCTACGGGAACGCTCCGCGAACATTCCGCTCCGCTCCATACCCTACG
>DATGXB010000075.1:0-26506 GCA_035299225.1 Nostocaceae cyanobacterium | reverse complement strand
GAAAGAAAGTTGAAGCTTTGTGTGTCCATGTTGCCGCTAAAATCACTAGTCATACTCTGCGTATATTTCTGCGCCAGCGTTTTGGGATTGATGTGCTGACTTTTGAACAACATCCAGTAGGCTAATTCACATAAGCCGTATTATACAATCTAGCTGCACAACAGCTTACTAATGTGCTGCCTTTACTTCGTTTGGCTATAATCCTTGTGTAGCAAGCGTTTCAGAGATGCCATAAAAAGTAAGATAGTTTATAACCCTGTTATGTCAAAGTGGGAATAAAAAAATAATTCCCTAATTTGGAAATCCCGATGTGTCCGAGGTTTCAGCATTTTATTTTTAACAAAAACGTCAAAAAAGGGTTCAAATTTTGCTCTAACAAGAGTGACACAAAAGGGATAACCTCTGAAATGCTTGTTATATGTGCATTTTAGCGGTTTTTTACTCTGCTTTTTCCCGGTTTGTGAGAAATTCGGGTCATTACATTTGTCACGACAAGGACATGACATTTATCAGATGTGCACTGAAGTTTGTTCTTGATATGTTAACTATGAGTTGATTTTTCAAAGTTTTTACTTTGAAAAATTCTTGTGAAATAAATTTGTTTCACTCAGACATAGAAATTTTTATTCCTTTGTTGCTCACTTTACAACATCTCAAACCAAAACAATTCTATGCAATTACCAAACCAACTTAAAATTCCATCTTTTCTCCAATCTTTTCTATTTATTACTGATCCTACAGCTTTTTTGGATAAAACAGCTCGAAAATACCCTGACATATTTTCTGGTGATCTTGTAGGAAAAAATACTGTCATGTTATTTCATCCACAGGCAGCCAAGGAAGTTTTTGCCTATGATAGAACAAAATTTGACTTAGTAGAAAAAACGGAACCTGTGCGACCTATCGTAGGAGACAATGCACTAATGACGTTAGCAGGACAAACTCACAAACGACATCGAAAATTGCTAATGCCTCAGTTTCATAAAGATCGAATGCTTTCCTACGGTGAAAAGATTGTTGAGTTAGTTGAACGAGCAATGGATAAGTTGTCCCTTAATCAGCCATTTACTGCTCATTCTATTACTCAGGAAATTTCTATGAACACTATGATTCAAGTAGTGTTTGGAGATTGTAAAGCAGAGAAATATCAGCAACTGAGACATATACTAACGTTGTGGTTTAATTATTTGCGCTCACCACTGTATACAAGTTTCTTATGGATACCTTTCTTACGAAAAGATTTAGGTTCGTGGAGTCCTTGGGGCAAGTTTATACGTTTAAGGCAGGAAATTGACGAATGGATTTACTCTGAGATTACCGAACGTCGCACTCATCCTAATCCAGAATATACAGACATCCTTTCATTATTAATAGAAGCAAAAGATGAAGAAGGACATGGGATGTCAGATCAAGAAATACGCGATGAGGTGATGGCTTTGGCCTTCGGAGGACAAGAAACTACTTCCATCTCAATGGCTTGGGCTTTATACTGGACGCACTATTTACCAGAAGTTGGAGAAAAAGTACGCCAAGAACTTGATAGTCTCAATGGTTGCTTGGACACAATGAGTATTTTTAAACTACCTTATCTTGACGCTGTTTGTAATGAAACTTTGCGTCTTTCTGGTGCTGGAATAGTTACAAGTATTAGAGTAGTAGGAAAAGAGGCTGTAGAATTACTGGGACATCGATTAGAACCTGGCACGAAAGTAGTTGTTTGTCCATATCTGCTTCACAGACGTGAAGATATATATCCAAAAGCAGAACAGTTTATACCAGAGAGATTTTTGAATAGAGAATATTCTCCCTATGAATTTATTACCTTTGGAGGAGGAGCTCGTCGTTGTATTGGTGAAGCCTTATCAAGGGTTGAGCTTAAGTTAGTCCTAGCCACTATTTTATCGCGTTATCAACTGACACTCGCTAATCGTGAACCGGAAAAACTCCGTCCTCAAGGTCTTGCTCTTGGTCCTGGTAATGGAGTCAGAATGCTTTTGAAAGGGCGGCTTGTGCATCAAGAGTTAAGGCAAGCCGTAGAAACTTTTTAGAGACACTGAATATTGAGTAAGTACAAAACGTGAGTTCGATAAAAACATAAATTTTTAGTCTCTCAACGAAACAATGATGGTTTTAGCTTTTTCGCTTGCAACAGAGCGCAACAACAAATGGATGCCCCAGTTGAACTCTCTAGCTCGATCAAGTCAAAAACCAACACTCAAAAGTCAAAACAAATGAATTGTCAAACTTTCACACCGAGCACCAGCATACCAAAAGATTCTACCTGTCGCCCCCTGGGAGCAAACGAAAAAAGCATCTGGTTGTGCGATCAAGTTGAACCAATTCACATTGCGCTGACAGCACAGATTCAAGGAGAATTGAGTACCGAGCAACTCAAGCGTGCCTTGATGCAAGTGCAACAGCGCCATCCATTGCTAAGAGTACGCATTGCCTTGGATGAAACCGAACAACCCTGGTTTGTCGAAGAGGAAGCTAATATCCCACTGCGAGTTTTACGGCGACTGTCCGAGCAACACTGGCAACGAGAAGTTGAGACAGAAATTTCTACACCTTTTAACTGGAACCAGGCACCCTTGGTACGTGCAGTCTTGCTACACTCCCTGGAGATTTCAGAATTAATCGTCGTTTACCACCACTCGATTGGTGATGGAGTTTCTGGTGCATATCTGGTCCGAGATATTTTACAGGCGATCGCCGTCCCTAGTGCTATCCTCCCGCCTCTACCAATGCCTCTTTCCGCAGAGGAATTGATGTTAGGTCAAGCCGATGGTGCTGTTCCAGACTGCCCAGTTGCGCTGCAAACTTCAGAATTCAATCCTCCAGAAATTTCTTCTCGTTCTCTGTTGCTAGCTGGTTCGCTTACCCCAGAGACAACATCTCAATTAATTTCCCGTTGTCGGCAAGAAAAAACTAGCGTCCATGCTGTAATTTGTGCTGCATTTCTCTTAGCTATCGTTCGTCAATCTGGCTCAAAACAACAGCAGACTCTCAGCTGCTTAACACCGATTGATCTCCAACGGCATTTTATGTCTGTATCTAACGCACAGTTTAGTGTTTGCGCTACCGCAGCAAGGACTTCGCACGCTCTAACTCCTGATACAAGTGTGTGGACAGTTGCTCAGTTAGTTAAACAACAATTAAACTCTGCAATGGAGACCGAGCGGGTCATGGCTGTAATCCAGCAAACTCAAGCTTGGATGTCTGCAAATCCCAGTTTAATTCAGGTTTGGCAAGGATTTATCGAACAATACTGTTGCGACATTGGAGTTACCAATCTCGGACGGTTAGCGATCCCCCAGCAGTTTGGACAACTTCAGCTGCGGGGGATCTACGGGCCTTCTGTAATGGCACTGGGGGGCAGAAGTCGCGTGTTAGGAGTTGCAACGGTAGGCGAGCAGCTCTGTTTTACGCTCGTTTATCCAAAGTCAGTCCTATCTCCAGAGGCAGCCACTCAACTGCAACAGGACGCAATGCAGTTGCTTCATGCCGCGATCGCGTCAAATTCTGGGCATTAAGCTACTTGCCAACGAGTTAGCGCACAATCCAAATTAGTTGCTTACTAAAAACTTAAAAATACTAAATAAAGATCAATGAACAGCAAACTTGAAAATCCCGTAGCTTCCAAGCCAACTCAATCTAAAACTGAAACCAAAGCTGATCCTAATTACAATAAATTTGCTGCTAGCTGGTACATAGTGATGCAATCAAAAGCCTTGAGCAAAGAGCCAAAGGCGATTGAGTTATTTGGTCAATCTTTAGTTGCTTGGCGAGACCAAAATAATCAACCAGTAATTATGGAACGTTTCTGCCCCCATATGGGTGGAGACCTCGCAATTGGTGAAGTTGTAGAAGGTTCTATTCAATGTCCTTTTCATCATTGGAGCTTTAACAGTTTTGGAGAATGTACATCCATTCCTAATGTTGACTACATTCCTGACAAAGCGTGTCAGATAACCTATATCACTGCTGAAAAATATGGTTATGTCTGGCTATGGTATGGTTCCAAAACTCCTTTATTTTCCTTACCAGAGTCTTCATCTTTGGAAGACTACAGCCATAACTATATGCCTTTTCGCTCTCAAAGCTCTGTAAAATCAACAGTGCGACGGGTAGGCGAAAGCCCATATGACTATTCCCACATTGTTACAGTGCACGATCAGAAAATTTCTGCTCCTATCAAATTGACTCTAACAAATTACGAGTCGGAAAAACAAAATCAACTAGTGATTCCTCCAGAGGCGGGGTTTGGAGCCTTAGTTGAATTTCCTAACGATAATAGTTATATGGGAAGATTAGATACATTAGCCAAGATTTTAGGGCTACATGCCGAATCGTTTACTTTAAAAGTAGATAGTTGGCCCGGTGGAGCTATTATTACTGCTTTTATCGATGGTGTAGAGAAATTCAAGGTCTTAAATGCTCCGACTCCTGTGGCTCAAGAGCAAGTAATTGTTCATGTTTTATTAATGGTAAAGAAAACTGGTAATTTTTTGTTAGATATACTCTATTACTTGCTTTTCGTCTGGCAAAACAACGTTGCGATAACAGAGGATAATCAAATTTTTAACAGTATGAAGTTAGATGGTGGCGGAGTTTACATAAAAGATGACTTAGGGGTTTTAAAATTTAGAGAATTTTACAAATTGTGGGTGAGCAAGGTAGAACAATAGATAGTCTGATCAAAAGTATTTGTTATCGAACTCTAAAATATTTCCCGAAAAAAATAGCAAATAGATACAAAAATCTTCAAACAAAAACTGCAAAATTCTGAACCTTTGACAATTAAACTGCTAATTTTGGCTTTCTTAAGGAGTACATACAACTATGAAATTACCTGATGGCCCAAAAATTTCGCCATTTTTGCAGTCAATCAAATGGGTTACTGAGCCTTATGAATTTCTCGATGATTGTACCAAACGCTACGCAGATTTATATACTATGAGGCTATTGGGCTTTCCTCCAATGGTCATGGTTTCTAACCCCAAAGGAATTGAGGAGATTTTTATTGCCGATTCTCAATCTTTTGATGCGGGAAGCGGTAACGAATATATTCGTCCTTTGTTTGGAGATAATTCCGTTGCCTTACTTGATGGCGAGCCTCACAAAAGAGAGCGAAAACTACTAATGCCTCCCTTTCACGGCAAAAAAATCCAATCCTATGCTGATTCTATTTGTCAGATTACTCAAAAAGTAGCCAGCCAGTGGCAGACAAATAAATCATTTGTCACCATAGATACAATGCAAGAAATTACTTTAGAAGTAATCATACAGGTGGTATTTGGTTTGACTGAAGGCGAGCGCTATGAGCAAATTAAAATACTTCTGATTGAATGGATGGATTCAATTGGAACTCCCGTGGGAGCTGGTTTACTCTTTTTGAAATTTCTCCAAAAAGATTGGGGACAATGGAGTCCTTGGGGAAAACTTATGCACTCGCAAAGAAAAATTTACGATATTCTAAAAACCGAAATTAAAGAGAGACGAGCCAATATAGAAAACCAAGGTAATGACATTCTCAGTTTAATGCTATCGGCAACTTACTCAGATGGTCAGCCAATCACTGAAGAACACTTATGTAGTGAAATGTTAACTATGTTAGCTGCGGGTCACGAAAGTACTGCTAACTCGTTAACCTGGGCTTTTTATTGGATTCATTCACTTCCTGAAGTTAGAGAAAAGCTAGTGCAAGAGATAGATAAATTAGGAGAAAATCCCAACTCTATTGAGCTATCAAAACTGCCATATCTGACTGCTGTTTGTCAAGAGACTTTGCGAATTTCTCCAGCTTTTCTGCACGGTGCTGCCCGCACAGCCAAATCTACTATCGAAATTATGGGTCATAAATTTGAGGCTGGCACAACATTGGTTGCGTCAATCTATTCGACTCATCACCGAGAGGATATCTACCCAAATCCAAAACAATTTTTACCTGAAAGGTTTATAGACCGCAACTATTCCCCGTACGAATTTATACCCTTTGGCGGTGGCAGTCGCCTTTGTGTAGGTTATGCTTTGGCAATGTTAGAAATGAAACTGGTGCTAGGTACTGTTTTATCTCGCTATCAGCTAGCACTGGCAAATAATCAACCAGTAAAACCCAAACGTCGTGGCCCAGCAGTTTCTCCTAGCGACGGAGTACCTATGATAACAAAGGGTAAGCGCGTAGCTAAAGCGGAATGTGGAAATGCTGGCTCAACAAATCCGCCAGTTTTGACCAGCGATCGCAGCTATCGGTGAAGTACAGAAGTTACCCGATTTACAAACGGCGATCGCCGATATCGCTCCCCAACCGATTCTGCTAGCAGGCAAAGCCGGGGTAATTGTGGTAGCCCGCTATGATGATGTCAAAGTTGTGGTCACTGGCCTTGTGGGTTATGCAGGTCTATTACCTAGAGTACAGTATTTGGACTTGGATCAACACCAAGTTCATCACACTCACGGTCAATACTGGTATTTTTAGCTATCAATGTCATCCGTATATACCGCACTTTGTTAGCAAAGGTTGCAAACAGTTCTTAAGGACAAAAAATCCGATGTTGCAACCCTAACACTGCCCTACAAAGCCAAATCTTTGTTGTAAAGTTGTTACGCTTTTTACGACTATAATTCTCAGTATATATCTATGAAAACTTCAAAAACCTTCTCTGACTTTGTAGACACCTCTTCTGTCTTGGAATCTTTAAAACTGCGCGAGCATAATTTGCTCGATAAGGTTATTGATTGCCAGAAAAAACTGACACGCTATTTAAAAGGGCAAGTGAAGGCAGACGGATCTGTCAGAGATGTTTGCAAGAGTCGTGTGCTTGAATCCTCGTTGATGCTCTATTTACTGACTATTCAAGGAGTACATCCAAATTCTCAGTCTCAACTCACGACTTACTTGACTACTCAACTAGACAAAGAGCAGAATAACAAGTTCCACAAGGCTCTAATTCTGGGTGCATTGGGTAAAAATACATCTGAAGATGCACAAGTTGTTGAAGACTATATGGTGGGCTTTCAGCATTTTACAGCAAGCCGTAAGCGCGTGCTTTTCCGTGCAACACTAGCAGAACTACAGGTAATACCGTACGATAGCCAATATCAGGTAGAACACTTCTCTTATCGTGGTTATCAAAGTTGGGTTGCTGCTGAAATATGCGCTCTCAAAGTTCTATACGCTTTTGGTTTAAACCACCCAGAATGGGTCAACCATGATGACGTAGAATTTCTACTAACAACACAGAACAATGAGCCTATATGGGAAAAACACGTTCTGGCTAATATTATCATATTATTGGCACTTCAGAAGTTTCCAGAGCACCACCATGTAGTCTTGAAGGGAATTAACAATTTGCTAAGTTGTCAAAACTCAGATGGCGGTTTCCCTTTTATTGCTAGTTTTGAGATTTCCTGCACAGCAGCTGCTGGAGTAGCGTTAACAGATACTGGAGTTGACATTGAGACTCTATTACAAATGGCTGAGTATTTAGTAGGACAACAACAATCAGATGGCGGATGGTCATATGCGGAGGGTGCACGTCAGACTGACGTAGATGATACTTCTTTCTGTGTAGAGTTTTTGCGAGCAGTTGAGCCTGACAAATACAAAAAATGCATTTCAAAAGCAGAGGCGTACCTTCTCGCTATTCAGAATGAAGACGGCGGCTTCCCTACCTTTGTTCGTGGTAATCCCTCTGAAATTACCATGACGGCAGGAGCACTTAACGCGTTGGCTCCTCGGGTTGGTGAGTATACAAACGTCTTCGAGCGTGGACTGCGTTACATCACGAGCCAACAAAGGTTAAACGGTTCTTTTGAAAGGAGCTGGAGTCTGAGTGAAGCACACGCAATTTTCCGTTCACTGTTAGCAATACGTACCTGTAAAGCTCTTGAATCACCGCAGCTTTTAGACAGCATTGATGCAGCAGAAGCTAAAGCGCTAGACTACTTGTGTAAATCTCAAAACAGTGATGGCGGTTGGGGTCATCAATCAGGTGACGCGAGCGACGTTATCAGCACTTCATATAGCCTAATTGCCCTAAGCCTGTTTGGTGATACCGAAGCATTGAGGCAAGGTGCAAATTACTTGATCTTACAGCAGGATGAAGAAGGAAAATTTGTCTCCATTCCAGATCAAGCAGCTCCTCGTCCTATCCCTTATGATGTCCCTGTTCTCACTAGCATTTTCGCACTACTTGCTCTTAAATACATTCTTGCCGCGATCGCTGAATAATATGCAAAGGAACGATATGAAAGTTGCCGCCTTAGATATTGATGGAACTCTCTACCCTGGTGCTTTAGGTCTTAAGTTACTACAAGCGTTGACAGCAAACGGTATTAGTGACAAGTCAAAGAGCGAGGATATTTTTAAAGTAGTTGAAAGATATCGCCTCAATGAAATTGACTTCCAGACCATGGCAACTACCGCTTATACTCTCTGTGCAGAGGCTATAGCAGGCATCTCACAAGCTGTCATGCAGCATATTGCTAGGCAAGTATGGCAACAAGAACGAACTAAGCTGTTCCCTTTCGTTCCGCAACTCATCGAAGTTCTTAAAAGTCAAGGATATTCCCTTGTATTAATTTCAGGTAGCCCGGATGAAATTGTGTGTTGCCTAGCTGAAGAGTTTGGGATTTCAAAATACCAAGGCTCAATTTTCGCAACTCATCAGGGTAAGTACACAGGACAAGTAAGTCTCTTATCAGGAGCTCTGGGCAAGAAGTATTCTATTTTTTCTCAGATGGTTAAGGATTGGAGGGTCAATCTGGAGGAATCTCTTGCCATAGGTGATTCAATAACTGACACAGCATTGCTTCAGATAGTCGGTAAACCTGTGGTATTTGAACCTCATCCATCATTAATGTTAGTTGCACAAGAAAAAGGATGGCTTGTTACTAACCGGAATGACGTGGTCAAAGATATCATGGAGTTAGAAAACCTTCAAACTAAGCGTTGCACAAAATAAGAATGCTTCTTGTGGAGTAGGCTTCCCGCCTGCCCAAAAAAACAAAGGATAGGCGGGAATATACTGGGATCAAATTAGGAAAATAAACCACTACTGTGGTTATTACAAAAGCCTTGGAAAAAATGAGCGAAAAGCCAGGGAGAGTTATTCCTTCTCCCTGGTGTAAATAAGTTACAGGCATAGTCTACCGTCTATTTGTCGTTGTTATGTTATTCACGTTAAACTAAAAAAGTCTAACTTCATATGTTCTTTAATGTAAAAATAACTGGAGATACAACGGAACATTAATTATGAGTAGAAAAATTGCTTTAGTTACTGGTGCTTCCAGTGGTATTGGTAAAGTTACAGTCAGAAGATTTCTGAAGCTTGGTTATACCGTGTATGCAGCAGCAAGAAGGCTTGATGCTATGCAAGATATTAAATCCCAAGGAGCTAACATCATATATCTTGACCTGACCGATTCAAAAAGCATCAAAAACTGTGTGGATGAAGTATTAAGCAAAGAAGGTAGAATTGATGTATTAGTTAACAACGCGGGTTATGGTTCTTATGGTGCAGTAGAAGATGTGCCTATTGATGAAGCCCGCCGACAGTTTGAAGTAAATTTATTTGGGATGGCAGAAACTATCCAGCAGGTTTTGCCATCTATGCGTAAGTACAGGTCTGGTAAAATTATTATTGTCAGTTCTATAGGCGGCAAAGTTTGGTCATTACTTGGTGCTTGGTATCAAGCTACCAAGTTTGCCGTTGAAGGATTTGGTGATTGCCTCAGAAACGAATTACGTCCTTTCGGTATTGATGTGATTATCATTGAGCCAGGATCGATTAAAACAGATTGGGCTAAAATAGCTACTGAGAATTTAGTAAAAATTTCTGCTAATGGTGCTTACAAAAAATTAGTTGACATTGCTAAGGATTTTTATGTAGAAACTGAACAGAAAATGGGTGCTGATCCTGATGTTATCGCTCAAGCCATTATTAAGTCAGTTACAGTATCCAAGCCAAAAGCAAGGTATATCGCACCCACAGCAGCCAAAGTAGCAGTATTTTTGCGTTGGCTTTTGCCTGACAGTATCTTTGATAAAGTATGGGCAAAATTTTATAACATTCCAGAAAAGATGTAATACCAAATCGGGGTTTGAAAACCCCCTTTAGGCTGTATCAGTAGCAGTATTAGTAGCTGTATCACGATGAGTACCGGGCCACCAATGATAGTAAGTGATCCCTGAAATCTCTCTCTTCATTTCTTCTGATAACACACAGCATTGATGTGAATAATTGTCAAAATATGGCTCAAATTCCACATACTTAAACAACACCATCAACTGCTTTTACAGCCATTACTAAATTGTTGATAAAAGTAGCATATCCATTTGGACAAACAGTTTTAATGATATCTAAATCAATATCAAAAGCTAATTTCCATCGAATTTGTAGAGGTCTTTGATTGTTGTTTTCTTCAGCTAAATAGTTTGATTTTGTAATTGCTTGCTCTAGAATATCTTTAGTATTATTTATATCTTCTAAATTAGAAATTTGTGCGATTTCTACACCTAAAATAGTGGAAACAGTTTGAATATCAGCTAATAACCAAGCTTCAAAATTTCTAATTGCTAGACCTGCGGTGCTGCGATCGCTAATTGGTTGTTCGTTAGCATCCAAGTGATTATCCCGAATGGTCGCTAAAGCCTTACTCAACTTCTGCTGTCTTTCCTCCAGTACATCATCCGCATCAACCACAATCACAATTAAATCAACTTCTTCGGGTTTCCAAACGCTGACTATTTGACTTAAGTATTTTTTATCTAAAATCGAGTGTCCAACTCGTCTTTTAACTTCTGTTGCTAATGGATGTCTTTGGACAAAATCACAATCAGAAAAACCAATATTTGCTAATTCCCTTCTAATTAAAGTATGTAAAGCACCTTCATTATTTCGATCAATAACTTTTCCCCCATCTTGTGGTTTGATATAAGGAATACTTTTTCCCTGTTCCGCTTCCCCTTCTGCAATTAGTCCAATTCGCACCCGACGATTCATTCTGGATTTCCTCCAAATACATTAGTAAACCAAAGTTCACCTAATGCACCATCATAAGCTTCTAGTGCTTTTTGAAAACGGGCTGATTCTGTAGGTAATTTATGAACTTGGGTTTTACCTTCTTTATCCAGTTCTACAGCACGTACTTGATGAGGTTTCACATAATTTAGCAACAAAGGAGAATGAGTAGTAATTAAAACTTGAACAGGTTTACCAGTGATTCCTTCTGTAGAAACAATTTGCAATAACTCAATCATTTTATTGAGTAACCAAGGATGAACACCGTTTTCTAATTCTTCAAAACAAATAATACTGGGAGTTTCCGTTTGATATAATGCAGTTAAAAAAGCTAAAATTCTCAATGTTCCATCTGATATATCAGTAGGAGGAATATGGTGATTTGAATATTTATCAATTAACTTTAATGAAAACTTTTGGTTATCTACACGAGGTAGTGCAATTCTTTTGATATTAGGTACAAGTTGCGTAAAACGTTCTTCTAATTCATCAAAAGCTTCACGATTTTCATGTAAAATATCTACTAAAGCCAAAGCAATACCTTGTCCTGACCTGTCCATGATATTCTTTGATGATGTTTGATTGGATATAGCGTCTGGAGCAAAATCGTAGATATTAACCTTTTTTAAAGCTCGACTTATGATAGAATCATAGTAGTTAGGTACTAAATGCTGTCTTAGTCCAGTTGTATACTTATCTTTGTAATTATTGAACGGATATTCAGAATAGTTTATGAAAACTTCTTTTTGGTCATAATAAAATTCAAACGATATATTTTTGTTAATTTTATCTCTAATATTCTCACTTTCTTCATTAATTGAATCACTTACTTCAAAGAAAATATAATCTTGTTTTCCTTGCCAAAATTTAGATTTAAAGTTTTTGTTGTCCTTGCTAAGAGACAGCGAAAAAAAATCTACTGCATTTTGATTATTTATATCAGATATGAGCCTTTGCAGAAAATCAGACAATACCGCTAAAGCCTCACAAATATTTGACTTTCCAGAACCATTTGGACCAATAAATACTGTTAATGGCTCTAATTCTACTTCGGTGTCAAACAGGCTTTTGTAGTGTTGAACTCGTAGTTTAGATAACATTTATACAACTCTTAGACTACACTGAGACAGTCAACCTGAAAGCTATTATATATGAAATGTCGTGATTAAACACTTTTGTAGAAGAATTTTTACATCTTTTGAGTTTAAAAGTTAATAGGGTGAGCGATAAACACCCACCCGACCAGGACGAGTTAAACCATTGCCAAATCACCTTCTTCCTCTTCCACTTCATAACCATTCGCTAACTTTTCTACCGCTTGGTCAATTAAATCTAAACCTTGCTGTACAGTTTCAACTACACTCAGTTTACCCCGCAGGTCAGCAGCGCCACTAAAACCTTTTGCATACCAGGTGAGATGTTTTCTGGCTTGACGAACACCGCGATCGCCTTTATACTCCCATAAAGCAAATAAATGTTCTCTCGCACATTCTAACCGTTGTATAGGTGTAGGTGCTGCTAATAACTCCCCAGTTTTCAGAAAATGGTCAACCTCTCCCACCAAAAACGGATAACCCAAAGTCCCACGGGAACACATCACCCCATCAGCGCCAGTTTGTTCTAAACATTTAACTGCTGCTTCCACAGAAAAAATATCTCCATTTCCTATTACCGGAATAGATAAAATTTCTTTTACCTTCGCTATCCATTCCCAACGAGCGTTACCATTATAACCTTGTGCGCGAGTCCGTCCATGCACGGTGATCATTTTCGCGCCTGCGTCCTCCATGCGTTTGGCAAAATCCAGAATAGTAATTTCCTTATCATTCCAGCCAATACGGGTTTTTACTGTTACAGGCACATCTACGGCTTTTACTACCTCCCGCACGATCGCCTCTGCGACTTCCGGTTGACGCAATAAAGAAGAACCGCCCCCATTTTTAGTAATCTTATTCACAGGGCAACCCATATTAATATCAACAGTATCCGCACCTTCCGCAACGGCTTTTACTGCTGCTTCCGCCAAAAAATCAGGACGACAATCAAATAATTGAATGCTGATAGGTCGTTCATTGGGGTCTACCTCCATAATTTTCGGTAGTTGTTTCACATAATGTAACCCCGTCGCATTCACCATCTCAGTATACATCATCGAATCTGGAGCATAGCGCCGCACCAACCGCCGAAACACCAAATCTGTCACCCCAGATAACGGCGATTGTAATACACGGCTTTTCACTGCAAAAGAACCAATTTGCAGGGGTGTGGCAAGTCTAGCTTGGAGTGTGGGGGACAGAGTAAGCATAGTCTAAGCTTGAGGCAAAATATCTCGATTATATTGGTCTTCCATCAGGATTTTATTACCATCTGGGGTTAATTCCCAGCGATCGCGCGGTGAACCCGGTTGAATGTATCTTTGCAACCACCCTTTAGACTGCATATCCTTTAATATAACCATCATATCCGGTTCTCTTGGTACATCCAGGCGAGAAAGAGAGTTAGCAATTTCATACCAACTCCATTTTCCTTCACCCTTAGCTACTAATTTGAGTAGCACTAATTCCAGTTGAGTTAGTTGTAACTTTTACTTTTGTATAATCTAGTTTAAGTATTTTTCCTCCCGCTTTAAGTGGATCAAATGGTCTGCCACTGATTATGCCTTTCTGTTGCAGATAACTCGGTTGTTGATATACTGTTATCATATTACTTTTTGATTAATTAGTTTTAATTATGTTAATTATAACATAAATTCCTTGACTGAAAATATTTCCTATGATAAATTAGAATATTTTTTATTAAGTAACTATAGATTTGACTTAGCCACAATTAGGCTGAATATCAGGAATTTTCCACAAAAGTTATAGAGTTGGCGGTTTTCTGTGGGGTGGTGACGGGAGAGCGATCGCCTCCGGCGGGCGTTTCGCCATCGCTACCCTACCTCTCCATTATTTCAAACATCGTTGACATACCTCCTCGTCCTAAAGGAGCGTTCGCGTTAGCGTCCCGCAGGGAGGATTCCTTGACGCTTCACGGAAACCTGCTACTAGGTAGTCTTACAGTCTCTCCACGTCCGTTTAAAGTCTCCCAATGCCCTATGGCTACCTCCCACATTGTAGCACAAATCTTCCAAAAGTCGTCCTAGAAGGACGGGGCTTGTATCCCATTATTTTGGTCAACAGACGGCAAACACGAATAGAAAATTACGGTTCACACCAATTCCTGAAAGTATTAATTCCCATAAATTAGACAAAGTGGAAGCCAATCAATCCATGAATCAACATAAATCTATTTTTAAAGTTAACCGTCCCGTGTTAGGTTCGGAAAACCCCCCTTCATGGACTGGCTACATAAGCTCAGTATATATACATCAGCACAGCTGAATGAACTTTTAGTTCAAACGGTTAGATTAATCTAAACTGAAGGCTAAAAGCAGGCAGTTAGTTGAAAACTTAGTTCTTGATATTTCCTTTAATTCATTTGTAGTTATAACGGAGCCAGCACCGACAATGGGAAAAGTAGTAGGAATTGACTTAGGTACGACAAACTCTTGCGTAGCAGTCATGGAAGGTGGTAAACCCACAGTAATTGCTAACGCTGAAGGTTTTCGGACAACACCATCTGTAGTAGCCTTTGCCAAAAATGGTGATAACTTGGTAGGTCAAATCGCTAAACGTCAAGCGGTGATGAACCCCGAAAATACTTTTTATTCCGTCAAGCGGTTTATTGGTCGTCGTTATGACGAAGTAACAAAAGAAACTACAGAAGTTGCTTATAAAGTTCTCAGCAGTAGCGGAAACGTTAAATTAGACTGTCCTAACACTGGTAAACAATTTGCACCAGAAGAAATCTCTGCCAAAGTATTACGTAAACTGGTAGAAGATGCAAGTAAATATCTAGGTGAAACCGTTACCCAAGCAGTAATTACCGTACCCGCCTATTTTAACGACTCCCAACGTCAAGCCACAAAAGACGCTGGTAAAATTGCTGGTATTGAAGTTTTACGGATTATCAACGAACCAACCGCCGCATCCTTAGCTTACGGTTTTGATAAGAAAAGCAATGAAACCATCTTAGTATTTGACTTGGGTGGTGGTACATTTGACGTATCCGTATTAGAAGTTGGTGATGGTGTATTTGAAGTATTAGCAACATCTGGGGATACTCACCTGGGTGGTGACGACTTCGATAAAAAAATCGTTGACTACTTAGCAGAATTGTTCAAAAAAGACGAAGGTATTGACCTCCGCAAAGATAAACAAGCCTTACAACGTCTGACCGAAGCCGCAGAAAAAGCCAAAATTGAACTTTCTAGCGTTACTCAAGCAGAAATCAACCTACCATTTATCACCGCTACCCAGGATGGACCAAAACATCTGGACATGGTGTTAACTCGCGCTAAATTTGAAGAACTCTGCTCAGACTTAATTGATCGTTGCCGTATCCCTGTAGAAAACGCCCTCAAGGATGCTAAATTAAGCAAGAGTGATATTGATGAAGTGGTCTTAGTGGGTGGTTCTACCCGAATTCCTGCTGTACAAGAATTAGTTAAAAGAGCCCTGGGCAAAGACCCCAACCAAAGCGTTAACCCTGATGAAGTGGTAGCTGTTGGTGCGGCTATCCAAGCCGGTGTTCTAGCAGGTGATGTTACCGGAATCTTGTTGTTAGACGTTACCCCCCTATCTTTAGGTGTAGAAACCTTGGGTGGTGTAATGACCAAGATTATCCCCCGCAACACCACAATTCCCACCAAAAAATCAGAAGTATTCTCTACAGCCGTTGACGGACAAACTAATGTAGAAATTCATGTCCTCCAAGGTGAACGGGAATTTGCAAATGATAACAAGAGCTTAGGAACATTCCGTTTAGATGGTATTCCTCCCGCACCCCGTGGAGTTCCCCAAATTGAAGTAACCTTTGATATTGATGCTAACGGTATCCTCAACGTTACCGCTAAAGACAAGGGTACTGGTAAAGAACAATCTATCAGCATTACCGGCGCTTCTACTTTAGATAAGAATGATGTAGAACGCATGGTAAGAGAAGCTGAACAAAACGCTTCTAGTGACAAAGAACGTCGGGAAAAAATCGAACGTAAAAACCAAGCTGATTCTTTAGCATATCAAGCAGAGAAGCAATTGCAAGAGTTAGGTGATAAAGTTCCCGAAGCTGATAAAACCAAAGTTGAAGGTTTGGTAAAAGAACTCCGGGAAGCTGTAGCTAAAGAAGATGATGAGCAAATCAAGCGCCTCACCCCAGAATTGCAACAAGCATTATTTGCTGTAGGTAGTAATATTTACCAACAAGCCGGCGGTGCTGCTCCTGGCGCAGAACCTCAAGACAGCGGTTCTACCTCTTCTTCTGGCGGTGGTGATGACGTGATTGATGCTGATTTCACTGAAAGCAAGTAATTAACAGGTAATTAATTTTAAATCTAGTCTAGGTAAAATTATCATCCCATCTGGTATTGTTCCAGGTGGGATTTTTTGTCATGTTAAGAAAAATCAGAAATTTATGTGATTTATGTAATTTTGCGCTGACAATGAAAAATATAGTATATATTCTTACTATTTACAGATACTACGCCCGAAATTATGAAACCCTATAAACCTAGTCAAACAGTACCAATATCCGGTTTGTTCTGGCTAACATTATCCTCTGTATTGGGAGGTGCGGTTGTCGGTGGTGTTACTTCTGTGATTTCCAGTTTCATATATCTGATAATATTATTTCCGTTGTTTATGGGTTGTTTTGGTGGCATCATAAACATGATAGGAATAAAACAGGGAAAAGTCAGAAACCCATTTGTAGGTATAATTTTTGGAGTGCTGACTGGTTTAAGTATTTATGGTACATTACATACAGGAGAATATTTGAGTTTAAAGCGAGCTTTTGGTGAGGTTATTACTAAAGAATTAGGTGCAATTGACCAAGCAGAAAAAGATGAACTTATAGATACTTATTTACAAGAACAAACAGGTTCTAAAGGGTTTTTAGGTTATCTTAAATATACTGCTGAACAGGGAATAATGATTGGAGAAATTGGTGGAGAAGATTCACCAACTCAGCTTAATGAAACTTTTACCTGGATATATTGGTTAATAGAGTTAGCCATAATTGAAGCAGGTGTTATTTCTCTTACTTATATAATGACTAAACAACCCTTTTGTGAAAAATGTCAAAATTGGTATGGACAAAAAGAAGATTTAGGAAATGTAGAAAACGAATCATCAGAAAAATTTTTGCAATTAATTAATCAAGATAATTTTAGGGATGCAGGTCAATTAATTAAATTGACAACAAAGATGAATTACCCCCGTCTAGAACTGCATTTACAAACTTGTTCTCAATGTAAAGACAGCGATTTAATCTTAAGAGTCAATAAAGCATTTTTAGATCAAGAAGGAATTTTACAAAGAAAAGAAACTTTACAGGGTATGATTTCTCGTAGTCAAGAAGTACAAATTAGACGTAACATTCCAGAGGAGGAAAATAATCATCATCAACCAGAAAATTAATCACATTACATTAGGTAAGATAGAGTAGGATTGTAGATGTTAGGTTGAAAAATGGTACGCTGATTTTTAATGAAAAAGGTAATATTGTAAAATTAGTGCTTTCATTTGCTATCTTAAGTATTATTTATCTGTATGCCTGAACTCCCTGTTAGTTGCCAAAAATAAGGCAAATAGCCATAAATCAGCCCCGGTATCCTTATGAGTTACTGTTTTAGTCCTCGTTGTCCGAAACCAGAAAACCCTGCGGATGTAAAGTTTTGTGTCACTTGTGGGACAAAGTTACTGCTAAAAGAACGCTACCGCGCTATTAAACCAATAGGACAAGGTGGTTTTGGTCGGACTTTTTTGGCTGTGGATGAGGATAAACCATCAAAACCCTATTGTGTAATTAAGCAATTTTACCCCCAAGCCCAAGGTACTAATACAGTTCAGAAAGCTATAGAGTTATTTAATCAAGAAGCAATTCAATTAGATGAATTAGGACAACATTCGCAAATTCCTGAGCTATTAGCTTATTGTACCCAGGATGATAGACAGTATTTAGTGCAAGAATTTATCAATGGCTTGAATTTAGCCCAAGAATTAGCCCAGAGGGGTGCTTTTAATGAAACCCAAATTAGACAAGTTTTAAATGATTTATTGCCTGTGTTGCAATTTTGCCACAGCAGAGAGGTAATTCATCGAGATATTAAGCCCGAAAATATTATTCGTCGGGTCAGTGATGGTAAATTGGTGTTAGTAGATTTTGGTGCGGCTAAATCTGCTAGTGGTACGGCACTTAACCGGACAGGTACGAGTATTGGCACCCCGGAATATGTAGCGCCAGAACAGATGCGGGGGAGGGCAATATTTGCCAGTGATATATACAGTTTAGGGGTAACTTGTGTGAACTTGCTAACGATGCGATCGCCTTTCGACTCCTATGATACCCTGAACGCTATTTGGATTTGGCAGCAAAACATAAAAACACCCATCAGCCAAAACTTAACCCGCATTCTAAACAAAATGTTAGAAGCCATCCCCAGCCAACGTTACCAAACAGCAGAAGCCGTTTTAATTGACTTAAATCCCCACTCCGCACCAGTTCCCACAACCACAGCCAAACCCCTAACTTCATCATCTCCCACCGCACCCCCCACATTTATTTCCCCAACTCCCAGCCAAGTAGAAAAAGAACTAGAAGAACTCAAAACCCAATTTACAGGTGCAAAACCCCAACCAAAAACCCCTACCCCTCAACCTACTAGCAAAGACATCATAGACAAAGAATTAGAAGAATTAAAATCTAAATTTCTGGGAAATAATTGAAAATTACCATATAAAAACCAAAGAACCACTTTTTGCTAAGGCAATTCAATAATTTTCGTATCATTATGATTGATTTTCACTATCAAATCAAGAGAGCCAAGTTTATTCTTTATGAATAAGGTGTTTATTATGAATAAGGTGTTTATTCTGATAAGCTAAATGTTTATATCCTAACATTGAGTGGTTGAATTGAGACTATTGCAGGTATTACACCGTTATCTCTTCTCCAAAAAACCTTGTACCACTCATTAGCAATACGAGATAAAATTTTTCCCGTACCTGCAACCCCATTATTACTTCTACAAAGAATAGACTCACAAAATGCTAACCATTCGTATGGTTGATATTTTTCTGGATTTGATTCATAAAGACGAAACCAATCAATAGAAACGGATGCATCTAATACTGTGGGAGAAGCAGAATTTGGAAAACGATATTTTCTCTCATTGCTTTCCAAATAATTAATCAATTTCATAGCAGCTATGTGATAATTTAATAAAACTGGTAACTGTAACTGCTCGATTTTTTCACGCATCTCATCTGCTAAAGCAGGATCAAATAAACCTGCCTCATTCATTTCTATTAATAAAAATCTACGTTTAGCTGATATTGTCGCAGCTACTTCTAAATTTTGTTCCCCCTTTTCTAAAGTATCCAAAAGCACTGCACGTTCTTCCAAATCTCTCAAAACCAATTCATCAATCTGCTTATGTGTTTCTTCTAGGGTTGAAGATATTGGTAATGAAATATCCTCTTTACTAGTTTGATTTTGGTTAACTTCATTCTTAGATGTTAACAAATTAGGTTGTTGACGTAGAATTTGTAAAGCTGAAATCATTTCTTGTAATGCTTTGCGAGGTACTAGAATAGATGGTTCGGTAAAAGTTGTGCCTACAAGATAAGTATCTTCTCCTGGATCTTCATCGGTCAACTTTTGCCACAAATTTCTAGCCTCTGTATTATCTTCATCTGGGTCTGGTCTGACAGCAAACAAACCAGGAATTACAGCATCCTCACCATGCTCAATATTTTTAATCACTTTCTGAAATGCACCGACAACTGCTGAGTTGACAACCCAAGCTAGTGATTCTAACTCCTGGCGTTGCTTCCCTAAAGAAAACCCATCAGCAGTATGAATGAGTTTTAGCGAAATACCTGCAACAGTTAAAATATCCATATTTCCTCTGTAAATTAATCATCCTATGATGTGCAAACTAAACATAAAAAAACTGTAGGAACGGATTTTACCGCCCCTACAAAAATTAGCAATCTAGTGATTAATTCACAAGATCATAATTTATTTCTTTTCTGTGATGGGTACCCATTCAGTGTGGTAAGCACCGGGCTTATCAATACGTTGATAAGTGTGTGCGCCAAAGTAGTCGCGTTGTGCTTGGGTCAAGTTTTGAGGTAAACGAGCGCGACGGTAGCTGTCAAAGTAATCTAAAGAAGCACTAAAAGCAGGTACAGGAATACCCAACTTAGCCGCAGTAATAATCACTTCCCGCCAAGCTGCTTGTCTATCTAGAATTGTTTGCTTAAATTCAGGTGCTAACAATAGGTTAGGTAATGCTGGATTTTCGCTAAATGCTTTCTTAATTTTATTCAAGAAGCCAGCACGAATAATACAACCACCTTTCCAAATTCGGGCTAATTCACCCAAGTCTAAACCCCAGTTGTAAGCTTTAGAAGCTGAAGCTAAAAGTGCCATACCTTGAGCATAGGAACAAATTTTGGAACAATAGAGCGCATCACGCACCATGTTCACAAAAGTTTTGGTTTGTCCTTCATATTTGCCAAAAGGCCCAGTTAGCTGATTAGATGCTGCAATTCGTTCATCTCTAATGGAAGAGATAATCCGAGAATTTACCGCAGCTGTAATTGTAGGAATAGCAACGCCTAATTCTAAAGCAGTTTGTACAGTCCAACGACCAGTTCCTTTTTGACCTGCTGCATCAACAATCAAGTCAACTAAAGGCAGTTTTGTATCTGGGTCAATGTAGGGGAAAATATTTGCTGTAATCTCAATCAAAAATGAGTTGAGTTCGTCGGTGGTATTCCATTCAGCAAATACCTCGTGCAGTTCTTTATGGTCTAATCCGCCGGCGTTTTTGAGTAAATCGTAGGCTTCTGCGATTAACTGCATATCGCCATACTCAATACCATTGTGCACCATTTTCACATAATGGCCTGAACCACCAGGACCCACATAGGTTACACAAGGGCCATCATCAACTTGAGCCGCAATTTTGTTGAAAATGGGGGAAAGATATTCATAGGAACTTTTTGTGCCACCAGGCATCAGCGAAGGACCGTTTAATGCCCCTTCTTCACCACCACTGACACCCATGCCAATGTAGCGTAACCCAATGGGTTCTAGTTCCTGAGTGCGTCTTTCTGTATCTTCAAACCAGGAGTTACCACCGTCAATAATGATATCGCCTTCTTGTAACAAGGGCTTTAATTGAGCAATAACTGCATCTACTGGTTTACCAGCTTGTACCATCACTAAGATTTTGCGGGGACGCTCTAGTGAGGCGACAAACTCTTCCAGGGTAAAGGCTGCTTTTACGTTTCGTCCTGGGGCACGTTGCGCCATGAAGGCATCGGTTTTTTCACGAGAGCGGTTGTAAACTGCAATTGGGAAGCCATTACGCTCGACGTTTAGAGCGATATTCTCGCCCATTACGGCTAATCCAATCACACCAAAGCTTTGTAGTGTCATAAATTTGTTAGGCTAACTCTTGCAGATCCTTTTATCTTTTAGGGTAATCCGATATTTTCTCTTCACTTCTAAAGAAGACATTAAGAGTTTGGGCAGATGACAGATATACACAATTAACACAGATAATTAGTTTTAATTTGTATCTCAATCCACAATTGTTTGTCAAAATTTGCGAAATTAAAGTATCTAGTCAAATGAGGCATTTGAAACGGTAAGGAGTATTAAAAAATGCTGGCATACGTCCTAGCTTTGGTAGTTGGACTTGGCAGCCTAGCCATTTATCTAGCAGCTTTCTTTTTCCCAGAAATCCACCGTAAGAACGATTTTATCTGGAGCGGGGTGGGGCTGTTTTATGGGTTGGTATTATGGATTTTTGCCCCCCGTATTACTGGAGGTTTGTTACTAGGTCATGTAGCTAGTGTTGCTTTGTTGGTGTGGTTTGGTTGGCAAACTCTTTCTTTACGGCGACAAGTTCTCCCCCAAGCACAACTAACGCCTTTACCCAGTGCTGAGGAAGTAGGGGCGGGTTTACAAGAAAAAATGAGTAATTTGTCTCTACCACAAAGACTAGGACAACTACAAAATTTTCTGAATGGTGTCTTTGCTGGGGTAAAAAACTGGGTACAGCAAACTGTAGGTAAAAAGCCTGGTGTCACTCCTACGGATACAAAGAAGCCTGCTGTGACTGTTATTGATAAAACTACTCCAGAACCCCAACCCCCTATCCCGGAAGTGGAGAAAGTAGGTGCGGAGGCTGTTCCCCCAAATCCTCCAGCGCCGGAATTGGTGGAAGCTGCTCAAGAAAAGACTGAGCAAAAACCAGAGATACCTGTGGCAGAAGTTGCCCCGGATGCGGTTCTTGCTCCTCCGGCGGAAGTACCTGTGGAGGTGTCAACAGAAACGGAGGTAGAGTCTCAACCATCAACTTCAAATTTGGAAGGTGCAAGAACAATTGAGATAGTTTCGCCTAGCACCCAAGAGCCGGAAACGGTGGAAGCTGCACAAGCAAACACTGAGCAGAAACCAGATGCAGTTCCTCCTGCGGAAACACCAACAGATCACAAGCCAGAAGGATAAGAGCAAAAAATGCGATCGCCTGTTCTCTATTGGGGGGCGATCGCCACTTCAATGTTAAGAACCGTAATTTCCAGTCTTGTAGCAAATGTATTTCTGGTATATTTAATAATTTATAAGTTAATAAAATTAATTCAGGACAGGTATGGTTAATCTGGAAAGAGACTTTTGCTTTTGTACATTAGCTTTAGGTCAGAAATATAGAAATTTAGTTAAACAACTAGCATCTGATATAGAAAAATATTCTCCTCAAACTTCTTTAGTTATTTGCACAGATTTACCTCAAGATTTTCAAGGTATTTCTAATGTCCTAGCCTATAAACATTCTCGGCAAGGAGTTTTATATTGTTACGATGATAAAAGATTTGCCATTCAAAAAGCATTAACCAAGTTTCGAGCAGCAATATTTGTAGATGCCGATACCAGAATTTTAGCAAATGTACCAGAAAATATAGTTTGGCCGCCAGGAATTACTTGCGAAGGTTTTGTGAAAATCCTTGACCATCCACCTAATCAAAATATTGAAGGAAGAAAAGAGGCTATTCAAAATTTAGCCAAAAAACTAAATGTATCTTTAGAAAACACTAGCTGGGTAAATGAAAATCTATTTATCATTGCTAGAGATGGCGGAAAAGAAATAGAATTTATCAAACTGTGGGGAAAAATTGGCAGATATTTTGAAGTTAACGGTGTCAATACAAAAGATGGAAATCCCATTGGATTAGCAGCTGCTAAGGTAGGATGGCAAATTAAAAACGAACACTGGCAGGAACTTGATAAAATTAGAGAGCATACCTATGCTCATTGGGATTGGGACCCCAATCAAGTTAGAACTTTCTGGGATAAAGTTGATAACAAATTACAATTAACAAAATGGAAGCGTGAATATCGGTTATTAAAAGCCCGGCTTATTTCTTTGCAAGATTTTAACTTTTATTATCGGTAATTTAGTCATTAGTCATTAGTCATTAGTCGTTAGGGAACAGGCAATAGGCAATAGGCAATATATTTTTATTTCCCCCCTTCTCCTCTGCCCCCCTGCCTATTTGTATCAACCTTAAAGTTAACCTAAACCTTCTCTTTCGCTGGAGTAGCAACACCTAATTTTAATAAATTGGCTTCTAAGTCCCGAATGAATTTTAAATCTGCTTGTAAATAAGAGTTTTGTTCATCTTCTTGGATGACAGGTTGCTTTTCTAAAAAAGTAAAGGCTTGGCGAAATTGTTGGGGAGTAGCGATAAAAGGTGAGTCAAAATGACAACCTATAATTTGCCCAAAATCCCAACTAGCTACTTGATCAGCCCAGTCTAACACCTGTCTAGGAGCTTGAACAAGAATCAGAACTTGTAAAATTGGGGCAACAAAAGGCCATCCATCTCTGCGTAAAGCATAAAATGATTGTTGCCAGTTTGTTTGCCACTCAAAAGGGTAAAATCCAAAATAAGCCTCTTTTGCACGAACAGGAGATTTAAAAGCATTATTAAACATCTGCCCTAGTCCCCCAATATCTACAGCACTGGGACGAAAATAAATCGCAAATAATGATATTCTTTGCCATCCTTTGATACGGTTTATTTCAGTATCTTGAATGGTTTGTAACACATTATCCCTAGCGTGAAATAATAAAGGATAAGGTTCAAGCTGTAATATTTCTGGGGGTTTTTCTGGGACAGAAATTACTGAATCGGTAACTAATAAAGTGTGAGATTCTCGATGCAAAAGTGCTACTTCTACAAAAGCCCCTCTGCCTAAATCTATATCTAATATTGCATAGTCAAATTCATCAGCAAAAGGTGTTTGTTGACAGTCTGCTGGTAATTCTTGAGTGCGTTTCCCAGGAAAACCCAACCAACTCAAAGGCAAGTTAAAGGGAAAACTCCACTGATGAGGGGCAACAAAAACTAAAGCTTGGGGAAATTGTCTAGCAAAGGGTCCAACAAAAATTTTATGTTCTAAACCGGAACTGGTGGGCAGAATAATATATTTAACCGCGCCATGCTTGATTTCTAACTCATTTACCAAACGTATACATTCTGGTGTAGGGGCTACAGGTGCATAAACAAGTAAACCACCCGCTTTTAGTCTAATAACAGTCATGCGAATCGGGACGACGGTGTAGAGAATGCCCTGTACTTGTTCAAATGTCCAAATTGTATCGGGTACTACTTCCCGGCGTAATGTTCGCCTTTTGCCGTAGGGATAGAGTGGTAAAGCTGGCCAATACGGCCATGACCAATCTCTTGATAGTAATCTTGAACTATTTACACTCATTTTCTGATAAATAATTGTTTATTTTTTTCCATCTCATTGTATTGTTATTTGTCAGTTGACGTTTGTTATCTGTCAACCATCACAAGTTGTAAAAAAACTTATCTATTAATTACCGAAATATCGTCATTTAATAATGATGTCCTTAAAATAGGTTTTTCAGTGCAAGTGCGCTGGTTTTGTGTCTGCTGGGTATTATAAACGCGACTGTATTAATTTAACATTTTTTTCCAGGTGCGGAGGTGTATCAATGGGTTTATTTGAGAAATTACGCGGTGAATTTGTAGATATTATTGAGTGGTTAGATTCCACTAATGATACGATCGCTTACCGTTTTGAGCGTCATAACAATGAGATTAAAATGGGGGCGAAGTTGACTGTACGGCCTGGACAGATGGCGGTGTTTGTCAATGAGGGCATTTTGGCGGATGTGTTTGATCCGGGAATGTATACCCTCTCAACTCAAAATTTACCTCTGCTTAGTACCCTCAAAGGTTGGCAATATGGCTTTAATTCGCCATTTAAGGCTGAGGTTTATTTTTTTAGTAGTAAGGTTTTTAATAATTTAAAATGGGGAACTTCTAACCCGATTACTATCCGTGACCCGGAGTTAGGTCCTGTTAGATTACGGGCTTATGGTAGTTACAGTTTTAGGGTTAGTGATCCAGCAAAATTGTTACAGGAGTTAGTTAGCACTGATGGACTGTTTCAAGTGGATGAAATCAGCGACCATCTACGCAATGTAATTATCACTTCTTTTGTGAGTTGGGTTGGTCGTAGTAATACGCCTTTATTAGATTTTGCCTCTCAATATCAAGAAATGGGCGATCGCATCCGCGCAGGTATTAGCGAGGACATTGGCAAATATGGTATTGAGTTAGTCCAGTTATTAGTTGAAAATATCTCTCTACCTCCAGAAGTTGAAGCTGCCCTAGATAAACGCGCTTCTATCGGGCTGTTGGGTAATATGCAACAGTTTGCCCAGTATCAAGCGGCTAACGCTATTGAACAATCTGCTCAAAATCCGGGTGGTGGTAATGCAGGTTTAGATTTTGGTGTGGGAATGGTCATGGCTCAACAGTTGGCTAATACTATGCAGCCTGCGGCCACACCGGCACCACCCCCACCACCAGCACAACCTCAATGGTATATTTCCGTTAATGGTCAACAGGTGGGACCCTTAGCACCTCAACAGTTACTACAACAAGGTTTAAATCCTCAAAGTTTAGTTTGGCGAGCAGGGATGGCTAGTTGGCAACAAGTATCAACTATTCCAGAGTTATCTGCTTTGTTACCTGCTGCACCACCGCCTCCCCCACCAACACAACAACAATGGTATATTTCCGCGAATGGTCAACAAATCGGACCTTTATCGCCGGAACAATTATTACAACAAGGATTAAATGCTCAAAGTTTTGTTTGGCGTACAGGAATGCCAAATTGGTTACAAGCTTCCCAAGTCCCAGAACTAGCCTCTTTATTAGCTTCTGTTCCCCCACCACCACCGATGTAGGAGGTAGAGGGGCAGGGGGGCAGGGGGGAAAGAGGCAGGGGGGAAATAAAAATATATTGCCTATTGCCTATTGCCTATT
>DATGXB010000074.1:0-3836 GCA_035299225.1 Nostocaceae cyanobacterium | reverse complement strand
CCCTGCTCCCCTGCCCCCTGCCCCTCTGCTTCAGTTAGCCTCAACACGAGCCAATAAAGGTGCAGCAGCTAAAAGAGTTTTTGTATATTCATGTTGGGGATGAGCGAAAATCTGTTTAGTCGGTCCCAACTCAACAATTTTACCTCCATTCATTACGGCAATGCGATCGCACAAAAATCTCGCTAACCATAAATCATGGGTAATAAACAAGTAAGTTAAATCAAATTCTGCTTTTAAATCCAGCATTAAATCTAATACTTGGGACTGGACACTAGCATCTAACATACTCACAGGTTCATCACATATTAGCAGTTTAGGGCGAGTAATCAGTGCCCGGGCGATCGCTACCCGTTGTTGTTGTCCCCCGGATAAATCTGCGGGATAACGTTGATAGTACATTTCTGCTGGTGTTAAGCCGACTTTCTCCAACATCCATAAAACTTCTTGTTTAACTTTTTCCCCATCAGCTAATTTATGAATTAATAACGGGTCAGCAATGCTTTGTCCTACCGTCATGGCTGGGTTTAAGCAGGCGTGGGGATCTTGGAAAATCATTTGCATTTGTCGGCGACAGCTGCGAACTTCAGCAGATGACAAACTAGTTAATTCTTGACCCAAAAATTCTACTTTTCCCCCAGTGGGGCGAATTAATTGTAAAATTGTCCGGGAAAATGTACTTTTACCACAACCAGACTCACCCACTAAACCCAGAATTTCCCCAGGATATAATTCTAAATTAATGCCATCAACGGCTTTAATAGTTTGCCCTTCCCCTTGAAAAATTCTTTCAATAAAATTCGGTTCAATAGTATAGTGCTGCTTGAGTTCAGAAACTCGCAAAATTGGTGCTTCTTCTCTCACAACTGCTGATGATTGAGGATTTGCGGGATTTTCATCTACTGCTTGGATATGTAAAGCCGCATTTAAAAGTGACCTTGTGTACTCATGTTGGGGATGTCCAAAAACCGCCGAAGTCGCACCCATTTCTACCATTTTACCTTGATACATTACCCCGATGCGATCGCAATATTCCGCCACCATCGCTAAATCGTGAGAAATCAGCAATAAAGCCATATTTTCTTCACTACATAACCGGGTTAACTCTTGTAAAATTTGGGCAGAAACCGTAACATCTAGACTGGTAGTTGGTTCATCCGCCACAATTAGTTTAGGATTGAGCAGGAGAGCCAGAGCGATCGCCACCCGTTGACGCATTCCCCCGCTAAACTCATGCGGAAACTGATTCCAACGATTTGGCGGAATATTCACCTTAGCCAAAGTTGCCAAAGCCTTTTCCTTCGCTTGCTTTTTGCTTAACTCTGGTTGATGAGCTTGTAAAGTCTCAATACAATGATTACCAATCGTCATCAACGGATCTAATCGGGTCATCGGGTCTTGAAACACCAGCGCGATCGCTTCACCCCGAAACTTTCTCAATTGAATTGGCGTTAAATCAAATACAGATTGTCCCTGAAATAATACTGACCCCTCCGTGCGACTACCACCAGGCAACAAACGCATAGCCGCCCTTCCTAGCGTTGATTTTCCGCAACCAGACTCACCCACCAAACCCATTTTTTCCCCAGGTTGAAGAGTAAAAGAAACATCATCAACCGCCCAAGTTAACCCCTCCTCACCCCGTGCAGGATAAGCCACCCGTAAATTTTCAATCTTAAATAAAGCTTCACTCATAGTTTTAATTATTGACCTGTACCATGATTTAACCGCAAATCTAAGATAGTGTATCAAACTGGTGAAAGTTTAGGAGGAAGGAGGCAGGAGGCAGGAGGCGGGAGGAAGAAATAATTTAATAATTTTCCCCTTTTCCCTAATGACTAATGACTAATGACTAATGACTATTCCCTGCTGTATATTACAATAGTGTGTCATCTGTACAAAACTAACTCTCATATACATTGGAGTAATAAAGCTATGACATCATTTAACAGAATTACATTTAACCCAGAAGTTATGGGTGGTAAACCTTGCATCCGAGGGATGCGTGTTACTGTAGGTACAATTATTGGTTTAATGGCAGCAGGCAAAACTCCAGAAGATATCCTCAAAGCTTATCCTTATTTAGAATTAGAAGATATATTTGAATCACTTACCTATGCGGCTTGGCGAGTGGAAGAAAAAGAAGTGCCGCTATTATCAGCGTGAAAATTCTCATAGATATGAATCTACCCTTAGAATGGGTGACAACTCTACAAAATGCTGGCTTTGAAGCTGCCCATTGGTCAACGCTGGGTGATGTTTGCGCTACAGATCGTACTATTATGAATTGGGCTGTTACTAATGGTTATATTGTGTTCACCCATGACTTAGATTTTGGTACATTACTAGCTATTAGTCAGGCTGATGCACCTAGCGTCATTCAGGTAAGAATACAAGATGTTTTACCAGCAAGCATAGGTAATTTAGTAGTAAATGCCTTAAAGCAATTCAAAACAGAATTAGAAAGTGGTGCTTTAATCACAATTGATGTAGCTAGAACTAGGGCAAAAATCTTACCCATTTAAAGAAATTTATAATGTAATTAATTGATAGTAGGTTAGGTTGAGAAATAACAAAATCTAACAGATAATTTATAAATGTTTTTGGGTTAGCCTTCCCTCCAGGACGCTGCGCGAACGGCAAGCCGCTTTGTGCCTACGTACCTCAACCTAACCTACTAACTAGTGTTTTTAACCAAAGATGAAAAGAAATTGCTAGAGGTTCTATTTTTAATTCATCTTGCTAAAACAAGAGAATAATTAATAGGGGCTTTTTTCAGGATATAAGAGATTGATCCGCTTGCTTCTTAGTGCTGCTTCTTCTTGTTGTAGCTGCTCTAACTGTTCTACTACTTCTTCTGACACTCCTAAAATAGAAGCCATTTGTCGAACTTTTGCTTTTTCATCTTGATGATATTCTCCATCAGCAGCACAAGCCCGAATTGCAGTGAGAAGTAAATCTCTTTGTGCTATTGATACTTGGGGAGAACGAGCAACAACTTCTTCTAAAGCTTCATTTGCTTCATATTTTTGTAGTTCTTCAATTACCCATTCTGCTACTCCCCAAGATGCACAAAACCCAATTGCCCAATCTTTTTCTGCTTGTGTTAAAACTCCATCTCCTTTAGCGCAACATAAAACCGCTTTCATATAAATACAGCAATCTTCATCGGTAGGGATTTGTGTAAATCCAAAGAACCAGCTAAATGTCCAAGATGAACCCAGTTTTTTAATGTCAGACATAGTTTTTTTTCAAATTCAGTATTTCTCACATTAATAATATCAGTTAAATGTATAATAAAGCAACAAGAAATTTAAAAATAAGATACAACAATAGTTATTCAAAAGATAGTTATTCAAAAGATAGTTATTCAAAAGAGGTACAGTTAGTAATTTTATGGACAAATGTCCTCAAGCTACTTTAACCGGTGTAACCCGGAATGGGCAAACTGCAATACCCCCTATCCCTAAGCTAAAAGCCGCAGGGATTACTTTTCTGGCGATATTCAGACTGGCATTAATATCCGCGTGAATCAGCCTGCCATCTTTCGCTTTGTACCAAGCGCGTTTAATTCGCTTGCCACTGAAATTGTGTGTTTCTCCTTTTTTGTACACAGGAATGGGGTCTAAATCTAAAAATGAAGCCGCCGAAGTATAAGATTCTTCATTAATCAACACGGTAATTCCTACCAATTCAGCCTTGTATTTTAATTGCTCTATAAATCGAGCATGAGGAATACTAACAAAGTTCTGATTTGTGGTTTTACCTAGATTAATTTCTTGCTTCCATTGCTCATTTTTGCCAATAACTAGCGTTCCAATTCCGGCTTTTACTAAATA
>DATGXB010000073.1:0-3499 GCA_035299225.1 Nostocaceae cyanobacterium | reverse complement strand
GGGCAGGGGGCAGGGGGCAGGGGGGAAAGAAGAATATAAAAATACTTTTTTCCTATTGCCTATTGCCTGTTGCCTATTGCCTATTGCCTATTGCCTATTGCCTATTGCCTGTTCCCTGTTGCCTATTGCCTATTGCCTATTGCCTATTGCCTATTGCCTAATTACTCATTTGTAAAGCAGTTCGCCAGACAAGATAACCTTGAGGACTTAGGTGTAAGCCATCGGTGGTGAAGTTTGGATGGAGATTTCCTTGTTTATTTGTAAAGAGGGGATATAAATCCAAATATTTCACACCTTGCCTTTTAGCAATCTTTTTTATCTCCTCATTTAATTGACTGATGCGACTATTAGGTATGGCTAAAAGTTTGTCTTTTCCTTCCCAAGTAGCGGTTTCTGCCCCATGTGGTAAAATTGATTGTACTACTATTTGTGCTTGGGGATGGGTTCGGCGTAGGTAGCGCATAATTCGCCGTTGATTAGCTAAAATTTCCTGGTCATCTATTCCTCTGATCAAGTCATTAATGCCAATCATGATAAATATTTTTTCTGGTTGGGTGCGGTCAAATAAATCTAATCTTTTTAATAGTCCACTACTAGTTTCACCAGATATACCTTGATTTAACCAGTTTGTGTTATCGGGTAATAATTCCGGTGGAAACCATAAACTTAATGAATCTCCAGCTAAGACAGTTAGGTTTTGCGGTTTTTTTTCCGCAGCCGCTTGTGCTTCTTGTTTGAGAATATCTAGCCATTGTTCATAACTAAGTTTATGACGAGTCCCTAGCTGTGGTTGAGTTTGGGTAGTAGGACTGGGTTGAGCTTTTGTAGCGTAAACGCTATTTAACTGCTGTTGTCGCCCAATCAATAGCGCAACTGCTAACATGAGGATGCAGTTTGTAATTAGGGATACAAATCCCCAAACAGGAAGAGGTTTTACAGGAGTGATAGCCACGACTAAAAATTTGGTCGGTGATCTGGATTAGATTGTAGATGTTCAATGTTCATAGAATATTACTTTTTTGTAAAAAAAATAGCGGGATTTCGCATTTCCTATCAAGGTGAGGTGATGCTTTTCCCGCTATTGAGTGATTGAAGGTGCGGAGTAAAAAGAATCCATGCCTCCTGTCACCTGCTTGCTGTTAGGAGAAGTTGATGCGATCGCTAAACTATGAATCATACCCCTCTTCTCCGTTTGCATAGAAACAAATATATACAAAAATTTATTGCACCATATAGCCTTTTTAAAGCATTTTATAATATTACAGCAAGCTTATGATAACAACACATTGAAAATTTTAACTTGGGGTTATGTGGAAGATGATAACCTTAAACGATACAAAGCCCTATGTACTACCACAGGCAAAGACTGTCATACTCTGATTTTAACATTACTACAATCCGATGACCCTGATGTAGAGTTAAAAGCTTTTTCTGCGTCCTTAAATGGTGACGCTTCCCAAGCTTATCAAAATTTTTCCTGTGCACTAAATAATTTTAATCATTTATCTTGTCCTATTGATATTTTACAATTTTTAATCAGGCTTAATAGAGCGTTATAATCATTATTAGAGTAAAATGGTATAATAATGATAAAAAGCAATATTTAACAGTGCAAGTTTTTAGTTCTGATTTCCAATCTGTAGTTACTCTGCTTAAGCCAAATAAAAATGATTTTATTTCTTTGTCAAATATATCTAAAAAAGATAATGAATTTACAGTTTCTATTCTTTTAGAACCAGGTACATATCAATTAAAAGTTACGTCAAAAAATATAGGAATTGGCAGTTATGAAATTAAAGCTTGGGTGACGGATGTTGAGAATTAACAGCAAAATTTATTACCTTTCCCTAGCCCTCTCCTAAGAGGAGAGGAAACAAACTCTAGAAACCCAACACCCCCATTTACAAATAATTTCTAAATGTGGTGTTTATGCAAATAAAAATGATTCAGTTAAAATTCCCAATTATACAATTTATCAAATACCAGGAGTGTTATTTATGAAATTACGCAGATTATCCCATTTATTATTATTCTTTTTTTTCCTGCTTCCTGTTTCTTCTATTGCGATTACGGGTTGTAGTTCTTCCGTTGTTTCATCAAAATCAAGGACATTCTCAGAACAAGAATTAGAAGAGATATTAAAACAAATTACGGTGAAAATTATTGCTAATAATCAAGAAGCCGATTCAGGGACAATTATTAAAAACCAAAACGGATTCTATAATTTTCTGACAAACTATCATGTAGTGGGAAATGCCAAATCTCTAAAAGTGGTTACTCATGATAATCAAATTTATCCGGCTGAAACTGTGAAATTAGATAGACAAGATAATCAAAAAGATAATTTATATGATTTAGCCAAAGTGACTTTTAGTAGTGATTCTGATCAGTTTTATTATGTATTAACTGCCGATCATGTAGTGGAAAAGCAACAAGATTATCAAGTTTTAGTACATGATAAACAAGTTTACAAGGTGGATAATCAGACTATTAGTAGAAGAGATGGAATTGATATGGCTGTTTTGCAGTTTAGTAGTTCTGAGAAATATCAAGTTGCGACTTTGGGGGATTATGAGTTAAAGGAACAATATGTTTTTCTTGATGGTTGGAGGGGTGAAGAATTAAATCATCCTGCTTTGTTTAGTGTAGGAGGTATGTTAAATGCAGATTTAAGAGAATTTTGGGCAAAACCGAGAGGTTATGAATATACAGAAAATGCTGTTAAAGCGATGAAAAATGCAGTTATTAAATATCCAAATTCTTGGGAAGCTTATTATGATGTTGGTTGGATTTGGTTCAGACAAGACACATATAATTTAGCTTTAAATGCTATAAATACGGCAATTAGAGAACAACCTAGTTTTGATAGTTCCTATTTATTAAATGGGGTTATTTTTCAGGACTTGAAAGAATATGAAACTGGTGTAAAAGCACTTAACCAAGTAATCTTAGCAGCAAAAGAAAAAGATTCCTCACTTTATCAAGTGCGTGGAGAACTATTTGGTGAGTTGAAAAAATATCAAGAAGCCATCGCTGATTATAACCAAGCTATCACAATTAATCCTCAAGATGCCGAAGCCTACTACAATCGGGGAATTGATAAATATGAATTAGGAGATAAAGCCGGTGCGATCGCCGATTTTACTCAAGCTATCACTATTAATCCTCAATTAGCCGAAGCCTACTACAACCGGGGAGTTGCTAAATATCAATTAGGAGATAAAGCAGGTGCGATTAAAGATTATAACCAAGCTATCACTATTAATCCTCAATTAGCCCAAGCCTACAGCAATCGGGGACTTGCTAAATCTGAATTAGGAGATAAAGCAGGTGCGATTCAAGATTATAACCAAGCTATCACTATTAATCCTCAAGATGCCCAAGCCTACAACAACCGGGGAAATGCTAAATCTGAATTAGGAGATAAAGCAGGTGCGATCGCTGATTTTACTCAAGCTATCACTATTAATCCTCAATTAGCCCAAGCCTACAGCAACCG
>DATGXB010000072.1:0-46474 GCA_035299225.1 Nostocaceae cyanobacterium | reverse complement strand
GCGCACGCGGCGACGAGCGCGAAGAATGCCGCGACGCTGGAGACCCCCTGCCTGCCAAAATAAATTAGTAGAATTTTTGGCAGAATTGCCAACATTGGCAAGAATAATGTTATATTAGTAAATCTAGTAGTGTGTGTACATATTTAATCTGTTTTTTCTGGAACTGAACTGTGGCGAACAATAAGTCTGCTCTTAAACGCGCCCAACTTGCAGAGCGCAACCGATTACGGAACAAAACATATAAATCAGCAGTTAAAACGCTGATGAAGAAATATTTAGTAGCTGTAGAAGCTTATGCAGCCAATCCTACCCCAGAATTAAAACAAGAGGTGGATGCTAAAATGTCAGCTGCTTACAGCAAAATTGATCGTGCTGTAAAACGAGGTGTGTTGCATCCCAACAATGGGGCAAGGAAAAAGTCAAGACTAGCTCACAAACTTAAACCTTTGACCCAAGCCACAGCATAGTCAACAGCCCTTAGTCATTGGTTGATTAACTAATGACTAATGACCAATGACTCATCATCATTATGCAGCTAATTGACACTCACGTACATCTGAACTTTGAAACTTTCCAGCCAGATTTAGCAGCAGTGCGATCGCGTTGGCAAGAAAAAGGAGTGGTACACCTGGTACATTCCTGTGTTCATCCAGAAGAATTTGCCAGTATCCAATCCCTAGCTCACCAAATTCCAGAGGTGAGCTTTGCCGTGGGTTTACATCCCCTAGATGCACACAAATGGAATCATCAGACAGCCGAGAAAATTAAAACCTTGGCTAGTTGTGATCCCAAAGTAGTAGCAATTGGGGAAATGGGACTAGACTTTTACAAAGCCAGCAATTATGAACAGCAAAGCTTGGTATTTGAGTCCCAAATAGCGATCGCCAGCCAGCTAGATTTACCAATCATTATCCATTGCCGGGATGCGGCAGCAGAAGTGAGAAAAATATTGGCCAAATGGCAGGAGAGGGAAGGAGGAAAAATCAGGGGTGTAATGCACTGCTGGGCAGGAAATCCCGAAGAAACCCAATGGTTTTTAGATTTGGGATTTTACATTAGTTTTAGTGGCACAGTCACCTTTAAAAGTGCCAAAACCATCCAAGCAGCAGCAACAATGGTGAATAGCGATCGCCTACTGATAGAAACAGATTGCCCGTTTCTCTCCCCAGTTCCCAAACGTGGGGAAAAACGCAACGAGCCAGCAAATGTTTATTATGTAGCCGAGCAAATAGCCAAACTACGACAAGAAACAGTAGAAGCGATCGCCCAAGCTACCACCAAAAACGCCTGTAAACTGTTTGGACTAGACTTAAACAGCAGTAATCTGTAACTTGATAGTCTAGAAGTTGATAACAATACGATTTCTTCCAACTCCCGCAATCTTAGCTTTTAGATCATTCCATCCCCAATCTAAAATCTAAAATCGTTTTACCTCCTACGTTCTGGCACTAATCCCGCAAAAAGTAAAAATTTAAAAAAATAAGACCCTGGGAGGACAAAAATATGCTATTATTATTCCCTCCAAAACATTTACCTTGCGTCATAATGATAAGGGAAGGAGTTTGTTAATTATAGGCTGATTATTTACCATTATCAACCCGACCTAGCCGCATTTCAACTTCACTTTAGGGGCACTAGACCACTACCATTACTCTACAAGCAGATGCTGTCTTTCAATAAAAAATCGTAGCTAACCATGCTGCTAGGTAATCTTAGGCAACAGATAATCTCCGTGAATTAAACCTATAGAAAATTGTTAAATGTAAATGCCTTGTGAGTAAAAAAAGCAAGATAAACTCATGCTGAACCACAGCAGAAATGCACAGAGTCCCGATTTTTGGGGTCTACCTGTGAGTATAGATGAGGTCTTCTAAAGACACAACAGTGTGGATTTGCGTAATTAGTTAACGCACTGTTTGGAGGGGAAGTGAGGAAAACAGATCAAATTCAAGAATATCTCAGCCATCCACTCTGGTGGCATCTATCCCCAAAGAGGAATTTTCTGCTCCTTACTTCCCAAAATAAGGGCAATCATCCCCTTGTCAAAATCGTCATTCGTTATTAGTCATTAGTCATTAGTCATTAGCAATAGATAACCGACTAGAGATCAAAGACAAAAACCCAAGACGACTGACCACGGACAAAGGACAACCCACAACCGCCGAAAGTTTAACCAGGTTGACAAAGGTAGAGGCATGACTAACGAAACATATATGGAATCGGCCTTTCTGTTACCCGACTTAATTGAAATCCAGCGTTCCAGCTTCCGTTGGTTCTTAGAAGAAGGGTTAATAGAAGAACTGAACTCCTTTAGTCCCATCACAGACTATACAGGTAAATTAGAACTGCACTTTTTAGGACAGAACTACAAACTCAAAGAACCAAAGTATAGCGTAGAAGAAGCCAAACGGCGGGATAGCACTTATGCAGTACAGATGTATGTCCCGACAAGGCTATTAAATAAAGAAACAGGGGATATTAAAGAACAGGAAGTATTTATTGGTGATTTGCCATTAATGACCGAGCGGGGAACCTTTATTATTAATGGAGCCGAGCGGGTAATTGTCAACCAAATCGTGCGATCGCCAGGAGTATACTACAAATCCGAAATTGACAAAAACGGTCGGCGCACTTATTCAGCCAGCTTAATCCCCAACCGGGGGGCATGGCTCAAATTTGAAACAGACCGTAACGATTTAGTTTGGGTACGTATTGATAAAACCCGGAAACTCTCAGCCCAAGTCCTGCTCAAAGCACTAGGTTTATCAGATAACGAAATATTTGATGCCCTACGTCATCCAGAATATTTCCAAAAAACCATCGAAAAAGAAGGGCAATTCTCCGAAGAAGAAGCCCTAATGGAGTTATACCGCAAACTTCGACCAGGTGAACCCCCCACAGTCTTAGGTGGTCAACAGCTCCTAGACTCCCGATTCTTTGATCCTAAACGCTACGACTTAGGAAGAGTAGGCCGCTACAAACTCAACAAAAAACTGCGCCTATCAGTTCCTGACACCATGCGGGTGCTCACCTCCATAGACATTCTCGCGGCCGTTGATTACCTAATAAACCTCGAATACGACATCGGCAACATTGACGACATTGACCACTTAGGCAACCGTCGCGTTCGCAGCGTGGGTGAACTTCTGCAAAACCAAGTCAGAGTCGGTTTAAACAGATTAGAACGGATTATCCGGGAAAGGATGACCGTATCCGATGCCGAATCCCTTACCCCTGCCTCCCTAGTCAACCCCAAACCCTTGGTAGCAGCCATTAAAGAATTTTTTGGCTCCAGCCAACTCAGTCAGTTCATGGATCAAACCAACCCCTTAGCAGAACTGACCCACAAACGCCGTCTATCAGCCCTTGGTCCCGGTGGTCTAACCAGAGAACGGGCAGGCTTTGCCGTGCGAGACATTCACCCCAGCCACTACGGACGCATCTGCCCCATCGAAACCCCAGAAGGTCCCAACGCTGGTTTGATTGGTTCCCTCGCCACCCATGCCCGTGTTAACCAATATGGTTTCTTAGAAACACCCTTTAGACCCGTAGAAAACGGACGAGTAAAATACGAAGAACCAGCAGTTTACATGACTGCTGATGAAGAAGATGATTTGCGGGTAGCACCAGGCGACATCCCCGTAGACGAAACCGGGCAGATCATCGGGCCTCAAGTACCCGTACGCTATCGCCAGGAATTCTCCACCACCACCCCCGAACAAGTGGACTATGTGGCAGTTTCCCCCGTGCAAATCGTCTCCGTAGCGACAAGCATGATTCCCTTCTTGGAACATGACGACGCTAACCGTGCCCTGATGGGTTCAAATATGCAACGGCAAGCCGTACCCCTACTAAAACCAGAACGTCCCCTAGTCGGTACAGGCTTAGAAGCCCAAGGCGCGAGAGACTCAGGGATGGTGATAGTGTCCCGGACTGATGGTGATGTCACCTATGTAGACGCGAATGAAATTCGGGTCAGAGTGGTACATAAAAACCCAGACGGCACAATTCGCAGCACCGAAAAACCCCAAGAAATCCGCTATACCCTGTCCAAATATCAACGCTCCAACCAAGACACTTGTTTAAACCAAAAACCCCTAGTACGGATAGGGGAAAAAGTAGTCGCTGGACAGGTATTAGCAGATGGTTCTTCCACAGAAGGCGGTGAATTAGCATTAGGGCAAAATATCGTCGTCGCTTATATGCCCTGGGAAGGCTACAACTACGAAGACGCAATTTTGATTTCTGAACGCTTAGTTCAAGATGATATTTACACCTCAATTCACATTGAAAAATATGAAATTGAGGCCAGACAAACCAAACTCGGCCCAGAAGAAATTACCAGAGAAATTCCCAACGTCGGGGAAGATGCCCTGCGGCAATTAGATGAACAGGGAATTATTCGCATTGGTGCTTGGGTAGAGTCAGGAGACATCCTGGTAGGTAAAGTCACACCCAAAGGAGAATCTGACCAACCCCCAGAAGAAAAATTACTACGAGCCATCTTCGGGGAAAAAGCCAGAGATGTCCGGGATAACTCCCTGCGAGTTCCCAACGGTGAAAAAGGGCGGGTAGTAGATGTACGCTTGTTTACCCGTGAACAAGGCGACGAACTGCCACCAGGAGCCAACATGGTAGTCCGGGTTTACGTTGCCCAAAAACGGAAAATCCAAGTCGGGGACAAAATGGCAGGAAGACACGGTAATAAAGGGATTATTTCCCGGATATTACCCCTGGAAGATATGCCCTACTTACCCGATGGTTCACCAGTAGACATTGTACTTAACCCCTTGGGTGTACCCAGCCGGATGAACGTAGGTCAAGTATTTGAATGTTTATTAGGTTGGGCTGGTTATAACTTGGGAGTGCGATTTAAGATTACCCCCTTTGATGAAATGTATGGGGAAGAATCTTCGCGGCGCATTGTTCATGGCAAGTTACAAGAAGCTAGAGACGAAACAAGCAAAAATTGGGTATATAACCCAGATGACCCCGGTAAAATCATGGTCTATGATGGTCGGACTGGTGAACCCTTCGACAGACCAGTAACGGTGGGTGTAGCTTATATGCTCAAGCTAGTACACCTAGTAGATGATAAGATTCACGCTCGTTCCACAGGCCCATACTCTCTGGTAACACAACAGCCCTTGGGTGGTAAAGCCCAACAAGGTGGCCAGCGATTTGGAGAAATGGAAGTTTGGGCACTGGAGGCTTTTGGTGCAGCTTACACCTTGCAAGAATTGTTAACGGTGAAGTCAGATGATATGCAAGGTAGAAATGAAGCCCTGAATGCCATCGTTAAAGGTAAGTCTATTCCCAGACCAGGAACACCAGAATCTTTCAAAGTATTAATGCGAGAGTTACAGTCATTAGGCTTAGATATTGCCGTCCATAAAGTGGAAACTCAAGCAGATGGTAGTTCCCTAGATGTAGAAGTTGACTTAATGGCCGACCAAGTAGCTCGCCGGACACCACCGCGACCCACTTATGAACCTCTCTCCCGTGAATCTCTGGAAGAGGACGAATAAAGGGATGAGAAATTAAAAATTAAAAATTAAAAATTCAAATTGAAAAATTCTGGATTTTTAGTTTTTAATTTTCCTCTCATAATTTAGGGCAATTCTTCAAGAATGCCGATAGATAATGACATCAGGAACACTCAAAAATTTTCAAGTTTGACTCCTGAATTTTGCCGCATTTTTAATTTTTAATTTTTCATTTTTACTTGTCATGAGACCAGCCCAAACTAATCAGTTTGATTATGTCAAAATCGGTTTAGCATCACCAGATCGGATTCGCCAATGGGGTGAGCGTACCTTACCTAATGGTCAAATTGTGGGTGAGGTGACAAAACCAGAGACAATCAACTATCGGACATTAAAGCCAGAAATGGATGGCTTGTTCTGTGAGAGAATCTTTGGCCCGGCGAAAGACTGGGAATGTCATTGTGGGAAATATAAGCGGGTACGTCACAGAGGGATTGTTTGTGAACGTTGTGGTGTAGAAGTAACCGAATCACGGGTACGTCGTCACCGCATGGGTTTTATTAAACTGGCTGCTCCTGTAGCTCATGTTTGGTATCTCAAGGGTATTCCCAGCTATATTGCCATTTTGTTAGATATGCCCTTGCGGGATGTAGAACAAATTGTCTATTTCAATTCCTATTGTGTGCTGAGTCCTGGAAATGCAGAAACTCTGAGTTACAAACAACTGCTTAGTGAAGACCAGTGGCTAGAAATTGAAGATCAAATTTATAGTGAAGACTCCCAATTAGTAGGCGTAGAAGTAGGTATTGGAGCAGAAGCACTACTACGGTTATTGGCTGATATTAATTTAGAACAGGAAGCTGAAAACCTGCGGGAAGAAATTGGCAATGCTAAGGGACAAAAACGCGCCAAACTGATTAAACGGTTACGGGTAATTGACAACTTTATCGCTACTGGTTCTAAGCCAGAGTGGATGGTGATGTCAGTGATTCCGGTGATTCCGCCTGATTTACGTCCAATGGTTCAACTAGACGGGGGACGGTTTGCCACTAGCGACTTAAATGATTTATATCGGCGGGTAATTAACCGGAATAATCGTTTAGCCCGATTACAAGAAATTTTAGCACCAGAAATCATTGTGCGGAACGAAAAGCGGATGCTGCAAGAAGCGGTAGATGCTTTGATTGATAATGGTCGTCGGGGTAGAACGGTAGTCGGGGCAAATAATCGTCCTTTGAAGTCTTTGTCAGACATTATTGAAGGTAAACAAGGACGTTTCCGGCAAAACCTGTTAGGTAAACGAGTAGACTACTCTGGACGTTCGGTAATTGTGGTGGGTCCAAAACTGAATATTCACCAGTGCGGCTTACCCAGAGAAATGGCGATCGAGTTATTTCAACCCTTTGTGATTAACCGCTTAATTCGCAGTGGGATGGTAAATAATATCAAAGCAGCGAAAAAATTAATTTCTCGGTCTGATCCCAGCGTGTGGGATGTTTTAGAAGAGGTAATTGAGGGACACCCTGTACTGTTAAACCGAGCGCCTACCCTGCACCGTTTGGGGATTCAGGCTTTTGAACCAATTTTAGTAGAAGGACGAGCAATTCAACTTCACCCCTTAGTATGTCCTGCTTTTAACGCTGACTTTGACGGCGACCAAATGGCGGTTCACGTCCCCCTATCCCTGGAAAGTCAGGCAGAAGCAAGATTGTTAATGCTGGCTTCTAATAATATTCTCTCCCCAGCTACAGGTAAACCAATTATTACTCCTAGCCAAGACATGGTTTTAGGAGCATATTACCTGACAGCAGAAAATCCCAACGCGACTAAAGGAGCAGGACAGTATTTTGCTTCTCTGGATGATGCGATTATGGCTTACGACCAGGGACAAATTGAACTTCATGCTTACATTTATATCCGGTTTGATGGGGAAGTAGAACCACCAGAACCAGACAATGAGCCTCAAGAAGTGACAGAAAACCCCGATGGTAGCCGGACTTTGATTTACAAATTCCGCCGTGTCCGGGAAGATGGCCAAGGAAATTTAATTTCTCAGTATATCCGTACCACAGCTGGTCGGGCGATTTATAACAAAGCCATTCAGGAAGCCCTAGCGAGTTAGAAGGCAGGAGGCAGAAGACAGGAGGCAGGAGGTAAAAAGTAAAGAATTTACTCCCCTGTTCCCTGTTCTCTGTTCCCTGCACCGCACTGAGCGCAGCCGAAGTGTTCCCTGTTGCCAACGACATGAGACTAAGGACTAAGTGACCAATGACTGAAAAAACTGTTTTTCGTAATCTGGTAGTTAATAAGGGTAAGCTGAGAGATTTAATTTACTGGGCATTTATCCATTATGGAACAGCCCGGACGGCGGTGATGGCGGATAAACTAAAGGATTTGGGCTTCCGCTATGCTACTAAAGCAGGTGTATCCATTAGTGTGGATGATTTGATGGTGCCGCCTTCCAAGCGATCGCTCCTGGAAGCAGCAGAAGAAGAAATCCGCGCCACCGAAGCTCGTTATCAACGAGGGGAAATCACTGAAGTAGAACGATTCCAAAAGGTAATTGACACCTGGAACGGTACCAGTGAAGCCCTGAAAGATGAGGTGGTTTCTCACTTCAAAAAAACCAACCCCCTCAACTCTGTATACATGATGGCCTTCTCTGGGGCGCGGGGTAATATATCCCAGGTGCGCCAGTTGGTAGGGATGCGGGGACTAATGGCAGATCCCCAAGGGGAAATTATTGACTTACCCATTAAAACCAACTTCCGAGAAGGGTTAACCGTTACCGAATACATTATTTCCTCTTACGGTGCGAGAAAAGGTCTAGTAGATACCGCCCTCCGCACTGCTGACTCTGGTTATCTCACCCGTCGTCTAGTGGACGTGTCCCAGGACGTAATTGTGCGGGAAATTGATTGTGGTACCACCAGAGGTATTAACATCAAAGCCATGACCGAAGGGAGTAAAACCTTAATTAAACTCGCTACCCGGTTAATGGGGCGAGTAGTGGGTGAAGATGTGATTCATCCTACTACCGGTGAGGTTATTGCCCCCCGCAACACACCAATTTCTGAAGATTTAGCGATTCATATCGAAAAATCAGGAGTTAAAGAAGTCGTTGTTCGTTCTCCCCTCACCTGTGAAGCAGCCCGTTCCGTGTGTCAGCACTGCTACGGCTGGAGTTTAGCCCATGCCAAAATGGTGGATTTAGGGGAAGCAGTCGGTATTATCGCTGCTCAAAGTATTGGTGAACCTGGTACACAGTTAACCATGCGGACATTCCACACAGGTGGGGTATTTACTGGGGAAGTGGCGCAACAGGTAAGATCGAAAATTGCCGGGACAGTGAAGATTCCCCGCAAGCTGCGGACTCGTCCCTATCGTACCCGTCACGGAGAAGACGCACTCTATGTAGAAACTAATGGCACATTAACCGTTGAAACCAAAGAGACGGGTGCAAGTAATCAAGAAATTCAAATTACCCAAGGTTCTACCCTATATGTTTTTGATGGTAATCAGGTCAAAGCAGGGCAGTTAATCGCTGAGGTAGCCATTGGGGGTAAAACTACTAGAACTAATACAGAAAAAGCCGTTAAAGAAGTAGCTTCGGATTTGGCGGGTGAAGTGCAGTTTGCCGAAGTGGTGGCAGAACAAAAAACCGATCGCCAAGGAAATACTACTACTACCGCCGCTAGAGGTGGTTTGATCTGGATTCTCTCTGGTGAAGTGTATAACTTACCGCCAGGAGCAGAATTAGTAGTTAAAGAAGGTGATGCCATCGAAACTAATGGCGTGTTGGCAGAAACCAAATTAACCACCTTACATGGTGGGGTAGTCAGATTACCAGAAGCCACCCCAGGCAAGAGTACCAGAGAGATTGAAATTATTACCGCTTCTGTGGTACTTGACCAAGCTACCGTCACGGTTCAAAGTTCCCAAGGTCGGAATAACTACTTAGTACATACTGGTAAAGTAGCACCAACTAGAGAAGTTGAACCCGTAGAAGGGGAAGAGGCAACAGGTGAACAAGTAGTATCATCCTCTTCGGCTCAGGTGTTTAACCTCCGCGCTACCCCAGGCACAAAAGTGCAAAATGGTCAAGTTGTAGCGGAACTAATTGACGATCGCTATCGCACCACCACTGGCGGTTTCTTAAAGTTTGCCGGTGTGGAAGTGCAGAAGAAAGGTAAAGCCAAGCAAGGCTATGAGGTCGTGCAAGGCGGCACAATTCTCTGGATTCCCGAAGAAACCCACGAAGTCAACAAAGATATTTCTCTATTGTTGGTAGAAGATGGGCAATTTGTGGAAGCGGGAACAGAAGTTGTTAAAGATATCTTTTGCCAAACTAGCGGCGTAGTAGAAGTAACCCAGAAAAACGACATTCTGCGGGAAGTGGTAATTAAACCCGGTGAACTGTTGATGGTGGATGATCCTGAAGCAGTGATGGGGCGAGATAATACTTTTGTTCAGCCAGGGGAAGAATTCCAGGGCGTTGTGGCCACAGAATTACGCTACATTCAGTATGTAGAAAGTCCAGAAGGGCCAGCTTTATTAAGCCGTCCGGTAATGGAATTTGATGTTCCCAGCAATCCTGATGTACCTTCTACTACTTCCGTCAGCCAGCAAACTGGGCGCTCCATTCAAATGAGAGCAGTACAACGCATTCCCTACAAAGACTCAGAACGGGTGAAGTCGGTAGAAGGGGTGGAACTGTTACGGACTCAATTAGTATTAGAAATTGAGCAGGAAGGAGAACAGGAACATAACGCTTCACCTTTGGCTGCTGACATTGAGTTAGTTGCAGATGCAGAAGATCCAGATATCCAGAGATTACAGTTAGTAATTTTGGAATCTTTGGTAGTGCGGCGTGATATTGCGGCGGATGCGACCCAAGGTAGTACCCAAACCTCCCTAGAAGTGGAAGAAGGTCAAACCATTGCCCCTGGTTCCGTAGTAGCCCGGACACAAATTCTCTGTAAAGAAGGGGGAATTGTCCGGGGTGTGCAGAAGGGAACAGAAGCAGTCCGACGCTGTTTGGTCTTGCGTCAAAGTGATTTATTGACCATCAACACTAACACTCCCCCGAAAGTCAAACAGCGTGATTTGTTAGTGGAAGGAGCAGAAGTTGCTGACGGGATTTTCAGTTCCGAGTCGGGACAAGTGGTGGAAGTGAAAGCCGCAGGTAAAGCCCAGGCGGGAGGAGAAGCTAGTTCTTCTTTAGTAGCGGGAGATTCTTACACCGTTACCTTACGTTCTGGTCGTCCTTATCGAGTTAGTCCCGGTGCTATCCTACAAGTAGAAGATGAGGACTTGGTGCAACGGGGTGATAACTTAGTATTGCTGGTATTTGAACGGGCAAAAACTGGGGACATTATCCAAGGTTTACCCCGGATTGAAGAACTACTAGAAGCCCGGAAACCCAAAGAGGCTTGTATTTTGAACCGCCGCGCAGGTGAAGTGAAGGTAGTTTATGGTGATGGAGACGAAGCGATCGCCATTAAGGTAGTTGAGTCTAGCGGTGCAGTCACAGATTATCCTTTAGGACCCGGACAAAACTTAATCGTTCCCGATGGTAGCCAAGTTCCCGCCGGTCAACCTCTCAGCGATGGCCCCTCTAACCCCCATGAAATTCTGGAAATCTTCTTTAGCTTAGGTTCAGAAGATGGGATATATGCCTGTGCTAGTCACGCCTTGCAAAAAGTCCAAACCTTCCTAGTGAACGAAGTGCAAATGGTGTATCAATCTCAAGGTATTGATATTGCCGACAAGCACATTGAGGTAATCGTGCGGCAGATGACCAACAAAGTCAGAATAGATGATGGTGGAGACACTACCATGCTACCTGGGGAGTTGGTAGAACTGCGTCAGGTGGAACAGGTGAACGAGGCGATGTCCATTACCGGTGGGGCAAAAGCTCAATATACCCCCGTATTGTTGGGGATCACCAAAGCATCGTTAAACACCGACAGCTTTATCTCAGCCGCATCCTTCCAAGAAACTACCAGAGTCTTAACTGAGGCAGCTATTGAAGGAAAATCTGACTGGTTGCGGGGTCTGAAAGAAAACGTGATCATTGGACGCTTGATTCCCGCAGGTACAGGTTATAACACCTATGACGAACCAGGTGCGATCGAAGATTATGCAATGGATCTCGGTAACAACGTCTTAGATGAAGTCGAAGATACCTTAGATATGGTACTAGATGACCGTACAGCCAGAGCTTACAACTTAGATTCCCCAGCAATGGGTGATGGAAGTTACGGCGGCGCTACCAGAAGACCAGAAAAATCCATCCTTGATGATGATTTAATTGCTGATGAACTCGGTCATGATCTTCTAGATGAAGATGAATTTGAGGAAGAAGAAGAAGACGACGACGACGAAATGGATGATTTTGACGAAGAATAAAGCCGCAAGGTGATATTTCTAAGGGTGAAAGATTTAGTTCTTTTGCCCTTTTCTTTTTGGTCAAAATTAAGAGGGAACACTTCGACTGCGCTCAGTGCGGTGCAGTGAATAGGGAACAGGGAATAGGCTTTTTAATTTTTAATTTTTAATTTTTAATTGGTATAATATGTAAATAAAAATTGCTAATTGATATTTTTTAATCAAATAGAGGGAATGATTATTTGTATACTTCTTAAAAGTAACAGCTATTTATGTCTAATGAGAATATTAATGATTTAGAAGGTTTGACTTTAGAGCAGTTTTTGCATAATGCACAAATACAACAAGTTTCAGATGTTCATTTAGCAATTGGTGACGTTCCTTATTTTCGCAGCCAAGGCATATTACAAAAAATTTCAGATTCGGTAATTAATGAATTGACATTCTGGACTTGGGCAGAATCGGTTTTTAATGTCCATGAAATTGAGAAAATAAAATCTGGTGAACCTGTACGGCTGTTTCGTCAATATCCTTTTGGTAATGTTTCTATTTCCTGTTTTTTGACTTTACAAAGTGCTGTAATGGCAATTAGATTGTTGCCTCATAATGTTCCTAAACTGGAAAAATTAGGAATTCCCATAGCTTTAAAAAATATCTGTCAGCAGTCACAGGGATTAATTTTAATTACTGGTGTAATTGGCAGTGGTAAAACGACAACTTTGGCTAGTTTGGTAGATGATTTACATCAAGAAACGAGTCGAAAAATCTTTGTGATTGAAGAAGCAGTTAGTTTTGTATATCAAAATCATCAATCATTAGTCAATCATTTGGTAGTGGGAACACATACTCCTAATATCGTTGAGGGAGTTCTAACAGCATTAAAAAATGATGCGGATGTGATAGTGCTAAATGAGTTAGGCGATCGCCCTACCCTTGATATTGCCCTGCGTGCTGCTCGTTCTGGTACTCTAGTTTTAGCCTCTATGCACGCTAGTAGAGTAACCACAGCCATTCAAGAATTATTCACCTTTTACTGTACCCAAGAACAGGACTTTATTCGTTTCCGTCTCGCTGACAGTTTAAAAGCCATCCTCTCTCAAAGACTAGTCCCCACCCTCACAGGTGAATACAAACGCACAGCCATTTTTGACTTGTTGTTAACGACTGATCTTGTTCGTACTTATATTTTAGAGGGTAGAGTACAAGAATTATTAACAGTTATGCAGCAAAATCAACAACTGGGTATGTGTACTCTAGAAATGGAATTGCAAAAACTCTTACATTCCCAACGCATTACCCAGGAAACATTTGCAGAAACCTTGCAGAAAATCAATTCCTGAAAAATCTAAATTTTCTTTGCTTTTAAACTTTTAACTTTTTCACCCATTCCCGAAAAGCGCGAACTGTGGTAACTTGCCCAACTTGTTTACTTTCAGTGATAAATCTGGGAATTTCTGCCACTGGTACAGGTGCAAAAATAGGGCTAGTTTCAACTTCCGTATATTGCCTATTTTGTAAAGAATAAATTTTCAATACATTTCCTTGATAACGCCAAAATTCAGGCACTCCCATAGTAGCGTAAAGACGTAATTTATCTATTTTTGGTTTAGAATATTCCACCTCTACAACTAAATCAGGAGGTGGATCAATTGCTAAATCAATATTACTTTTATTCCTAACTAACAATTCATTTTGAATATAAAAACTACTATCCGGTTCAGCACCCCTTTCTAAATCATCCCGAATCAAAGTTAATGAACCAACACTTTTAATCTCTAATTCCAACTCTTCACATAATACCTCAACAAAAAGCTCAATTAAACGGTTTGAGTTCTCATGCGGCATTTGTGGAGTCATAATTTCTATATTTCCATTATCATAAGCAAGTCTATTTTTACGTTCTGTCCCCATTTCCGCCAACATAGTTTTAAATGTTGACCAGCTAATATTTTCTAGTAAAACTCTAGTTTCTGTGGGTGGATATATAGGGTTCATAGTTAGTCTTTTACAATTAAGACAATATACTTATATACTATTCTCTACATTATTTCAATATTTAAAATTTATGTAACAAAGTTGATATAACCTTATAAATTTTGCTATTTCTAATTTGTAATAATTATTGAAATATAAAGTCAAACTATAGGATTTTAAAAATTAAATAAACAGCCCAGTTTAACTTAGAAATTATGGCAGACTAAAATTATGGTGATTTTAATGCTTCCTCGATCATTACTTTTACTGCTCTATCAGTTTGTTGACAATAAGCTGGCCTAAGTCTATTATACAGCCAATCAAATATTAGCGGGCTTTTGTAGCGATGTTCATAAATTTCATCTTGTAAACAACGGGATAATTGAGTAAGTTCTTGAGGAGTTTTTTGGCCATTTATAGCTTGCTCCCATAGCTGTTCTGAATACTCTTTCAATCTTTGCCATGAATTAGCAGATTCAATATGTTCATTGTACTGGCGTGTTCCTAAAACAAAAGCAGGCATCAATGGTACTAAAGTGCTAAGGATAAAATTTTCTAAACTAAAATCACTAATTAAACCCAATATTAGTAAAATTAGGGCAAGAATAAATAATAAGGTAATCAACCAATTTGCATAATAGCGACGAAGTTTTGCGTCCCACCAGCAATTTGTTCTCTGACAAATAATACGGGCTTGATAAATTGGTAAATTACCAACTTCTGGTGGATACCAATCCTTTAGATAAGAATAATTAGGTTTTATAATATTAAATTTAGTGGCTGCATCTAAAATTGTTTCTTCTTCTGGACGACGACCTAATTTTACATTATTCCATTCTAAGTCTAAAACATGACAATCAAATAATTCTTGTACTTTAGCTGCCTGTTGCTTAAGTAAGTTTTGATAATGATTAAGGTAAATTATATCTATAAAAGTTACAATTAAACCCCAAAAAGCTGTGTAAACATTTAGATTTGGGAAGAAAACAACTATTAATGAACCTATTAAAACAACTGGAACACTACAAATTATTTGAATTGTTTGCATTCTTGCAGCTACTAAATAAAAATACTGTTGAGCGGCTAGACGATCAATTTGTTTTGTTTCTAACTGATATTGTGGAATTGAATTCATTTGTAATAACCTGGAAATTTTCCTTGATATAGTAGGGTATGTGTAGGGTGGGCATTTTGACTAAAATCCTGAATACAAACAGAAAATTATAGAAAATGCCCACCTCTGTATTTTTCAAAAATCAAATCGGAATCCCATATCATCAAAAATTAGTGACAGTGACACTCAAACCAGATTCTAACTTGGGTGGTTTTAATTCTTCCTCTAATGCGTTCAGGCGGTTTCGTTGCTGTGCTGCTGAACAATCTTTAAATAAAGCTTCGGGATTTTCGATATATTCTAAAACGCCTTTTTTCTCACAAGCCAAATCTCGTTCTAAAGCAATTGTCCCCGATGGGGTGTTATTATTTTCCTCTGTTGTAGTATTCCAGTTATTGTAAATAGTTGCGGCTTCGGTAGTTAAACTAGCAGCCTGATTAGAACTAGAAGCAGTATCTTGTGGTTTAGCATCTGCATTTTGGCTGAAAGTGCAAACACTGAAGACCAGAGTTAAAGCCAGAAGTAAAGATTTCATGATGTTTAATAGCTAAAAGAGGATGATAGCCTTAGCTTTACATTCAAATTTAATTATACCTAGTATTCCCCAATTTTGAATCATGAATTTATGTGTATAAACGAAACCTAGCATTTCCGATGATTTGTAAAGTATGTGTAGGGTGGGCATTTTTCGATAAAACACTGAATAGAAGCAGGAAATTTTAGGAAATGCCCACCCCTGGATTTTTCAAGAATTAAATCGGAATCATATATAATGCTAGATTATTGATGCGATTTAGAACTCAGATTATGACTACTGAAATTAATTTACCTGGTTTAGCTAATTTAGAATATCTCCTCTATATTGATGAAACGGGAAATTTACCGGAACAATTACAAGGAAAGATTGGGGTTTATGGAATTTTTGACCAGGAGAAAAAATTGCAATTTGTGGGTTATTCTCGTGATGTGTATTTGAGTTTGAAACAGCATTTAGTCAGACAACCAGAGAAATGTTTTTGGCTGAAGGTGCAAACTATTGATAAACCGAATCGGACGATTTTAGAAAATATTGTCAATGCTTGGATAGCAGAAAATGGTTTTATTCCTGTGGGGAATGGGGAAGATAAAGCGCGATGGACTCAGGCTATTGATGCTAAGTTAATGATGACGGCTGAGGAAAAGCAGAGTTATGAAAACAGTGATGATTTAGCGAGGGTGAAGGTTTTAAAAAATGTAGCGCGACGAGTAGAAGGGGAAATTTTAGCAGTTTTAGCAGGGAGAGGATTAAAAACAGAGGTTAGGTTTAATCCGAAGTTAAAGGAAGAAGGGTTATTAGATTTGAAATGAGAGGGAGAAGGTAAATGTAGAGATGTTCGGGGGAATGTCTCTACATTTTATTTTGAGGGAATATAGAGCGATTTTAGGTTGATGTATTTTGGTTATCGGGGTCTGAATCTGGTTTTTTAGTGATTTCTGTTAAGTCCTTACCTTCGAGAATTGTATTTTTCAGATTCGCATCATTAAGATTTGCCCCTCTCAAATTTGCTCCTTCCAGGTTTGCACCTTCCAAATCTGTCCATTCTAAATCCGCATCTTCTAGGTTTGCTAGTCGAAAATTCGCTCTCTTTAAATTAGATCCATTAAGATCAACTTTTGTCAAATTAGCACCTTCAAAAGTTGCTCCCTCAAGGTTTGATCCTCCAATACAAGCACATAAAATATCTGCTCCTTCTAAATTTGCCTCTTGAAGATCAACCTCTGAGAGATCAGCAAATGAAAGATCAGCATTTTCAAGAATTGCACGTCTAAGATTAGCATTTTGTAGAGATGCGCTGTTCAAATCTGCATTTCTAAGATTTGCGTCTTCAAGATTTGCATTGTCAAGTTCTGCTTCTTCAAAGTAAGCATGAGAAAGTGTTGCTTTTTGAAGATTTATGCCGTAAAGAAATGCCATCTGAAAATTGATATTATCAAGTCCTAGCCCTTGAAGATTGGAAAATTCTAGTGTAGCATTGGAAAAATCATTTAAAGTTATAGAGCATCCTTGTAAATTGAGGAAGCTTAAACAATTCCAAAACAACCGAAAATTTGTATCTATTCTTTGCCAATGAAGTCTCGCTATCCAAGAACTAAAAGTCTGAGGAGTATACCATTCAATATTGGAGACTATTTCTGTAAATCTAGCGCAAGCATTTAAAACTACTAATAATGCTTCTTCTGCATTTCGTGCTTGGCGGTTTTCTTCCTGAAAATCTGGTCTAGGGTTGAGGCGTTCCATTGGCATACCATGACGCAACATAAAACCAATTAAATGACATAGTGTCTGCTGCCAATTTTCTACTTCTGATTTATCTTGTAAACCTACTTCATCAACTACAAAATCAAAAAGATAGTTATCCATTGGAGATGCACCGCAAAGCATCACCCAACGGGTTAAAGCTTCCCGTTCATCACATCCCTCGTCAGGATCATTTTTACGGGCTTCTAGTTTTCTGTGAATAAGTTTAGTTTCTCTCACAATGCGTCTAGCTGTTAAATATTCACCAAAACTTTTATGAGTAAATTCAAAGGTTTTATCACCTTGGTTATTAGCACCACTTTGGCGAAAATAAAAAGCGGCTAACAACCGAGTTAAACCTAATTTTGCTCCTTCTTGAAAAATATTTAAAAAATTTCGTGAACTGCTATTTTTACAATGATTTTCAATGTCTTTAACTGTGGTGGTGCGTCCGTCTCCATGCCAAGCAGCTAAAGCAATTTCTTCTAAAACTCGAACAAAATTTTCTTCCTCAATTCCTTGCAATGATGGATGTTGATAACTATCCCAGCCACGCTCATAGACTGCTGAAAGTAAGTCTTGATAAATCTTATTTAGGTTATTGTTTTGAGCAAAATTAACTTCACCTCTGACAAAACTTAAGGCTACTAAATAATTTAGCAAGGGCTGGGCTGTAATTTCTGTGAGATTATTTTTATTTAGTTCTGATGGTAAAGCAGAATAATTCAACCCACTAACTAAACCGTATTGTTTCCACCAATCATTTCTTTGATCATGCTCTAATAATTGGTAATCATCTTTATAATATTGTCTTTTATACTCCTCTAAAAAATAAGGTAGAATATGTAAAATTTGCTCAGGTTTACGAAAATCACTACTGTTAGCTTGTACTACTAATTCTCTACCACTGATTAAAACCTGTAAGCGAGTTTCACCATGTCTATTAAATCGTTCTACTTTTCTTTGGACTTCTCTAATAAAATCTTTGGCAATTTCTGAGGCGATTTTTCCTTGCATGGCTAGTTCATCTAAGCCATCAAAGATAATTAATAATCGTGGTTCGGCTTCTAAAGGGTTATGCAGAAGAAAGCCATCATCGCGGACAAATTTACCTACCGCATCAACTAAATCATCTGATGGTTGAAAGTGATGTAAGGGAATAAATAAAACGGGGATTTCTCCTTTTTCAGCTTGTTTGGCTGCAAAGATTTTACCAAAGGAAGATTTACCACTACCAGGACCCCCGCTAATTACCCGAATTGCATCATCATGTTTTTGGTTATTTAACCAAGTTTCTAACTCGGTTTCTAAATCTATTACAATTCGTTGATATGTTTCTTCTTCTCTAATTCTTCGTTCAAATTCATCATCTTTATTATTATCAATTTTACGTTTATAGTAAGCTCGGAGGGGAACATAAACAGATTTTAAACCGAAGGCTTCTAAAAACATTGGTTCTTCCACTTGTTTTTGTAGCCAAGATAAATACAATTGCCATGCTTTCTCTTTGTCGCTGGCTTGAGTAAATGGGGTTTTAATTTCTTCTCTTAAATTAGCATATTGATTTGAACGCTTTGCCCATTCTTTGTTGAGTTCATAAACAAAATACACGGGCAAGCGATTACTAATCATTTCTATTTTAGTTTGATTGTTGATAAAATATTTTAACCAATCAATTAAAACGTTTTGAATATCTGGTAAGATTGATAGCTTTTTCGGGTGAATGAAAAATTTATCATCAATTTGTAAGTTAGCATTTTCTAGAGTTTGGCTGAATTTATCAATGATGAAATCTATATCGCTTTGAATCGGTTTTTCAGAAAATAAATCTTTGTTATCTTCTAATAAACTAAATATCGCGCTGGTTAAGGAACGATAAATCAATAACCAAGCAATTTCTTCTGATGTTGTTTCTAAACCTACTGCTGTTGTAACTTCTAAAACGTCTTTTACTGCTTCTCCCCAGTTTCCTGTAACACCATCAACTGCACATTTACCCAATACTTGAAATAGTGCCTTAAAATCAGCTTTTAGGGGTTTTTTCCAAGATTTAACGGGTTTGCTAATGGAAAGACTAGATTGATTATTCATAAGTTTTAATCTATGGTGATGTGGTGATGCTACGGATTTAATCTATGTTGTTTAATATGCATGATTAAGCAGTATAACCTACAGCATCAAACATTGAGTATAAAATTGAGATGTTGATAATTTGACAGTTGTACCCTAAATTTGGGAACTTTGAGAAGATATCTAAACACTCTAAAGGACATGGCAGTGCCATGTCCCTACATTGTTTTGTGTTTTAAAGGTAATTAGCTATTTTTAACTAAATGTTGATATGTAATATTGCTAGTGTTTGCAGGTAGGCTGATTTGTGTTGAGTAATAATATTTTTAATGGGTGATTTGCTGCTTATACCATTTTCCAAAAACGATGATACTTATAGATTGAGTGTAGGGACATGGCAGTGCCATGTCCTCTTGAGAGTATTTGTATCATTATTAAAGTAAAATGGTATTAGAACATGAAAGTTGGTGTTCTGAACTCGACGGTTGGAGAAAATATGTTGACGGTTGAAGAAAATATCTCGACACTCCGAGAAAATAACTCGACGGTTGGAGAAAATATCTCCGTGTTTTCCACAAAATAGCTCGACGGTTGGAGAAAATATCTCGACACTCCGAGAAAATATGTCGGCATTTTCAAGAAAATATGTTGACGGTTGGAGAAAATATCTCGACAGGCCGAGAAAATATGTTGACGGTTGGAGAAAATATCTCGACACTCCGAGAAAATAAGTCGAAAAATAAAGCTTTGGGCTTGGGAGGTCAAGTTGTTATTTTGAATGTCCGTGCTCAAAGCTATAAATTTTAACTTATTAGACTACGTGATTAAGGGGTTTAGTTGATTTCAGATGCAGGTTCTTCCTTTTTCTTAGATTTACGTGCAAACCTACGCCCTAAGTCATCTAATGCTGCATCTAAGCCTTCGGTGTTTCCGCTTACTTTGGCATAGCTGTATGAGGAGGCAGGAGGCAGGGGGCAGCCGATGAAAATATAGGTAAAGGTGCGTTACGCTGTCGCTAACACACCCTACAACTAACACACCCTACAACTACAACTTTAATTGGAACTCTGTTAGTTATTAATTACGGCAATACATTCAATTTCTACTAATACGTCTTTTGGTAATCTGGCGGCTTGAACGCAAGCACGGGCGGGTGCTGTTGCTTCGGGGAAATATTTAGCATAAACCGCATTCATGGCGGCGAAATCTTGCATATCAGCTAAAAATACGCTGGTTTTAACTACGTCTTGAAATGTTGCTCCGGCGGCTGTCAAAATGGCTTCTATGTTGGCCATGACTTGCTCGGTTTGTTTGGCGACATCTTCTCTATGAACTACATCACCTATGCTGGGATCTATGGCAATTTGTCCGGCTACAAATAACATTTGACCAGATGCAAGAATGGCTTGGTTATAGGGTCCCACAGGTGCGGGGGCTTTATCTGTGCGAATAATTTGACGTGTCATGGATGGTTCTTTTGCTAATTTTTGTTATTTGTTTACCAATGTCCACAGCCGCAGATGTGATTTGATAAACTTGTTCATCTGGCATTATCGCACCTGTGAGAGCAGTATTTACAAATAATTTTCAGAATTAGGATTTACAGGATTTAAGGATTTACAGGATGGATATTTTGGGGAATTTTCATAATTAACTAGACCAAGAGGACATGGCGGTGCTATGTCTCTACATGGTAATTTATTTATTGGGGGAATTATAATAATTGTGGGCAGAAGTGATTAATTAATGAAGTGATGAAAATTTATTGTTCAGATTTGCATAAATACAGCTATGTTACAGTATAATCCTTTGCATTGCCTACCATCGTCGGCTGAGTTACCTGATTCTGATGATACTCCTGTGGATAACGAGTTACAAATTTTAATTCCGACTTTATTATTAGCGGTTTTAGCTAATATCTGGCAAAGCCGTGATGATTGGTTTTTTGGCATTAATATGGGTATCTATTATGCACCTGGTAAGCCTGCGATTGTTCCTGATGGGTTTCTTAGTTTGGGTGTAGAAAGGTTTGTGGAAGATACGGGACGTTTAAGTTATGTTTTTTGGGAGGAAGATGGTATTCCCCCGATTTTAGTTTTAGAAGTTGTTTCCCAAACTTATAATTTTGAATATGAACAAAAGAAAATAGATTATTCTAATTTGGGTATTTTATATTATATAATTCATGTACCAAGTCGTAACCGTCGCAAACGTCAAAGATTGGAAGTTTATAAGTTAGTTAATGGTGAATATGTTTTACAATCTGGTGATAAGTTTTGGATGCCAGAAATAGGTTTGGCTATTGGGAAGGAAGTAGGAACTTATCAAGGTATGACTAGGGAATGGTTATATTGGTATGATGAAAGTGGTAATAGATGTTTAACTTTTGAGGAGTTAGCAAATCAACGTCAGCAACAGTTAGAACAAAGTCAAGAACAACTTCAGAAATTATTGACTAAATTGCAAGAAAGGGGAATTGATCCTGATAGTTTATAAAAGATAATCAAAGGACAAGGCATTGCCTTGTCCCTACGTTGTTTGTGTTGTAATTAGTTGTTTGTGGCTAGTCTGGGGCGAATGCTGTAATTTCTATATTGTAGGTAATCATGGAGTATTTTATCGTGGTCAAAACAGAGGTTTTTGGGTATTGACCAGGGTTCAAAAATGCCGACTCCTTTTGCGTCATCTCCGGCTATGGGTTGACCTGTGGCGGAGGCGAGAAATACTATACTAATGGTATGTTGTCGGGGATCTCGATTGGGATCGGAATATACTAAAAATTGTTCGATTAGTTCTATTTTTAAACCGATTTCTTCTTCTGCTTCTCTTTTGGCGGCTATTTCTACGGGTTCACCATAGTCAATAAAACCGCCAGGAATAGCCCAGCCTAATGGGGGGTTATGTCTTTCTATTAAGATGATAGGGCGATGAGGTCGGTCTATTAATTCGATGATAATATCAACGGTTGGGGCTGGGTTTTTATACATTGTTATTTTTTTGAGGGCTTGATCATCTTGTGCATTTCGTCATAATAGACGTTATCGTGATACATTCAAAGTGCGATCGCTCTTAACATTTCTGTTTAAGTATGCCTTTTCCTAGATCAAGTGGCATTTTGCTACATCCTACTTCGTTTCCTAGTCGCTTCGGAATTGGGGATTTGGGTTCCCAAGCTTATCGGTTTATTGATTTTCTTCACGCAAGTTACCAGCAGTATTGGCAAATTTTACCTCTGGGTCCAACTGGTTACGGTAACTCCCCTTATATGTCTTATTCGGCTATGGCGGGTAATCACTTGCTGATTAGTCTGGATAAGTTAGTAGATGCGGGTTTGTTATCTGAGGAAGATTTTGCTGATTTACCAACTTTTCCAACGGATAAGGTAGATTTTGATCAAGTCATACCTGTAAAGGTGAAGTTACTGCAAAAAGCTTGTGAGAATTTTAAAACTCAAGCTACTGCTAACCAAAAAAAGCCGTTTTACACTTTTTGCAATACTAGGGGCTTTTGGTTAAATAATTATGCTTTGTTTATGGCTCTCAAAGATGCCCATAATGGTGATAGTTGGCATACTTGGGAACCTGAGTTAGTTAAACGAGATCCGGCGGCTTTACGTCGGGCTGAGGAAACTTTAACTGAGCAAATTTTTTATTACAAGTTCGTTGAATATGAGTTTTTCCGCCAGTGGTCGGAGTTGAAAAACTATGCCAATGATCGCGGTGTGCAAATTATTGGTGATATTCCTATATATGTAGCTCATGATAGTGCTGATGTGTGGGCAAATCCTGAGATTTTCGCTTTAGATGAGGAAACCTGTGAGGTAGCTTTAATGGCGGGTGTGCCACCTGATTACTTTAGCGCTACCGGTCAATTGTGGGGTAATCCTGTGTATAAATGGGATGCATTGGAAAAGCAGGATTTCCATTGGTGGGTGCAGCGTTTTGAGGCGATGCTGGATTATATAGATATTATCCGTATTGACCATTTTCGGGGTTTTGAGGGGTATTGGGCTGTACCACAAGGGGAAAAAACGGCGATTAATGGAGAATGGTTAAAGGGTCCGGGTACAAGTTTATTTGATGCTATTAAACGACAGTTGGGTAAGTTGCCTATTTTGGCGGAAGATTTGGGTTTAATTACCCCAGAGGTGGAAGCTTTGCGGGATGAATATGAGTTTCCAGGGATGAAGGTTTTACAATTTGGCTTTAATTCTGATCCTGGTAATCCGTTTTTACCGTTTAATTATGTCCGTAATTGTGTAGTTTATACGGGAACTCATGATAATGATACGACGGTGGGATGGTATGAAAAGGCTAATGATTGGGAGAAGCGCAACTTAAATTTATATTTAGGTGGAATTAGTGGGGATGGTGTGCATTGGGATTTAATTCGCTTGGCGTTGAGTGCGATCGCTAATCAAGCCATCATTCCTTTACAAGATATTTTAGGTTTGGGGGGTGAAGCGCGAATGAATTTCCCCAGCACATCAACCGGAAATTGGGAATGGCGCTATCAAGAAGGTGTGTTAACCCAAGAATTGAGCGATCGCCTCAAAAATCTCACTCAACTCTTTGGCCGCTCCCCACAGGGGAGATAGGAGGCAAGGGGGCAGAGGGGCAGAGGGGCAGGGGGTAAGAGTAATTAATTATTCTTCCTTTTGACTTTTGACTTTTCCTGTTCCCTATTGCCTATTGCCTATTGCCTATTGCCTGTTCCCTGTTCCCTGTTCCCTGTTCCCTGTTCCCTGTTCCCTGTTCCCTAATGACTAATAACTAATGACTAAATAAAAATTTGAGTTCTGAGTTATAGGAATAACCCCTTCAAACTCAGGACTCATATAATTAGGAATATTCATAATTAAAAGTAACAACTTTCTAATCCCTAGTTCTGGCAGCGATTCTGACTTCTTCAACCTTACCAGGTTCCCCCATTTGTTTGGGTTCCTGTTGATTGACACTCATCAACACACCACCTGCATTATTAGTTTTTACTGTTAATTGTTCTTGTGCTCTCCAGGTACGACGAGTACCTTGTGGTAATACTCCTTCAAATTCAGTTTTACCATCAGCTACCACCCGAATCCAAGAAGAAGCTTTTAAAGTTACACCAATTTGTACTACTTGATCCTGAGTTGCACCGTTGATAATTTTTACTTCTGGTGTGGCTTTTGTAGTAACTTGTTCTGGTTTAACCGTTGATTCACTTTGAACATTAGGTTGATTTTGAGTATTAGCTTGTAAGCCAGTATTATTCAATAACTGTGACAAACTATTTACTGAACAGAAAATCACAAAAATATAGAGTAAATACAGATGAATGGGACGCAGTTGGCTAATTGGTTTAACTTTCCATTTAGTCGGTAAAGTCATCGGTTGAAAACCGACAGGAAAATTACTAGCAAAATCTACACCTTTCATCCCCAAGGCATCAGCAAACTGTCTAATTAAACCTTGAATATAAACAGGTTCTGGTAAATCATCTAAATTACCTTCTTCAATAGCTTGTAATAGACGGCGAGGAATTCTAGTAACAACTACTAATTCATCCAATGATAAACCCTGTTGTTGACGTAAGCTGCTTAATTTAGATCCTAATTGCGCTAACTTTTCTGTTTGTTGTTGGGTAATAGAAGGCTTGACTTGTTGTTCATCCTTCCGTTTGAACCATTTCATATTGTTTCTTTACTCCTTAACTCAGCTTGGTCTTTAGGGGACAGGTATTGTATTTGCTGTTTTAAATAACTAATTTCTTCTGTGGTCAGGTGACGATATTCACCTGCTTTCAACAAAGATTTGTTTGCTGTTTGTAATTGAATTGAACCGATCGCCCTGCGATGTAATTTCACCACTGGATAACCCAGTTGTTCAGCTACCCGTCGAATTTGGCGATTTCTGCCCTCCTGTAAAATAATTTCTAAACGACTGTGTTCTCTTAAACTTTCTACTAAACGTACCTGTGCTGGTCTAGTCTTTTTTCCCATCAGGATTACACCCTTCCGCCATTTTTCTAAAACTGCTGAAGATGGGTGTCCTTTCACTGTTACCCAATAGGTTTTAGTCACACTGTGACGGGGATGGGTTAACCCATAGGTTAACTCTCCATCATTGGTTAAAATCAGAGCTCCAGTAGAATCGGCATCTAATCGCCCCACTGGATGAATACCCAGACCCTGACGTAATTCAGGCGGTAATAGATCCAACACTGTAGTTCTACCTTGGGGATCGTAGCAGGTGGAAACCACGCCGACTGGTTTATGCAGCAACAAATAAATTAACTCTGGTCGTTGTTGTGTAGAGACCGGTTGACCATCAATGGTGATTATGTCTCGCAGGGGATCTATTTTTTGCCCTAAATGTGCCAATATTCCATTAACCCGCACTCGTGAGAGCTTAATCATCTCTTCAGCTTCACGTCGTGAGGCTATACCCCATTGAGCAATAATTTTCTGTAACCGTGCCTCCATGTTGCAATTGCTGATTGTTTACTTAACAGTTAAACCATTATGATTGAGATTTGGTAGTTAATAGCCATAAGTGTTAAATTTAAGGCTTGTTTTAGCTCCCTGATTGTTTGAGTTAATATCGCTATTTGTGTTTTGCAATGAATCATTCCACATCCCCGGTAGTAAATAGCCAGAAAAGCCGCATCATTACCAAAGTTTTAACAGCCGCGATTAAGCTGTGGCTAAAAACCCAATTAAGCCAAGTTGCACAATTGGAAGTAGAGATTAAGGCGAGCGATCGCCAACTTCTCTCTGGTTGTATTCCTGGGGTGTCTATTTCCGCTAGTAATGCTGTTTATCAAGGTCTCCATATTACGCAACTTCAACTCTGGGCAGAGAATATACAAGTTAACATTGGTGCTGTACTGAGAGGAAAACCTCTCCGACTATTAGATACAGTACCAGTCATTGGCCAGCTGATGGTGACAGAGGATGATCTTAATCACTCCCTTTCATCAGCATTATTATCATCTGCTTTCAATGAACTACTGGTTAAACTTTTACCAGAACATTGTCCAAATTCCAAGTCATTAACTTGGCAACAAATTACCATTGACAATGACCGACTTTTACTCTCTGGCTTGACAACTGACGAAAACTTACCATCTTCACTAGAACTAGATTTGGGCTTAAAACTCTTGAATGGACAAGAATTACAACTGATACAAGTAAAAATCCACGAAAATCAACAAGTATTGTTGGCAAATAATTCTGGTTATACTCTCAATCTTGGCTCAGATGTCAATATTCAAGAAATAACGCTGATCCCCGGTCAATTAGTTGGTCAAGGTCAATTTAACGTTAATCCTTGATGATTAAAAATTAAAAACTCAAACCCCTAACTCTTTACTTTAAATTATAGTCATTGACAAAGATTTGGTCTAGTTCTGGCTAAATTTATTGACCAAAATAATGGGATACAAGCCCCGTCCTTCTAGGACGACTTTTGCAAGATTTGTGCTACAATGTGATAGGTCGCCTTATGGCATTGGAAGACTTTAAACGGACGTGGAGAGACTGTAAGACTACCTAGTAGCAGGTTTCCGTGAAGCGTCAAGAAATCCTCCCTGCGGGACGAAGGCAGCGAACGCTCCTTTAGGACGAGGAGGTATGTCAAATAACTGAGATGTTATGCTTCTAATTGGCCGTTAATAAAGGTAATAGCAGGGTGACAAAGTAATAAACTAAGGGAGCTGTAAAAATATAACTATCAGTACGGTCTAAAATTCCCCCATGACCGGGAATTAACTGTCCTGAATCTTTAACTCCGGCATCACGTTTGAGTAGGGATTCTGTTAAATCACCTAATAGTCCGGCAATGCCAATTAGTAAACCTAATGTTAAACCAGTAGCTAGAGTATAGGGCAAATTTAAAGTATCAGCACCAACTAAAGCTACAACCACACTAGACAATATCCCAAAAACAGCCCCTTCCACAGTTTTTTTCGGACTAATATCTGATAAAGGAGTTTTTCCAAAAAATTTACCGATAGTGTAAGCGCCAATATCAGCAGCCCAAATACAGAGAAAGGTCAAGATGGTAGTAGTTAAACCAGGGGGAAGAATGTCAAAATTGCCTTGAGTAAAAATCTTTTGCCAGTTATCAGGCCAATAACCACCAAGGGGAAGATTACTCATAGCGTCACTATTTAAACTACGTAAGCGCACCCAATAACTCGGTAAATAACCAACATAAAATAGCCCCATAATTGAAGCAGAAACATCTGCAATGGTGGCCATTTTTGGCTGAAACAGGAGATAAAAGCAAATCAGCGATCCTGCTATGGGCATAACAGCATCAGCTAAACTATTATTCAGGGTACAAATTACCAATAAAATTTGACTAGCAACCATAGTAGTTTTTTCAGCCGCAGCGATACCTCTAGCACGAACCAAATTAAAATATTCTTGCTGACCTAAAAATACAATTAAGGCGATCGCTCCAGTAAAGTACCAACCCCCCAATATAGTAGAAGAGAGGGCAATAGCGATCGCAACAATTCCACTAATAATCCTAGACCAAGGCATAAGCAATTAAAAATTAAAAATGCAAAATTAAAAATGAGGGTGTACACTCACAAGCTGAAGTTCCAACACAGGGATACAGATTAACAGCTAATCAAGTATTTTGGCTGAAATTCTCCATCACTATCACCCAGTACCAATGATGGGGACAGATCATGGAAATGTATAATTTAATTCTAAAGTTTTTCCTTGTTCCTTGTTCAACCCCATGTCATGAGTCCAGACCATGATTTTTAATTTTTAATTTTTAATTGTTTTAATCTAATTTTTCACCACTGAGAATAAAAATTGGGTCAGCAGCGACAAAAGCTTGAGAATAACCCCGTGTCTCTAAGCGATTTACAGCTGATTGCACAACTTCAATATTTCTAGCTCTCAATTGGGCAAAACTTTGAGAAATAGCATACAGACTTTCTAGATTAGCAGCTGTGGTGACTAATCGGCCTGAAAGTGGTAAATATTGCCAAGCAGCTTGCAAAATTTCTGTGATCTGTCTTCCCCCTTCCACACACACCCGATCTGGACTGACGGGAATATCTGGTAAACACTCTGGGGCACTAGCTTCCATCACTTCCACGTTTTTCACCCCGAAGCGATCGCAATTTCTTTTAATCAAGCTGGCTACGTCTTCATCTCTTTCAATGGCAATTACCCGTCCTTGGGGGCAAATTAACCCCACTTCTACCGGAATTGTACCCGTACCTGCCCCAATATCCCACAACACGCTATCAGGTTTCAGCCGCAATTGAGAAATTAACAACAATCTTAATTCTCGCTGACTCAGGGGAATACCCGGCAAATACTCAAATAATTCATCGGGAATGCCAGGGGTAATATAAGGCCACAGTTCGGAAGGCATAAGCTACTAAAAATTAAAAATTAAAAAAATTAAAAACTAAGATATCAGTTAAAACTGATTGTATACAATTTATATGTAGCATAATTAACTTAATAAACTAGTTAAAGTCATTACACAAATCAGAAAAAACGATAAGTAATAATTATGAATCAGGAAATTTTAGCTGAACGTTACGAAATCCAAGAACAGTTAGGCAAAAAAGCGGGTAGAAGGACGCTGTTAGCTAGGGATATTGTGACTGATGAATTAGTGGTTGTCAAGTTACTGACTTTAGGAAGTGACTTTGAATGGGATGATTTAAAATTATTTGAACGGGAAGCAAAAACTTTACAATCTTTATCTCATCCAGAGATTCCTAGTTATTTAGACTATTTTGAAGTCAATTCACCCAAATATACAGGATTTGCCCTTGTTCAGACTTATATCTCAGCCCAAAATTTAGAGCAATACATCCAAGCTGGTAGAAATTTTACAGAGGAAGAAGTCAAAGAAATAGCTAAATCAGTTTTAAAAATTCTTATTTATCTACATGGTTTAAACCCAACTGTGATTCATCGTGATCTTAAACCTAGCAATATTTTATTAGCAGATAGAACAGGCAATAGTGTGGGGAAAGTTTATTTAGTAGATTTTGGCTCAGTCCAAACAGTTCTAGCCAGTCATGGGGGAACTCAAACCGTAGTTGGTACTTATGGTTATATGCCTCAAGAACAATTTGGTGGCCGTGCTGTTCCCGCTTCTGACCTTTATAGTTTAGGTGCAACTTTAATTTATTTGGTAACTGGTACTCACCCCGCAGATTTACCTCAGAAAGATTTTCGCATTCAATTTGAACAATTAACTCATTTAAGTCCAGATTTTACCAATTGGTTAAATTCACTCATAGAACCAAATCCAGTAAATCGGTTGCAAAGTGCCAAAGAAGCATTAAAAAAATTAGAAAATCCACAAACTTCGTCTGTCAATTCTCATTTAACTATCAATCAGCCAGAGGATAGTAAAATTCAATTAATTAAAAATAAAACAGAACTAAAATTTTTAATTCCATATCCTATTAATAAAGCTGGATATATATTTAGAACTATAATTTCACTGCTCGTAATTTCATTATTTACCATGTTCAACTTACCTATTTTCATAATTATAGTAATATCTATTATAATTTTTCCTTCAATAAAAAAATATAGACTTTTCTCCAATATTTTTGTTGAAGTTATAGAGATGTATATAAACAAAAACACAATCTATTGTAAAGAGAAGGAGAATTCAGAGAATACAAAATACTACATACCACGCTCAAAAACAGAAGAAATAACTTTCATAACTTATACAAGGGAACATTTTGTAGTAAATAAGCACAAAAATAAAACTACAAAAATAAAGGCTCAACTTACTATTTATATAAGTGGTAAACCCTATTTAGTGCCTTATGTTGAATCTGAAGCAGAAGTTAAATGGCTGGCTTATGAAGTGAGTAATTGGTTAGGGATTCCTCTGACAGAAGTAAAAGTTAAAGATGTGAACGAAAATTAAAGCCAATATTTTACTAAATAATCAAATCCTTTGATATCAAACTTTTTGAACAGTTATAAAAAATTACAGGGAATGATCATGAATCAAGAAATTTTAGCCGAACGCTACGAAATTCAAGCGCAATTAGGCAAAAAAGCCGGTAGAAGAACACTATTAGCACGAGATATCTTGACGGATGAATTAGTAATTGTCAAGTTACTTACCTTGAGTAGTGATTTTGAATGGGATGATCTCAAGCTGTTTGAACGAGAAGCGAAAACCCTGCAATCTTTATCTCATCCAGCAATTCCCAGCTATTTAAACTATTTTGAAGTTAATTCACCTCAATATAAAGGATTTGCCCTTGTACAAACTTATATCCCAGCCCAAACTTTAGAGCAATGTTTCCGCAGTGGGAGAATTTTTACAGAAGCAGAGGTGAAAGAAATTGCTCGGAGAGTTTTAAAAATTCTGATTTATTTACATAGTTTAAATCCACCAGTAATCCATCGGGATCTTAAGCCTAGCAATATTTTATTAGGAGATAGAACAGGTAATAGTGTAGGAAAAATTTATTTAATTGATTTTGGCTCAGTGCAAACAGTTTTAGCCACTCAAGGAGGAACTAAAACCGTAGTTGGTACTTATGGTTATATGCCATTAGAACAATTTGGCGATCGCGCTGTTCCCGCTTCTGACCTTTATAGTTTAGGTGCAACTTTAATTTATTTAGTTACAGGTACTCACCCCGCAGACTTACCCCAAAAAGATTTTCGCATTCAATTTGCACACTTAACCCATTTAAGTCCAGATTTTACCAACTGGTTAAAGTGGATGACAGAACCAAGTTTAGATCAGCGTCCGTCTTCTGCCGAAGCAGCTTTAAAAACTTTAGAACATCTCCATTTTTCCCCCGATCCTACTACTTTAACTCATAAAAAACCTTTAAAAAGCAAAATTATCTTGAAGAAAAATCCAGAAAAAATAGAAATTATCAGACCATTTTTTGATTTTGAACCCTTAACTTTATTGATGTTTTTTATTAGTTGTTTTGGCATCGGTTGGAATTTATTGATTTTAGTATCAAAGCCAATGGCTACTACAAATTGGCTGTTAATATTTTCCTTGGCTGCAATTTTCTCAGGAATCTTTAGTTCATTATTTAACTTTTTTACCAGCCATCAACTAAAAATAGACAAACTATACATTTCTTCTTTTATTAGTTTATTTGGCTTTAAAGTATATAGCAAATCTCCATCTTTACGGAAAACAATTACTAAGATAGTTTGTAAACAAGAAGCGAATAAATCTTTAGAAATTTTTTCTGATATCCACAAATATCAAATATCTCACATTCCTTCACAAATAGAATTAGAATGGCTATCAACAGAATTAAGTGATTGGTTAGGAGGTGTACAAATTAATAAAGAATAGAGTATGTGTAGGGTGGGTATTTCTGAGGATTATTCGCTTTTATTCAGAATTTCGCCAAGAAATGCTCACTTACGTGTGTTTCAAAAATCAAATAGTAATTCTATAGTTGAAGATAATAGAGTGCAAAATTGTTTATAGTGAATTTATATTATTTGGGAAGAATTGATTATGTTTGGTTTAGGGTGGCCGGAAGTGGCTGTAATAGCGATCGCTGTAATATTGATTTTTGGGCCAAAAAAAATCCCAGAATTAGGCAAAACACTTGGTAAGAGTTTACGGGGTTTTCAGGAAGAGGTCAAGAAAACTGGTGAAGACCCTGATAGTAAACCAGAGGAAAAATAATTAAAAGTAGAGACGGACTAAAATTCGTCTCTACCTTCCACTACAGCAGGGTATTGACTACAGAAGAGGGAGCAACACCATTTTGCAGGTCTACTGTAATGTTAGAAGTTTGCGTTTGGACATCTTCGATTACACCACGCAGTTTAATTAACTTAATTGCTCGACTGACGCTTTCTGGTAAAACCACCACCAAACTACCATCAGGGGCCATATCTAAAGCCTGATTAATAGCTGTAGTTTCGTCCAAAATAGACTCATAACGGCAATCTGGTTTAACTTGAGTGATGCCTTCCAGAATTAAATCGCAAGCCGAACCGCGTTTGCGTCCCCTGGTATCGTCATCTTCCTTGACAATAATGTAGTCAAAGATATCAGCAGCTAACTTACCCAGAGTGACAAAATCTTCATCGCGGCGATCGCCAGGGCCCCCTACCACACCGATTCTTTGGCCAGTAGTCCAGTTGCGGACAAAAGAACCTAAAGCTTCATAACTAGCTGGGTTATGAGCGTAGTCAACTAAAGCATGATATTTACCCAAATTGAATAAATTCATCCGTCCTGGTGTTTGACTCACCGAAGCGCGGAAAGTTTTTAAACCAGCGCGAATTTGTTCAATGGTGACATTTTGGACAAAGGCCGCCAAACTTGCTGCTAAAGCGTTAGCAATCATAAATGGCGCTCGTCCACCCATAGTCAAGGGGATATTTTCGGCTTTTTCTATGCGGTGAGTCCAATCACCTTTGACAATTGATAGATACCCATTTTCATATACAGCAGCCACTCCTCCCTGTTGGATATGCTTCCGCACCAGTTCAGAGTCAGGATTCATCGTAAAGTAGGCAATATTGGCTTTTGTTTTTTCTGCCATTGCGGCCACACGGCGATCGTCAGCATTTAACACTGCATAGCCGTCTGGAAATACAGCTTCAGCAACCACACTCTTCAGGTGAGCTAATTGCTCAATTGTATCTATATCACCTATACCCAAGTGATCAGCAGAAACATTTAACACCACACCCACATTAGCCGCTTCAAAACCTAGACCAGAACGGAGAATCCCACCGCGAGCCGTTTCCAGCACCGCGACCTCTACCGTCGGATCTTGTAAAATCACATGAGCGCTTTGGGGTCCAGTGTTATCGCCAGATTCTACTAAGTAATCACCGATATAAGTTCCGTCGGTAGTTGTATAACCTACAACCTTTCCTGTTTGTTTATAGATATGAGCAATCAGGCGAGTAGTGGTAGTTTTGCCATTAGTGCCAGTAATACTCAGAATGGGCAAACGGCCAGCTTGTTCACTAGGGAACATCATATCTATCACCGCACCAGCCACATTCCTGGGAATACCCACACTAGGAGCGACGTGCATTCGGAAGCCAGGGGCTGCATTTACTTCCACAATTACACCATCATTCTCCCGTAAGGGACGACTAATATCTGATGTCACGATATCTAGCCCGGCAATATCTAGACCAATAAGCTTGACTACCCGTTGAGCTAACCACAAATTTTCCGGGTGGATTTCATCGGTTCTATCTACAGCAATACCACCGGTACTGAGATTAGCTGTGGCTCTTAGGTAACAAGTTACTCCTTTGGCTGGCACACTATTGAGAGTAAAACCTTGTCGTTCTAGGAGTTGGTAACTAGTGCGGTCTAGTTCAATCTTGGTGAGGAAATTATCATGACCATCCCCCCGATTAGGATCTTGGTTAGTTTGATCAATCAATTCTCTAATGCTTGACCTACCATCACCAACAACATGGGCTGGTACTCGTTCTGCTACGGCTACTACTTTACCATCTACCACTAAAACCCTATGGTCGCGCCCTGTATAATATCGCTCCACAATTATTGACCGGGAAACCAATCTAGCTGCTTCATAGGCTGCTTCTGCTTCATCCCAGCTTCTAATGTCTATGGTAATGCCGCGCCCATGATTGCCATCTAAAGGCTTGATGACGATAGGATAGCCACCGACATCCTCAATGGCTTCTTCCAAATCATCCAAGAAGTTGATAACTGTCCCTTTCGGTACTGGTACACCGGCTGCACCCAAAATACGTTTAGTAGCTTCCTTATCACAAGCTAGTTCTACTCCCAAAATGCCGGTTTTATCGGTCATGGTAGCCTGAATGCGCTTGTGGTGTACACCATAGCCCAACTGAATTAAATAGCGGGCTGATAAAGGTAGCCAAGGAATACCGCGCTTTTCGGCTTCTTTGACAATGGCTTCTGTAGATGGGCCCAGAGAGGATTCGCGCCAAAAGTCTTTCAGGTCTTGAATATCTTGTTCTAATTCTGCCTTGGGGTAACGACCGCGATCAACAATGCTTTGGCATAGCCGGACTGCTGCACGTCCCGCATAACGTCCCGCTTCTTCATTTAGATATTCAATCACGACCTGGTATATTCCAGGTGTAGAAGTCTCACGAGTGCGGCCAAAACCTACGTGCATTCCAGCGAGTTCTTGCAGTTCTAAGGCCACGTGTTCCACAATATGGCCCATCATAGTGCCTTCTCGCACTCGCATTAAAAAACCACCACGACAGCCAGGTGAACAATAGTGACCTTCCAGACTTGGCAGTGCCTCAACTAATCCTTCATAAAAGCCTGGGATTTCATTCGAGGGTTTTTCGGCAAGGTTTTCTAGATCGAGGCGCATCACGATCAGCTTGTGGCGTCGAATGCTCCAATAGTTTGGGCCGCGTAAGGTCTGGATCTTGAGGATTCTCATGGGAATAGGTAGATGGAGATTCGGAACCAAAATTCTAGTTTCTTACTGGAATTGACCGCTAAACTGTTCATCAGAAACAGTTTTTTGGTTTTACTTGGTCTTAGCCTAAAATGTTTTGCAGTAAAAACATAGATAGGCGGTCAATTTCAGTGTAACCTTAGATACTCTATTCCGTCAGCTGGAGACCCGATGCACAGCAGGTAAAACGGTACGTTGATAGAGATGGAAGCGATCTCCGTAACTGAGGATATGTAAACGTAAGTTATGCACCGTGAGGGGTTCATTGGCCCCTACTTGGGGTTCGTTGGTGTGGGTGAGTTCTGTGGGATCGACAATGGTAACGCTGCCTTTTCCTAAAACTTGTAACCAACCGTCCCGTTCAAATACTGCACAGGTATCTTCATCAATACCAATGCCTAAACGATCTGGATGAGCTGCGATCGCACTGATGAGTCTGCCCATGCGATTACGGTTATGAAAGTGCTGATCCACAATCACTTCTGGAATAAAGCCTAAGCCCGTTGCCATATCCACTAGGGAACGATTGGGGGTTTCACCACTCCCTCCACCAGCAATCATATGATGCCCCATTACTGCCGCCCCTGCACTGGTTCCTGCAAGCGTTAGCTGACCTGCCTTGACTCGCTGCCGGATAATTTCCATCGCTGGTGTGTCTGACAGAACGCCACACAGGCGCAACTGGTCTCCTCCAGTCAAAAAGACCCCAGTACAGGCTTCCAGGGATGCTTTAGTCTGGGAGTTATCGCATTGTTCTCGTTCACGAATGTCTAAAATCTCGACCTTTTGGGCACCCATCTCTTCAAAAATGCGAATGTACCGACCACCAATAATGGCGGGTTCGCGGGAGGCTGATGGAATTATTGTAATATACGCCTTGTCTGCACCAGCACGATCAAAAAAAGTTCTCAGAATTTCGCGTCCGTGAACCTTATCTTCTGCGCCTCCGATAACTAGAACGGCGGTTTTAGTTGCTTGGGGTGTCCTCATTTCCAGCGATTTAGCTTTTAATTGCGGCATTGTGTTTCTCCTGTCAACAACTTCAGGTGAACTGAACAAGGTTTAGCAGCCTGTTGGTTTTCGCCCTTTGTTGGTTTTTGAGGACACTTTTTCAGGAAGTTGAAATGGTTCTAACTTCTTGCTTAACGTACACGATGCCTCAGCCTGGTCATGTTCGTTACTGTTCCTCTTAGCCAGCGCCTTGTTTTTCACCGATTCCACTTTTCCAAATTGGTACAATAGTACGTGAATACTATGTTTCCCTTCTGGAATTAGGGGCGAGCAGGTCTTGACACTCTTATTTCTGAGGCTGACTTGATGCATCCTGGAAGTTGTTAACTTTGGTTGGATATTAATATAAATTTAGTTGTGACAATATTTAAACATAAATTAAGTAATTAGAAAAACTTCTGACTTCACCAAATGAAAGAATTCTGGTACTTTTAGATACTATTGATGAAATTTAACTTTAACTTTACTTTTCTTTACCTACTTGTGTTTGCTAGATATTCAACTCTCAGATTAGTGTCTTGGACTACGAATTACTGTGCGTTTTGATATAGTTACGCTTTTCCCTGATTGTTTTACCTCTGTTTTGAGTTCTGGTTTATTGGGTAAGGCCCTTGCCAAACAGATTGCTCAGGTGTATCTGATTAACCCTAGGGATTTTACCACAGATAAGCACCATAAAGTTGATGATGAACCTTATGGTGGCGGTGTGGGAATGTTGATGAAGCCAGAACCGATTTTTAGGGCTGTGGAGTCTTTGCCAATTTTGCCCCGGCGAGAGGTAATTTTAATGAGTCCCCAAGGTCAAACGATTAATCAACCGTTGCTGCGCGAATTAGCCATAAATTATGAGCAGTTGGTGGTGATTTGTGGCCACTATGAAGGGGTAGATGAACGAGTGCTAAATTTGGTAACTCGTGAGGTGTCTTTGGGTGACTTTATTTTGACTGGTGGAGAAATTCCGGCTATGGCGTTGCTTAATGGTGTAGTGCGTCTCCTACCGGGTACTGTAGGTAAAGTGGAATCACTCAAATCCGAAAGTTTTGAAGAAGGTTTGTTAGATTATCCCCAGTACACACGTCCGGCTAATTTTCGGGGTTGGCAAGTACCAGAAGTATTACTCAGTGGTAATCATGCGGAAATTGCCAAGTGGCGCTATCAACAACAAATTCAACGCACAAGCGATCGCCGTCCCGATTTGCTGGAAAAATGGTTAAAGGAAAAAGAAGAGAGGCAGGAGGCAGAAGGCAGGAGGCAGGGGGAAACTCATGACTCATAACTGTTCCCTGTTCCCTGTTCCCTGTTCCCTGTTCCCTAATAACTAACGACTATGAACATCAGAATTGGTAACGGCTACGACATTCACAGATTAGTAAGCGATCGCCCTTTAATTTTAGGCGGTGTGGAAATTCCCCATGAACTTGGTTTATTGGGTCATAGTGATGCTGATGTCCTCACACACGCCATCATGGATGCTATGCTAGGGGCCTTATCATTAGGAGATATCGGCCATTATTTCCCCCCCAGCGATCCCCAATGGAAAGGAGCAAATAGTTTATTACTATTAGAACAAGTACATCAGCTGATTCGTGACCAAGGTTGGCAAATCGGTAATATTGACTCAGTAATAGTGGCTGAACGTCCCAAATTAAAACCCCATATATCCACCATGCGGGAAAAATTAGCCACAGTTTTAGGACTACAACCCAATCAAGTCGGCATCAAAGCCACCACCAACGAAAAATTAGGTCCCGAAGGCAGAGAAGAAGGAATTTGTGCTTATGCTGTAGTTCTGTTAGTAGCAAATAACTAATTTATTTATTAATTAGAAGGATGGGAAAATGTTTAGTCTAGAACAACCTGAAGAATTAATCAAAATGAGACTTATTTGCAGTCTTAACAATAATCAGGTTAATTCACCCAAGGAAATAGAAAAATTATTTTCTGTTTCCCATCCAGATATTGTTGTAGTGGATAAAAATCAGGAAATTGCCTTATTAGTTGATATTCAGATTCAACCACCACAAATAGGAGAATTAAAAGAACAATACTTATCACAATTCTCACAGTTATATTTAGAAAATGCTAATAACGAAAAAGACATACGCTTTGCAATGTCAGCTAATCTCACAAATATCACTATTTTTAAATCGAATAGTGAAATTGTTCGCCAGCCCATTGTTTCATTTGTTTCTGCTGATATTCTTAGCCATTATGAGCCAGATTTTAGCAAGAAAAAAATATTGTATTTATATTTTAGAACACTCCTAGAAGCTTGGTTAAGAGATTTAGCTTATCATTGGAAATCAGAAATACCCCCAGGATCTCAAGAATTAGCAAAAATAGGGTTATTAGAAAAACTAGAAGGTGGAGATACTTATGTACAAAATGAATAAAAATTAAATAAACTCTAATTATTATGTATTATGTATAGGTAAATCCAGGTGACAATACTCTACATAGAAACAAATTTTTTGATAGCTATTGCCAAAGGGCAGGATGCACAAGCGGATATTTTAATATCTCAGCCCCCTCCTTCAGTCCGCATATTTATACCAAATATTTGTTATATTGAAGCCATATCTGTATTTAAGATAGAAAAACAAGCAAGGAAGTCTTTTGAAGATGAAATGCGGAAGAATATTAAGGAAGCTAGACGCGATCTTTCCTCTAATCATGCTCTATCTTTATGTAGAAGTTTAGAACAAGCAATTATTGATAATCAGTCATTACTCAATGATATTGAAAATCGTCTTTCCCGTGCTATTGACCGAAGAACTACTAACATAAAATGTATTGATTTAGATAATGGAATACTCCAAGATACTTGTCAATCAATGCTAACTCAACCGGAAACATTGCTAATCAGAAATGATATTATGGATAATTTAATATTACAGTGTATATTAGCTCATGCTAATTCACATATCCAAGAAAAAAAAGCATTTATAAGTGGTAATAGCAAGGATTTTGATCAACCAGAAATCAAAGAAGCTTTACAAAATGCAGGGATTAGATATTTTACTAACACACAGCATTTTCTTGGTTGGTTCAACTCTCGTTCATCAAGCTAAATAAATCATTTACCTAATAAAATTATGTCATTTACTACAAAAACTCTGCGTCAGACAAAATACCTCTGGGTCATTATTACACTATTTGTATTGACCGCAATTGTAATTATTGGTGCTAACTCCAATAACTTAAAAGCTAAAGATGCTCAAGTTCCTCAATTGGTAACTAGCATTCTCAGTGACCCCAAAACATTTAATTATGCTCTTAATTCCGAAACTCCCAATATTTTTGGTTTAACTTATGAAGGTTTAACTACAGAAAATCCCCAGACTGGCGAAATTGAACCTGCTTTGGCTGAATCTTGGCAAATATCTGAGGATAAATTAAAAATTGTTTTTACTTTAAAAGAAAATTTAAAATGGTCGGATGGCGAACCTTTAACAGTAGATGATGTTGTATTTACCTACAATGATATTTACTTAAATGAGGATATAGCCACCAATATTAGAGATACTTTAAAAATTGGGGAACAGGGTAAATTTCCTTCTGTCAGAAAACTAGATAATCGTCGAGTTGAGTTTACTGTACCAGAACCTTTTGCGCCATTTTTACGTAGTGCTACAGCTTATGGAATTTTACCAAAACACGCGCTAGAAGAATCGGTGAAAAATAGAGATAAAGAAGGTAAACCTCTATTTATGACTAAATGGAGTGTTGACACACCACCAGAACAAATTATTGTTAATGGCCCTTACAAATTAGAAAGATACGATACCAGTCAACGTCTAATTTTCCGGCGTAATCCTTATTTTTGGCGCAAAGATGCTCAAGGAAATTCCCAACCTTATATAGAACGTATTGTTTGGCAAATTGTCGAATCAACAGATACTTCTGTAATGCAATTTCGTTCAGGTAGTTTAGATGCTTTGGGTGTGACACCAGAGTATTTTTCTTTGTTGAAAGTACAGGAAAAACAGGGAAATTTTACGATCTATAATGGTGGATCAGCCGCTAGTACCACCTTTATATTTTTTAATCTCAATACAGGGAAAAGGGATGGTCAACCTTTGGTAAATCCTGTAAAATCTCGTTGGTTTAATACTGTGGAGTTTAGACAAGCAGTGGCTTATGCTATTGATCGCCAAACGATGGTTAATAATACTTATCGTGGTTTAGGTACATTGCTAAATTCACCGGTATTTGTCAAAAGCCCTTACTATTTATCGCCGGAAGAAGGGTTAAAAGTCTATAGTTATGACCCTGAAAAAGCCAAGCAATTATTACTTAAAGCTGGATTTAAATATAATAATCAAGGTGAATTGTTAGATGCTCAAGGTAATCGTGTACGTTTTACTTTAATCACCAATAGCGGTAATAGAATCCGAGAGGCTATAGGATCACAAATTAAAAATGATTTGAACAAGATTGGTATTCAAGTTGATTTCACTCCTCTAGCTTGGAATACTTATCTAGATAAACTAGATAATTCTTTTGATTGGGAAGTGGGGTTAATTGGTTTTGGTGCTGGTTTAGAACCAAATGATAGTGCTAACCTGTGGACACCTGATGGTGGTTCACATATGTTTAATCAAAAACCACAACCAAAACAAAAACCTATTCAGGACAGAAAAATCGCTCCTTGGGAAGCTAGAATTGGGGAATTATTTATTCAAGGTGCAAGAGAATTAGATGATAAAAAACGCAAAGAAATTTATGCTGAATTTCAACAAATTGTCCAAGAAAATGCACCTTTAATTTATTTGGTTAATCCCTATTCTCTAGCGGCGGTGAGAAATAAGTTTGAGGGAATTAAATTTACTCCTTTGGGTGGGCCATTCTGGAATATTTATGAAATCAAGGTCAAGAAATAGTTTTAATACGGGCAATAAATCAGCGTCAGTCAACAATCAAAAGGAAAAAGTTACTAATGACTGATGAAAAAGCTTTGCGATCGCTCCTGCATGGTGTAGCTAATGGTAATATTACCCCAGATCAGGCAATTCACTCACTCAAAGATTTAGCTTATGAGTCTGTAGGGGAGTTTGCCAAAATTGACCATCATCGCCAACTCAGAACCGGTTTCCCGGAGGTCATCTGGGGCCCTGGAAAAACGCCAGAACAAATCGCCCAAATTATGGCAGTGATGCGCCAGCGTACTTCTGTAGTTATGGCTACCCGCATTGACCCGGATGTTTATGAAGCCTTGCAAAAAAAAGTCCGGGGTTTACAATACTTTGAGTTAGCCCGAATTTGTGCCATTACACCAGAAGAAATTCCCCTTTTGTTTCCTGGTCAAATCGCCATCTTATCCGCAGGAACAGCCGATTTACCTGTGGCAGAAGAGGCCGCAGTTACTGCCGAATTATGCGGTTTTCAGGTGCAGCGTCTTTGGGATGTGGGTGTGGCAGGTATTCACCGTTTATTAAGTAATCGTCACCTGTTAGAGTCCGCAGCAGTATTAATTGTTGTGGCGGGAATGGAAGGGGCTTTACCAAGTGTTGTGGCGGGTTTGGCTGATTGTCCGGTGATTGCTGTTCCTACCAGTATTGGTTATGGCGCGAGTTTTGGTGGTTTAGCGCCTTTATTAACTATGTTGAACTCTTGTGCTGCTGGGGTGGGAGTGGTCAATATTGACAATGGTTTTGGGGCGGCAATTTTAGCTGGGCAAATTTTGCGAACATCAGAAAAATTACGTTTAACAAAGGGATGAGGGAGAAAGGTGGGAAAGGGGAGAAAGAGAGGATTTTGGATTAATGATATTTCCTCATCATTCTGATACCATTTTACCCTCATCTAATAAAAATTACTTAGTTTACTTCTTCCCTCCTTGCTCCCCTGCCTCTTCCCTCCTGCCTTCTAATTGTGTTCAATCCTGCGTATAATTTCGGTAATTGTATTTTTGTGATGAACAGAAATACAAATTAAATTAACCCTTAATTGTCAGGTTATGGACTTTGTTAGTGATTCAATGTTTCAAATCGTTGGGCATTTACCCTTAAATGTCGATGTGTTAGCTCAAACAGTAACTGACCCGAATATTGTTGGTCAAATGCAACAAACTTGGAATAATTTTGTGAAATCAGGCCAAATTTGGGCATTTTTAATTGGCGTAGGCGTGAGTTATTTGTTTCTTAAGTTAACTAAATTTGGCTAAATTGCTTTAAAATTTTAGATTTTAGGTGAGGAATCAGTCCAAATCTAAAATCTAAAATTATGTTTTTATGGGAAATTTATGAATCAACAACACACTTGGAGTCAGCGATTTGAATCAGCATTACATCCGGCGATCGCTCTGTTTAATGCTAGTATCGGTTTTGACTTCAATTTAATTGAGTATGATCTGACTGGTTCTCAAGCTCATGCCCAAATGTTAGCCCATACGGGGATCATTTCCCCAGAAGAAGGGGAACAACTGGTTACAGGTTTAGAACAAATCCGCCAAGAATATCGCCAAGGTAAATTTATTCCCGGAGTTGATGCGGAGGATGTGCATTTTGCTGTAGAAAGGCGGTTAACGGAAATTGTGGGGGATGTAGGCAAGAAGTTGCACACGGCGCGATCGCGTAATGACCAAGTAGGCACTGACACTAGGCTATATCTACGGGATCAAATCCAGCAAATTAGCCAACAATTACAAGAATTTCAAACAATTTTACTACAAATCGCTGAACAGCACGTTGAAACCCTCATCCCTGGTTATACCCACTTACAACGCGCCCAACCTGTAAGTTTAGCTCATCATTTGTTAGCTTATTTTCAGATGGCACAACGGGACAGGGAAAGGCTGAAAGAGATTTATAAACGGGTGAATACTTCCCCTTTGGGTTGCGGTGCTTTAGCGGGAACAACTTTCCCCATTGATAGACATTACACCGCCCAGCTATTGAATTTTGATCAAATTTATGAGAACAGTTTAGACGGAGTGAGCGATCGCGATTTTGCTATAGAATTTCTTTGTGCCAGCAGCTTAATCATGGTTCACCTCAGCCGCCTTTCCGAAGAAATCATCCTCTGGGCTTCCGAAGAATTTCGCTTTATTACCCTAAAAGATAGCTGTGCTACAGGCTCTAGCATCATGCCCCAAAAGAAAAACCCCGATGTACCAGAACTAGTCCGGGGGAAAACAGGGCGAGTTTTTGGCCATCTTCAAGCCATGCTAGTAATTATGAAAGGGCTACCCCTGGCATATAACAAAGACCTACAAGAAGACAAAGAAGGCTTATTTGACAGTGTAAACACCGTGAAAGCCTGTCTCGAAGCCATGACAATTTTATTACGGGAAGGCTTAGAATTTCGGACTCAACGCCTAGCAGCAGCCGTCACCGAAGACTTTTCCAACGCCACCGATGTAGCTGATTATTTAGCCGCTAGGGGTGTACCTTTCCGAGAAGCTTACAACCTGGTTGGTAAAGTGGTCAAAACCAGTATTGCGGCTGGTAAAATTCTCAAAGATTTAACCTTAGAAGAGTGGCAACAAATACACCCCGCCTTCAGTAATGATATTTATGAGGCCATTTCCCCCCGGCAAGTAGTAGCAGCCCGCAACAGCTACGGCGGAACAGGCTTTACTCAAGTGAGACAAGCCATCAAAAACGCTCAATTATTGCTACAGCAGGGAACAGAGAACTCTTAACAGGGAACAGAGTTAAAACTCCTTTAGCATCAGGCTTTAATTATTAAATTCTGTACTTTATTTACCTGAAACGTGGTATAACTGCCCAATAAAAAACAAGGGTGTACTTTTGTACACCCCAATCTAGAAGACTGAAACAGCCAAGATTTAGACAGGCACATTATTCAGCATCAACTGCTGCTGCCCCTTCATCTTCCTCGGCCTTCGGCGTTCTTTGTTGGAATCTTCTTTGCATTCTTCCAGTTGTAGTCCGTTTACGAAACTTTCTGGCATAAGCCTGGTTTCGTAGCGCCTTTTCTTTTTTCGGGTTACGGCGCTTAGCCATATTCACCTCATGAATAAACAACAAAAAACCAGCATTTAGGCATTATATAGGCGATATTTAGCTACCAAATATTATTGATTTACTCTGTAGCCTAGTGCAGCCATCAATACACTTGAAACAGTATACTAGGATATCACAAAAAAATAGTAAATGTCAAGCTTAGGTGGCAGTATTTTGGGGTAAACGCACTTAAAAGTTAATATATCCAGAAGGGCTGGTTTTGGTTGTTGTTCATAGAACAGTTGTAGTGATTAGCATTATTTCCGGGATTATTCCACAGCAAATCCTGATAATTGACGCATTTTTGTAGTATGAAAACCGATAACAATATCTTGTTTAGGTACACCCATTTCCATCAGTTCTAAAGCAATATCAACTTCAGTTGTATTTTCCTGAATCCAAATTTTCCCATTTTTAATATCCAGGTGCATCATTGGATGATAAACCCGCTTTTGATTGTTCCATCCTATGCTAATAATTTGATAATGATCATGTTCTGAATCAAAAATAGGCTCAATTTCCACATCTCCATAACTAGGCTTATACTGGAGATATTTAGTTAATAATTCTTTGATTTTAATTCGATATTGATTTAATTTATCCACTGCTCTATTTCCTCCGTATCAACATTATAAATAATCAGCTTTAATTGGTTTTCTGTGACTACTGTTTGAATAAAAGGTAAATTCAAAAAATTATTATAAATTAACAGTGGTACAGCTAAATATAAGATTCTACTTTTATCTTCAAAGCGCAAAGCAGTCCGATAATTAATAAACTGTCCCAGTGCGGTATGAAACTCCGAAATTTTAGAAGCACTGACAAAATTTTTAATCTCAACTGCTATTTTTTCTCCATTTTTCTCCGCCGCTAAAAGCCTTTCTGCACCTAAATCAATTTGAATATCAACTCCACCACACTCAATACTTAGTGGGTCGTGCGTAATTATCCAACCTTCTTTTTCTAGTGCAGACCTGACAATATTGTGGAATAAATCACGAGCCATACAATCTACACTTTACTAACCTTATCTACTATAATACAGCAATCCTAATTATTAGATTATTTCACCCATTTTGCCTAAAAGAATTGATTACCTTCAGTGAGGGGAAAGGAAACATCTGTAATAAAAAACACAGCATCATAGTTGTAATTCATCTAACATCATAGCAGTTGAGTAGGATTTTAGGCAGTACCCGACGGTAAAAGAGAGGCACTTTTTTACAATTGGTGGGGACACAGCTAGATAGTCTTTGGTTTTTTGTTATTCCTTTAGTTCACTTAACTACCAGATGAAAATATTAAATTTTATTACTTGAACTTGTCAATTTACTACGTGTTATGCTGCTGTCAATACCCAAGTAAAAGATTAAATAATAAAACGTATATCAAAGGATAGCAGTTAAAGATGAAAACGCCTGAAACATTATTTTTAGCTTGGCAAGATTACGATAGTCGTTCTTGGTTTACTATTGGTAAATTAACATTTGATGGTAAAAATTACAAATTTGTGTACACTAAAGGAGTAGAAGAAGCACAAAATAAATGTGGCTTTGAACCTTTATATTCATTTCCTAATTTAGAACAAGAATATACATCAACTTATTTATTTGCAGTTTTTGCTAATCGGGTCATGTCTCGTTCACGTCCTGATTATGCTGATTTTATTCAAAGACTAAATATTCCCGAAAATGAAGATGATCCACTGGCAATTTTAGCCCGTAGTGGTGGACAAAGAAAAACGGATAACTTGGCTGTATTTCCTTGTGCAGAACCGGATGAAGAAGGACGATATCAATTACATTTTTTAGCTCATGGACTGCGACATTTACCTGAATGTGCACTTGAAAGAATTAATAGTCTTTCAGAAAGTGAAAAGTTATGGTTAGCTCATGAATTTCAAAACCCTTATGATGATAAGGCATTAACTTTAAATACAGAGGATCATTATATTGTGGGGTATTGTCCGCGCTATTTAAGAAGTGAAGTTTTTGAACTTCTGCGGAAAGATCCAAAATCAGTTATATTAGAAGTAGAACGGGTAAATTTATCACCAACTCCTTTACAGTTTCGCTTATTGTGTCGTTTAACGGCTGTTTGTCAAGATAATTTTCGACCGTTTTCTAGTTGGGATTATCAACCTTTAGTAGAAGAGAATTTTGCACAATATCAATATTAACCTAAAATGGATATAATTACTGTTAATTTAGATCCAATTATTCGCCTTACAGATGAACAGTTTTATCATCTTTGTATGGCGAATAAAAATGTTAATTTTGAGCTAAATGCTAAAGGACGATTAATTATTTTACCACGAAGAGGAGGAAAAAGCGGAATTATAGAGGCTGATTTAATTACTGATTTGAATATTTGGAATCGTAAAACAAAGTTAGGTAAGGTTTTTAGTTCTTCTACTTGTTTTAGATTACCTAATGGTGCAAATCGTTCTCCTGATGCTACTTGGATAAAATGGGAACGCTGGGAAGCATTAACAGAGGAAGAACGAGAAAAGTTTCCACCCATTACACCTGATTTTATTATTGAATTGAGGTCGAGAACTGACCGCCTCAAAACTCTAAAAGAAAAAATGCAGGAATATATAGAAAATGGGTAGTGATCAAGATGTAGTGATGAAAAATCTAGGCAGCAATACAGGAATTATAATGATGAATAAAATACCAAATAGCTCCAATGTGATTTTCTAGCTTTTTAGAAAAAGATAAAGCACTTCTAACTAGACGAGAAATTC
>DATGXB010000071.1:0-4261 GCA_035299225.1 Nostocaceae cyanobacterium | reverse complement strand
AGGCAATAGGCAATAGGAAAAAAGTATTTCTATATTCTTCTTTCCCCCCTGCCCCTCTGCCCCCCTGCCCCCCTGCCTCTTCTCCCTGCCTCATCTCCTTCTATTTCTTCTTCCCTGTTCTCTATTTCCTCCACCGATTTGTGTTAATAATGTTTTCCTGGCTTCTGCGGCTAGTCTATATTTGGGGTTAATACTTAAGGCTCGATCATAAGATTCTAAGGCTTCTTTGTATTTTTTTAAATGCCATAATGTCACTCCGCGACCATACCATGCTTCGTAATCTTTAGGTTTAAATTTTACTGCTTGATTATAAGATTCTAAGGATTCATCATAACGTTGTATTTCGCGGAGAAGAATACCTTTATTATACCAAGCATCGGCATAATCTGGTTTTATTTCTATAGCTGTATTATATGATATGAGAGCTTCTTGATAAAGTTTGAGTTTATCCAAAGTGTAACCTTGGGCATACCAAGCTTCTGCATAATCTGGTTTGATTTCTATGGCTTTATTGTATGCCGATAGAGCATTTTCGTAATTTCTGATTTCTTGAAAAATGTTGCCTTGGGCATACCAAACGTCAGCCGCTTCGGGTTGTAATGATATTACTCGATTGTATGCTCTTTGTGCTTCTAGATATCGCTTTAATCCTTGTAAAGATAAACCTTTGTTATACCAAGCATCTATATAATCTGGGTTAATATCTATTGCTTGTTCGTAGGCAGAAAGGGCTTCTCGATAACGCCGCATTTTATATAAAATATATCCTTTGGCATACCAAGCATTAGTATAATCTGGTTTGATAATTATGGCTCTGTCGTAAGCAGAAATGGCTTCTTGATTTTTTTCTAATTTTTGCAGAATATAGCCTTTACTATACCAAGCTTCATAATATTCTGGGTTGATTGCTATTACTTTGTCAAAGGCAGCAATGGCTTCTTGGTAGCGGTTTAATGCACTTAAACTATTACCTTTGGCATACCAAGCATTAGTATGATCTGGTTTGAGTTGTATGACTTTATTGTAAGCAGCGATCGCTTCTGTGTATTCTTCTAGTAGACCTAAACTGTACCCTTTAGCATACCAAGCTTCATAATATCTGGGTTGCAGTTCTAAAGTTTTGTCACAGGCTGCGATCGCATCTTCATATCTCTCTAAACTAATTAAGGTACTACTTTTAGCATACCAAGCATCTACATTTCTTGGTTCAAGGCTAATCGCTTGTTCATAAGCTGCTAGTGCCTCTGGATAATTTTCGGCAGCAAAATAATTATTCCCCAACTCTAACCACTCTTTTGCTGTTTTCGGTGTGGTTGTATCTGCACTTTGGGCTATTGTTTGGGTAAAAGAAGGAAATGAGGAACTAATTATATATTCCTCCTGCCTCCTGCCCCCTGCCTCCTGCCCCCTGCCTCCTTTTGCTAGGGTTTGAGGATGGTTATAGTTGATAATGGATAGGACTATCAGCCCAAATGTAGCAAACCTGTACCAAGATTTCATTAGATACCTTAATTTTTTGTTACAACGATTTTGGTATAAACTCAGATGAGTTCTGAGGCTAATAGTTCAAACAATGCGAATTAGATTATACTACATGATGGTGTGGAGTTAAGTAATAAAATAAGTAGTCGTGAAAAATTAAATTCCTACATGAAGTAAGGGAACAGGGAACAGGGAACAGGGAAATAAGTTGTGTAATTAATTCTGCCTAATTACTTATCTCTATCAACAAAGAAATTTACCGAGTAACTGCTAAATTTTCGCAATAAATACAATAAATATTTGGTAAAAAAGAAGGTAGAGGCGTTATATTTTCAGTCTATACAAGGATTCTACCTAGCATCTAATTTAATAGCTTAAAAGCTTTAAGACCTATAAAATATTGAATTAATTATTGAATTAATTGTTGAAATCTGATGTCATTACGTACTTTCTCAAAATCTGTGTCGGTTCTGGCTATTTGTCGGTATTTATCAGGTTGCAGTTTAATAGCCTGGTCTAAACTTTCAATTGCTAATTCTACATTACCTTGCAGGGCATAATTACAGGCTTTGTTATAGTAGACTTCTGGCAAATTTTTGTTGATGGTTAAGGCTTGATTGTAAGATGCTAAGGCTTCTTTATAACGCTGTAATCTAGTTAAGGCTATACCCCGGTTAATCCAAGCTTCATGTTTTTCTGGCATTACAGCGATCGCTTCGTCATAAGCTTCGATGGCTTCGGAATAACGACGTAATGCGGTTAAGGCATTGCCCCGATTGTACCAAGCTTCATCTTTATTTGGTTGGAGAGCGATCGCTTTATCATAGGATGACAAGGCTTCTTCATAACGTTGTAAAGCAATTAAGGCGTTACCTCGATTTACCCATGTTTCTACGCTATCGGATTTGAGTTCGATAACTTGATCATAAGCCTTTAAAGCCTCTTGATAGCGCTGTTCATCTAATAACTTATTGCCTTGACGCAATAAAATTTTGACTTTTTGGCTATCTTCTGCTTCTGTAAGGAGTTGGGTAACGTTGGATTCTTGTACAACCTGTTTAGTTTTTTGGGCAGATGAGGTGTCAAAGTCACCACAGCCAAAGGTTACAAGACTAATCAATCCAGAAACAATCACGTAGCGCCGCAAAATCATGCTGCACCTACAAAACTTACTCTAAGATGCTAAAACTGATGGATATAAAAAGATAGTATCAGAATAGACTAATTTTATTCAATTATTCTTTAATCCTATTCTTAACCAGTGCAATATGGCAGAATAACTATCCAGTTAAACCCTATTAAACATCAATTAAATTAATTTTCTTACCTCCTGCCCCCTGCCCCCTGCCCCCTGCCTCCTTATATGAAATATGAGTATTAATTCTAATTCTTCTCACCCCCCCACTCCTGAACCCAACCCAGAACAGGACGACTTGCACCCAGATGATTTTGATGGGGAAGCAAGCGAAAATAATGGGCTGATACCGGATCATTTAGCCACTCAAAAAGCCTTAGCTGCCATTTCAGCTTTACAATCTCCTAGCCACACAACCGCACTCAATCAGGCTCGTTCTCTTGTTAAACCTCAATCTAGCAATCAATTTGCTATTAAGCCAAGAGCTTTAGTTTTAACGTTAGTAGCGATCGCTATCACTTTTGTGGGTATAGTGATTAATAACTGGTTGTTAGGGCTTGTAGGTACATCCATCACTTTATTGTTATCAATGGTGATTCTCCTACCGTGGTTGCAAAACGTGATTCAGAAATGGTTTACACCCCAAGAACGTACCCTATTTGTGTCATTTATTGGGGTAATAGTGGGAATAGTTGGTATATTGCGATTTACAGGCGTTGGCAGTAAGTTATTAGCCTGGGGGAGAAGAGTTAACTGGGAAGCTTCCGGGACTTTAGCAGAATGGTTTGGTGCATTAGGGCAAATCTTGATTGCAATTATAGCCGTTTATGTAGCTTGGCGACAATATGTAATTTCTAAAGATTTAACCATTCAGCAAAACCTGTTAACAGTCCAGCAAAATATTATTACCCAACAACAAACCATAGATTCTTATTTTCAGGGGATTTCGGATTTAGTTTTAGACGAAGAAGGATTATTAGAAGATTGGCCACAGGAAAGAGCGATCGCAGAAGGACGAACCGCCGCTATATTTAGTAGTGTAGATGGTAGCGGTAAAGCCAAAATCCTCCGTTTTCTGTCCCGTTCCAAATTACTCACTCCCCTAAAACGCGATCGGCGCTTAGGTCGTGCTATCCTTAATGGTACTGGTGGTTATGCAGAAGACCGATTAGAAGGAGTGCGGGTCATAGACTTAGGAGTAATGTTAGCCGGTGCAGACTTAGCCAACACCGATTTACGCTGGACAGACCTCAGCGAAGCCAACCTAGTCCGGGCTAACCTCAGCAGTTGCGATTTAGTCAAAGCCAACCTTTCCCGCACCATTTTATACGAAGCCGATTTAAGAAACGCCGACCTCAACGGAGTCCGGTTATTTTATGGTGATCTGGAACAAGCCTCCCCCCGTAGCCGCAAAGACCCCCCCAACTATGAAACAGGAGAGCACACCGGTGCAGTAATAGAAAACGCCGACTTCAGCAACGTACAAAGAATGTCAGAATCAACCCGTTACTACTGTTGCGCTTGGTGTGGAGAAAAAACCAGAAACACCATTCCCGGAGGTTGCGAAGGCATTCCCAACAAGTTGGGGAGATGAGGGGCAGAGGGGCAGAGGGGCAGAGGGGCAGAGGGGCAGAGGGGCAGGGG